>DATMVF010000222.1:0-8280 GCA_035563475.1 Rubrobacter sp.
CCGTACCCGCAACAAGGCCGAGGAGCTGGCCAGAGCAGGGTCCGCGAGAGTCGCAGACAGCCCGAGGGAGGTCGCCAGGCAGAGCGCCATAACGATCACCATGCTCCCTGGTCCGCCAGAGGTCGAGGAGGTCGTCGCGGGAGAACGAGGGCTCCTGAAGGGTGCCAGGGAAGGCTCGCTCATCGTGGACATGAGTACTTCATCGCCGATCCTGGCCCAGGAGCTGGCCCGGATCGCCCGCAAGCGGGAGGTGGGTATGCTCGACGCCCCGGTCAGCGGGGCCGACGTGGGGGCCGTGGAAGGAACACTCTCCATCATGGTCGGGGGAGAGGAGGAACATTTCGAGCGCGCGAAGTCCCTCTTCGACGTGATGGGGGAGAAGGTAGTCCACGTCGGGCCACCGGGGACCGGCCAGGTCGTAAAAGCCTGCAACCAGATCGTGGTGGCCCTCACCATCGAGGCGGTCTCCGAGGCGCTGGTGTTAGGATCGAAGGCCGGGGTGGATCCGGGGAAGATCCTGGACGTACTCTCCGGGGGACTCGCGGCCAACAAGGTCATGGAGGTCAAGCGCGAGAAGCTACTCTCGCACGACTTCGAGCCGGGCGGCAAAGTCGAGTTCCATCGTAAGGATCTCGTCATAGCCCTGGAGACAGGCAGGGAGTATGAGATTGCCCTGCCCGTAACGTCCATGGTAGACCAGATGTTCGGCTCCCTTATGGCTGCGGGACGAGGCGGCTGGGATCATTCATCATTGGTTACGCTCATCGAGGATTGGGCCGGCTACCGACCGGATCGGCACGAGCAATCCTAATAGCGAAGACCTTAACGGCGACCTGCATGGACGATTACCACGCGCAACCCGGCCCGGTTTATTACCATTTTCTCGGGAGGTATGGATAGTAGATAATGCTACCTTCGGGCTCTTGTCAGTACGAGGGAGAAGCGATGGCCGGAGAACAAAGTAGTCGGGAACCAACCGAGTTGAAAAAGGATCTGGGTGGTGGATTGATCCTGCGCCGGGCAAGGAGGGAGGACGCCGAGGCGGTCGCGGCGTTCAACGCGCGGATCCACCACTCCTCGGGAGATTTCGACCAGAGGGAACCCCATCGCGGGATAGCCGCCGGCACGCGCGACCTGATGTCGGGGGATCATCCTACCTGCGATGCCTCGGACTTCACGGTGGTCGAGGACACCAAGACGGGCTTCGTAGTCTCCTCGACGTGCCTGATCGGGCAACGCTTCTCCTACGAAGGGGTGGAGTTCGACGCCGGACTACCCGAGCTGGTCGGCAGCCACCCGGACTACCGCCGTCGCGGCCTGGTGAGGGAGCAGTTCGAGGTACTACACCGCTGGAGCGAGAAGCGCGGGCACCTGATGCAGGCGATAGGCGGCATACCCTACTACTACCGCCGGTTCGGCTACGAGATGGCCGTGTACATGGGCGGGGGACGCCGGATCTACGTCCAGGACGTACCAGACAAGCCGTCGAGCTCCGGGGGGGCCGAGAGCTCTCCCCGCTCCTACCGGCTCCGGCCCGCCGCAGCGGCGGACGCTGGGTTCCTCTCGAATTTGGACCGCCGGGGAAGAGGACGCGGCCTGCTCACCGCCTCGCGCGATGAGGGTCTTTGGCGCTACGAGGTGGCCGGGCGCGACCCGGAGAGCGACGAGTCGCTGGAGATGAAGATCGTGGAGGATGCCACCGGCGAATCCGTGGGATACGTCTGCCACGCGCCCGACCTCCGAAATGGGGCCCTGCAGGTGTACGGCTACGAGCTCGCGGACGGCATCTCCTGGCTCGAGGCCACCCCCTTCGTGCTAAGCGAGTTGGCAGAGTTCGGACGCAAGCGTGCCTCGGGCGAGGAAGAGCTCGCGTCGTTGACGTTCGTTCTCGGCGAGCAGCATCCCCTCCACGAGGCCATCCCGGAGCCGCCGCTCTACAGGCTCGACCGCCAGGGCAACTACTCCTACTACGTGCGGGTGCCCGACCTCCCCGGGTTCCTTCGCCACGTAGCGCCGGTGCTCGAACGGAGGCTCGCGGCTTCGGTGGCCGCGGGGCACACCTGCGAGCTAAAGGTAAGCTTCTACGGCGGTGGCATTCGCCTCGAGCTGGATCGCGGGCGGCTGAGTAGAGTGGAGGACTGGAGCCCCACGGTCGAAGAGCGCGGCGACGCGGCCTTTCCGGACCTGACCTTCCTGCAACTCCTCTTCGGTTACCGCTCCCTCGACGAACTCGACCGCGCCTTCGCCGACTGTTTGCCAGGCGAGGGAGACGCTCGAGCCTTGCTCAAAGCCCTGTTCCCCAGGCGTCCCTCCGATCTCTGGCCCGTCTTCTGAGGCGTGTAGTATGCCTCCTGCCCCGCGCAGCGCCAAAGAATAGTCGGGGCGTGTTCTCGAGAACTCCTGAAACCTGAACCCGTGCTTCTCGAACCGCTCTAACCAACAACCCGCTTTAGGACCTCGAAGAGCCGACCGACGTCCTCTTCGGTATTGTAGAGGTGAGGCGAGACTCGCACACTCTCGCCGCGCACGCTGACGTAGACGTTGTGTGCCGTGAGCCTGGCGGCGAGGTCGTCGGGGGCGTCAGGGCCGAGCATCAGCCCGATCATGTGCCGCGCCCGCCTCTCTTTGGGGATCGTTGCGATACCGAGCTCTCCGGCCTTCTCTTCTATGAGGTCCGTCAACGTGCCGATGGACTCAGAGACGTTCTCGACCTCCCAGTCGAGGATCTGGCGCAGCGCCTCGGCCGCCATAGGGAGCAGGGCGAAGTTGCTCCGTTCCCCCACATCGTAGCGCCTGGCGCCAGGCTGGAAGGCGTCCTGGTAAGAAACCAGCCCCGAGAAGTCCTGGCTCCCGCGGCGGTTGATCCAGTTGTGCTCTATTGGCTTCCCCTCCCGATACTCCTCCCCGACGTACATATACCCGACACCATAGGGTCCGAGCAGCCACTTGTACGATGAGGTGACGAGGAAGTCGGGCCGAACATCCGAGACGTCGAAGGGATACGCCCCAAGCGACTGTATCGCGTCGACGACCAGCGCCGCCCCTACTTCGCGGACCCTTTCGCCGACGCTTGCGAGGTCGACGAGCGATCCGTCGGTCCAGTGGCAGTTCGGGACGGCAACAACGGCGGTGTCGGCGTCGATCTCCCCGACCAGGGCCCGACCCCAGTCGAGATCTTCTGGACGGGGTAAGGTGACGAGCTTCGCCCCGCTCCGCTCGGCCAGCTCGCGCCAAGCGTAGACGTTGGAGGGAAACTGGTCCTCGAGGATGACGATCTTCTCTCCTTCTCGCACCGGTACGTTCGCCGCCGCAACGGAGATCCCATAGCTGACGGAGGGGATTACCGCGACGCCGTCGGCGTCACCGCCGACGAGCCGCGCGAACAACGCCCGCGCCTCTTCTGCTTCCTCGAAGAAGTCGTCAGGCGTGATCTCCCAGGGCCGCGACTTGCGCGACACTGCCTTCTCCCCGGCCTCCCGCGCCGGACGTAGCTGCGGCGCCATATACGCGCAGTTCAGATAAACGATGTCTTCTGGTATCTCGAACAGGTCGCGCTGGCTGCTGAGGTTCATCCCTAACGTCCCTCCTGTACTTTATTCCTCACTTAACCAAAGATCGGAGCATTCTGCCCGTCGAGATCATGGCCCCCCCGAGAACGGCCGGTATGCCGCCCCCGGGATGCACGGAAGCCCCGACCCGCCACAGCCACGGACGTCCACGATCTTTGTAAGGTGGCCTGTGCAAAGGTCCGCTCCTCCACAACGGACGCACGGCCCCGTATAGCGCCCCGCCCGCACTCCCCCAAGCGCCGAAGTACCCCGGGTCGAGGACCTCGTACTCCCCGAAATGTCTCGTCACCGGTTCTTGCAGTCCTGCCGCAGCCGAGACGCGTTCGATCTCCCGCCTGACGAACGGGTCCTCCAGACTGTATTCCAATCCGTTCGCAGGCGCCGTGAGCAATAAGGCCAGCGTCCCTCCTTCGTTGGGGTAGATCTCACCCCCACGATAATAATTGAGAAACGCCATCGTCTCCCGCGGTTCTCTGCCAGCTTCGAGACTCGCGTACAGCTCAAAGGGATCGGAAGGCAGCACGACGCTGTGCATCCCGATTCCGCCTGGTAGCTCTTCGCGGAGCGGCGCGTAAATGGCCACCCCGGAGCAAGTCAGCCTCTCCTTCACCCGCCCTCTTTCGGGATCTAGCAGGCCCTCCAGCCTGCCCGGGTCGATGTCGCTAACCACCCTGTCTGCTGTGTACTCTCGCTCCGCCGTCACGACCGTGCCGCGCCCGATCTCGAGCACAGCCTCGCCCGTTCTGACCTCGACACCTGCGCGTCGGGCGAGTCTCTCGAGAGAAAGCACGATCTCGTAGACGCCGCCCTCGGGCACGAGTACACCATCGGCGGCCATGATCGCAGGCATGCTCGCATACAGCGCGGGCGTCCGCGTCGGCGCCACCCCGGCGTTGAGCGTGTGGATGGCGATGATCTCCCTCAACCCCTCGGGCAACCATCGAAGGCTGTCCAGGTAGGAGCGGGTCGTCAGCTTCGCCCCGTATATCCTTAGAAGACGTCCCAGCGCGGGTAGCGTCCTACCCTCCGAAGGGTCAGCCGTCAGTAGCCGTGTGACCTCGGGCCCGAGCCCGCCGTGTATGCCGGCGAACCGCTCCCACGCCGCACGCCAGGGATGGCCTTCCTCCACAGGCAGCGACGTTACCTCGCCGCGGTAGTAATACCGTCCCACCTCGGGCAGCCGTTTCAGCCTGAGATCCGCGATCTCGGCAGCCTCGCCGGGCTTACCGTCAGTCGCGTCCCAGCGCCGCAGAAACTCCTCCCACACACCGGGGAAGGTGAGGAGCGAAGGTCCCGTATCCATCCGCCGGCCTTCGAGCTCGATGCGCCGGCTCTTACCACCAACCCACGGATTGGCCTCCAACAGCGTAACCTCATGCCCGGCGCGTCCGATGAGGACCGCCGCGGCCAGCCCCCCGATGCCGCCGCCGACGACGACCACGCGGCTCAAGGATAAGCCCCCAGAGACAGCGCAGCGACGAGCTGCACGCCGGCGAAGGTCCCGGCCACGTAAGGGAAGGCTATAGAGTACTTGTAGAGCCGGTGTCCCGTCTCCGGCGTGGGATTCTGGCCCAGGACGTACAACAGCGCACCCGCTATCACGGCGTTCACCAGCGCGACGGGCACGCTAACGAGGGCGAAACAAACGGTGGCGAGCGCCCAGAGAGCACCGCTCCAGAAGACGACGCCGCCAGGGTCGAGCCTGACCGCGGTCGTCGTGATGCCGGCCCTGCGGTCCTCATCCACATCCTGCACAGCATCGAAGGTATGCTTGGCCGCGCTCCACGCCATGAGTCCGAGCGCGGCTGGCCAGACGGGATCTTCGCCGAGTGCGAGCGGAACGAAAACGAGCGGGAAGGCGTAGGCCGCGTTGCTCAGCGAGTCGAGGTATGGGCGGGCCTTGAAGCGTGCGGGTGGGACGGAGTAACCGAGGAAGAGTAGCGTGTAGAGTAGCATCCAGGCTGTGGCGGAAAAGGGCGCGAACAGGAGAGAGTAGATCAGAAACGGCGCATTCGTAAGGATGACGCCGAGCACGAGGGGGCGGACCTCGGCGTGGTCTATCCTGGCTCCTTCCAGGCTGCCCTTGCGGGGATTTTTGGCGTCGGTCTCCTGGTCGAATACGTCGTTGACGCCGTAGATGAGAAGATTAAAAGGGAGCGTCAGCCACAACAGAATCGGCAGCGCTCCCCAAGCAAAGAGATCCCCTGCCAGCCACATCCCGACCGTGGCCGGACCTACGGTGTTGATCCAGAGCACGGGCCGCGAGATGTGGAGGAGACGCAGGATCACAGCCCCTAATTTATACCAGCGTCCCCCTTGCAGAACCGTTAACATTGCAAGGGTGTTGACCCAGCTCCGCCGCACCACACCGCGATCCCTGATCCTCGCCTGCGCCCTCTCCCTGGTGGCCGCATTCTTCGCCGTACGCTACCCAGACATACAGGGAGCAAGCGTAGGCTCGTACGTCTCGACCCTCCTTATAGCCCTGCCCTCGGCCGTCGCACTCTTCCACTACCTGGGCCCACGCCGGGCCACGCTCTCCCTGCTCGCCCTCTCCATCTTGGCCTACGCCATCGAAGCCATAGGCGTCGCAACAGGCTTCCCCTACGGTACCTTCTACTACGGCGACGCCCTCGGACCCAGGCTCGCCGGACTCGTCCCTTACCTCCTGCCCCTCTCCTACACGCCACTCGTCGTCGGGGCCGTGGCAGCAGCGTGGGGGACCCGCCCGCGTCTCCTCCGCGTTCTCTACGCTACCCTTCTGCTCGTCTGGATGGATGCCGTCCTCGACCCCGGTGCAGCCTCCCTGGGCTTCTGGGTGTGGCCCGAGGACGGCGCCTACTACGGCGTGCCACTCAGTAACTACGCCGGTTGGCTGCTCTCAGGAGCCCTCGCCACCACCCTGCTCCTCACTACCGGAAGGTGGTCCGAAACACCAAGACCCGCCCTGCTCGATAGCGCCATCATAGCCACCTCCTTCTGGACAGGCGTGAGTGTCCTTTCCGGTATGGTGGCCCCAGCCTTGCTCGGTGCAACGCTCTTCGCATACCTCCTCGGACGCCGCTCGTATCTTCGTGTGGCGAAATAGTAACAATAGACACAATATTTACAGCGCGTACGGTCTAACGGCGCCCAATATGGAAATTTTGTAATTTTTGTTCGATTTTATTAAGTTCAGGCCTTACATTTATGAATCCATTGTGTTTATATGATGCTTGTAAGAATCACGCGCCCGGGAGGTGGGGAATGATCCGAGAGAGAGCCACTGGAGGGGCTGGGGTTGGCCGCGAGGATTCGGCCTACAGGAGCGGCTGGGAGGATGGGCGCTTCGGGCAGGCGCAGACGTTCGCGACCAACAGCAGCCTCGCGGCGTGGACCGAGTATCCGGAAAGGCTTTCCTACTACCGCGGCCACCGCGACGGCCGGCGTATTAGGGAGATGTTGAGGAGCGAAGGCCGGGCTGTTTGATCCGCCGTAACAGGCTGAAGGATCCTACCTGCGGATCTAGCTGATCACTCCTCCCAATTCCGCAACCTCATAGGGCAAGCTGCGTATCTATAGGGGAGGGCCGACGGCTCCCCCTCCAAGTTCGCCGTCGACCCTCATCGTATGTTAGCGAAAGTCGCGGGCGAGTTCCATTGCCCCTCAGGTGTCCCTTTCTCATAGGTGACAGGACCGCATCGGCTGAGCAGAGGACTCTCAGCTCGAACCACCGGAGCACTCCTAGCATGCACCAGGCACAGGTCTGCCCATAGCAGGGGTGATCCTGAACGTGACTCCACCGCCGCCGGGGGCTTGCATACAGTAGGTACTTACGTCGCCCGCCAGTACCGTTACCGTTTGCTCTCCCTGCCTGAAACCGTAGGCCTCGAGGTCTGTGGCGTCGCCGGCGTAGGAGTTCTGGTCCACGTAATGGAGTTGCTGCGACGTCGCCGCCATACGCAGTTGCGCCATGGCGGCAGCGTCCCTCGCCTTATCCTGCTGGCCGATGTAGTTCGGGATGGCGATGGCAGCGAGGATCCCGACGATAACGAGGACCGCCATCAACTCAATAAGTGTGAAACCCCCCTCATGCGTCTCACGAAGCTCCTCCATCCGCCACGAGAACCAGGAAAACACCTTTCTCCCGTTCCTTCTGCACACCTCTGCCACCGCCGGGTCTCCGCACGCTCCACGTACTTACTCGGCGATACGCCCACGGTTCTTTAACGCGCCGGAATCAGAACCTGGGGAGTCCCTGAAAGGCTGACCAGCCGAAATGCTGACGAGCGAGGGCTAAAAGCCTGAGCGTGCTGACATGCTGACAAGCCGCGAAGCGGCGTGCTGATTACCCTCCGTATTCCATGGGGGTATCGAGGTCGGTGAGAATGTCTGCGGGACGCGCCAGGTGAGCGGCGGCGACCTCCCCGAGGTAGACCGTATGGTCGCCGGCCTCCATCTTGCCGACCACCTGGCACTCCAAGTAGGCGAACGCCTCCTCGAAGAGCGGGGCACCCGTCTCTCCCGTAGAGTATGGCGAGCCGGCGAGGGCACCGTCTTCGGGTTGGAGGGGCTGAGTGAACTTGCGGGCCAGGTCTTCCTGCTCCGTATCGAGGAAGTTCAGGGAGAAGACGCCGCCCTGTTCGATCAGGTCGTGCGTGTGCTGGCCCTTGCGGACGGCGACGACGACCTGCTGCGGCGCGAAGGAGACCTGCGAGACCCAGCAGGTGGT
>DATMVF010000223.1:0-12287 GCA_035563475.1 Rubrobacter sp.
GCGCTGTAGAGCTTGACCGGTATGGTGGTGGACGAGGCGTCTCCCATAAGGAAGGCGCTGATCACGAAGTCGTCTATGGAGATGGCGAAGGCGACCATGAGGCTCGCCCAGATCGCCGGCGCCAGCATGGGCAGCAGCACCGTCCTGAGCGCCTGCCACCTGGAGGCGCCGAGATCCATGGCCGCCTCCTCGTACTCTCTTCCAACGGAGAACAGCCGTCCTCGTACGACAATGACGACGTAGGAGACGGTGAACGTCACGTGCCCGAGGACCTGGGCCATCGTACCAAGCCGCACGAAGCCGAAGAGGTGCACGAAGACCAGAAACAACGCGACGCCCATCACTATCTCGGGCGTGACGAGTGGGAAGAGCATCAGGAAGTTGGCGGGCCTTGCGCCCCACCCTGTCCAGCGCGCGAGCCCGATGGCCAATGCGACCCCTAAGGGTGTGGCTATCAGCATCGTCAGCGCTGCGAGTTGGAGGCTCTGGACGAGCGCGGCCCGCAGCGACGGATCGTGCAGTACGGAGAGGTTCGGGTCCTGGAAGTACCAGCGGAGCGAGAAACCTTGCCAGGCGCTGCGCGAGCGGCCCGCGTTGAAACCGAACTGCACGGCTATCGCCACGGGGACCAGCGACCAGAGGATGTAGGCTATCGTGCAGAGCACCAGGAAACGCGGTTTGCCCCAGGGGTTGGACCACCACGCCTTGAGACGCGATGGCCCCCGGCGCACCTCCGCACTCTTGTTCACCGCGGCGCTCAACTTCTGGCTTCCCTCGACGCCCGCGCCACGCTGTAGAGGTAGTAGGTCATCAGGATGCCGACGAACATCATCAGCACGACGGTAAGGGCCGCACCCCTGCCGCTGCCTGCGCCGCTCAGGATGTCCTGCTCGATGAGCTTTCCGACCATGTTCGTCTTGGGAGACCCCGAGAGAAGCGTGGCCGTATAGTAGTCGCCGAACATCGGAAGCATGACTATGACGCACCCCGCAAGGATGCCCTGCGAGGAAAGGGGCAAGGTTACGGCGAAGAAGGCCCGCGCCGGGCTCGCCCCGAGGTCGCGCGCCGCCTCGATCACCCGCGGGTCGATGCGGTCGAGCGCGGCGAAGAGGGGCAGGATCAGGAACGGCACGTAACCGTAGACGAGACCCAGGATAACGGTGGAGTGCTTGCCGACCAGCCACTCCCTCGGCGCATCGAGGATGCCCACGAACATAAGGACCTGGTTGACGTAGCCGTCCGTGGAGAGCAGGTTCACCCACGCGAGCATGCGCATGAGGTAGTTGATCCAAAACGGCGCGATGATGAGCAACAGGAGCGGCACGCGCCAGCGTCCGGCGTGCCGGGAGACGTAGTAGGCGACCGGGTACCCGATCAGGAGGCTCAGAAACGTGGCGACCGCGACGTAGATAAGCGTACGCAGGAAGACGAAGCCAAGCTGGCCGCCGAAGATCTCGCCAAGTATCGTCCCGAACTCGCTCGGGTCCCACGCCAACGGGTTCCATGCTGGCAGCGCGCCACCGAAGATGGGGTCGGGCGCTCCCATGGCCACGGCGAGAACCGCGTAGAGCGGGACGAGGAAGAGCAGGACCAGCCAGATGACGCCAGGAGCCGCCAGCGAGGGCCACAGCCAGCGCTTCTCGCCGACAGCGCGACGCCCTCCTTCGTCGGGCCCGCTCACGCTGCTAGCCTCCCTGCTGGACCCTGGACCAGGATTCGAGCCAGCGTCCTTCTTCCTGCGGGGTCAGCTGCGTGGTGATCTGGCCCAGCTCGAAGTCTTCCTGCGCGACGACCGCCGTTGCCAGGGTCTCGGGGACCAGCCCCCTGTCCACCATGCTTGTCGGATCGAGGGACTTCTGGGGCGGCTGGTAACCGAGCCAGCTCATGTTCTGGAGCGCGACCTTCGCATCCAGTACGTAATTGATGAACGCGTGGGCGAGCACGGGACGCTCCGCGTTCGCGAGCACCGCCATGCAATCGTTGGAGATCATACCCCCCACCTTGTTCTGCGTCGTCTTGGGCGGCCACGCGTAGCGCAACACCGAGACGTCCTCGGCGTTAGGCGCGTACTGGATCGCCAGGAGCGTGTCCCCCGACCAGGCCTGGACCAGACCGAGATTGCCCTCGGGCAGCCTGGAGTAGGCCCCGTCGATGGTGTAGCGGATCTCCATGAGGTCAGGAAGCTCCAGCAGGTTGTCCCTGGCCTTTTCCAGGTCCGAGGACGCGGCACCGTTGACGTTCGTGATGCCGCTCCTGTACATGCCAACGCTCAGCGCGTCCCTGTACTCGTCGTAGAGGCCCGTGACGCCCCTGTACTCGGAGTCCCATAGTACGTCCCACGGGTTCTCCATGCTCGCCACGTCCGTCGAAACCATGTCCGTCCGCCATCCGATACCCGTGCTGTAGGTCACGTAGGGGGCGGTGTAACGAGATTTTCTGTCGTAGAAGGGGTCGGCGAGCGTCGGCCAGACGTTCTTCTTTAGGTTGGGGATGTAGTCGTGGTTGAGCGGCTGCAGTAGCTTGCCCGCGACGTACTTCGGCAGGTCGTCCTGCGTGGGGAAGAAGATGTCGAAGCTGATCTTGCCGGTCCTCAGCTTCTGCGCCGCTTCCTGCGAGTTGTAGAAGGTGGTTACCTCCACCTCGTTCCCGAACTCCTTGGTGAACGATTTGAGGACCGCAGGGTTTATGTAGTCCGCCCAGTTATAGACGCGCAGAGGACCCTCCTCCGGCTCGAGCCCCGACTCTATGCGCGGGATGTCGTCGAATAGCGGCTGCTCTACCGGGTTCTCCCTGGTCCCGATCGCGAGTTGCGAAGCCGAACCGCTACCGGAAGAGCTGCCACAACCCGCAAGCAATCCGCCCGCCACGGCCGTACCGGCAACCAAGCCGAGCATCTCGCGGCGCGACATCGGCCGCCGCCAGGGCGATCTCTCCCTCGGGTGGAACGCCATCTCTATCGACCTCCTCTGGGACCCCAGGCCCCGTCCTTACCCCTCGGCAGCGAGCTCCTTCTGTCCCACGCTCCCCTGCCCACCCCTCAGCCCGAGCGCGTCGAAGCCCAATTCCCTGGCCGCCGCGCCAAGACACATCTCGTTGGCCAGCTCCCCACTCACCGCGGGGTCGCCGAAAAGTACCTGCAGCGCGAGGCCGTCCATCAGCGCGGAGAGGTAAGTCGCGAAGCGCTCGGAGTCGCAAGGTCCGAACTCTCCGGAGCGCTGGCCCTCCCTTACTACCTCGGCGATGGTGTTGCGCCACCGGCGTTCGAGCGCCTCGCGCTTGCGGGCCGCCTCCTCATTGCGTAGAGCCCGCGACCACAACTCGACCCACAGCTTCCAGTACTCGTCGCTCTCGCGACTCACCACAGGCGGACACGCCAGCTCGATCAAACGCACCAGACGCTCCGAAGCGCCCTCGATGTCCGTCAACTCCCGGAAAGCCTCTACGTAGAAAAGGTCCTCCGCGTAAGCGAGCGCCTCGGTCAGAAGCGTCTCCTTGGACCCAAAGTAGTACACCACCAACGCCGGGCTCAAACCGGCCCTGTCCGCCACATCGGCGATTCGCGTCTCGCCAAGACCCCGCTCCGCGATCACCTCCATGGCCGCCTCCAGCATCTGCGTGCGACGCTTCTGCGTCAACTTGGGCCTCGCGCCCATCCTCCTCCTACGGTCTACATCCGAACTTGTGAATGGCTATTTAATGTACCACCATAGCATAAGCGTCCCAATCAGTCCACAATTACCCGTAATCCGCGACCGGTAAGAAACGTCTTGCCACCGCAAACGCAAGATGTTACATTGAATGGCGATTTAGAATCAGTCGCAGGCTTGTGAGAGGAGAGATGATGAGGGGCGGTTACGAGGCCATAGTCATCGGCGGGGGGCACAACGGGCTGGCCGCGGGGGCCTATCTCGCCCGGGACGGGTTGAGGACGGTGGTGCTCGAGGCCCGTCACAAGGTCGGCGGGGCGGCCACGACCGACGCGCCCTGGCAGGAGGCCCCCGAGTTCAACGTCACCACCTACTCGTACGTGATGAGTTTGATGCCCCGGCGTATCATCGACGAGTTGCGATTGGAGCATCACGGGTACAAGGTATTTCCGATGGGACCTTCTTACTACGCGTTCCCCGACGGGCGGTCCCTGACCATGACCGGGGTGGACGCCGGGAAGGACTACGAGGCGCTGGCGCGGTTCTCGCGCAGGGACGCGGAGGCGTACGGGGAGTGGCGGAAGTGGCTCGGGGAGCTGGCGGCGATCATGGAGCCTTTGCTGCTTACGCCGCCGCCGAAGATAGGATCCAGGCATCCGCTGGACCTCCTGGATCAGCTGAAGCTGGCGTGGCGGATGCGGGGCCTGGACGTGCCGCGGGTGGGCGAACTCACCCGGCTGATGACGATGAGCGCCTGGGATCTGCTCGACGACTGGTTCGAGTCGCCGCAGGTAAAGGGTGCGATGGCGGTCGACGGCATTATCGGGACGTGGGCCGGTCCTGCGACCCCAGGGACGGCTTACGTCTTGATGCACCACGAGATTGGGGACGCCGGCCTCGGCCTCAGCTCCTGGGGATACCCCAGGGGAGGTATGGGAGCCGTCTCCGACGCCCTCAGGAGTTCGGCGGAGGCGTTCGGCGCCGAAGTAAGGACCAACGCCCCGGTCGAGCGTATCCTGCAGAAGGACGGGCGCGTAACTGGCGTGGTGCTCGAAAGCGGCGAGGAACTGGAGGCCGATATCGTGGTGGCGGCGACGCACCCCAGGATCACGTTCCTGGAGCAACTCGGAAGTGAAGAGTTGCCCGACGACTTTGTGGGCAACATAGAGCGGTGGAACTCCCGCAGCGGGGTGGTCAAGATCAACCTCGCCCTCTCGGAGCTACCCGACTTCACCGCAGACCCGGGTCGGGGGGAGCACCTCGGCGGTGCCGTGGAGCTGGCCCACTCCATCGACTACATCGAGGAGGCCTTCCAGGATGCGCGGCGCGGGAGGGCGGCGCGCCGGCCGTTCTCCGACGGCGTTATACCCACGGTGTTCGACCGCACGCTCTGCCCCGAGGGATACCACATAATGTCGCTCTTTACGCAGTGGGTCCCGCACGAATGGTCCGAGGAGCCCCACAGAGAAGAACTCGAGGCTTACGCGGACCGTGTGATCGACGGCTACAGCGAGCTGGCGCCGAATCTCAGAGGGGCGATCCTGCACCGCCAGGTGCTAGGTCCTTACGACATGGAGCAGGAGATCGGGCTCATCGGGGGCAACATCTTCCACGGCGAGCTCTCAGCCGAGCAGCTCTTCCACATGCGGCCCGCCCCCGGTTACGCGGATTACCGCACCCCAATCCGGGGCCTCTACCAGGCCTCGTCGGCCACCCACGCCGGCGGCGGGGTGTGCGCCATCCCGGCGTACAACTGCGTGCGGGAGATCCGGCGCGACCGGCGCAGGGAGCGCCTGAAGCAACGCCTGACCGTGCGCAACCGCGGATAGCAAGGTGGCGGTGGACGAGGCCCTGCGCGCCATGCTGGAGGCGCGTTCGGTCGCGATGGTCGGCGCGAGCCCGAGGTTCGACACCCCGGGCAACTACATGGTGAAACAGCTCATCATCGGCGGCTTCTCCGGCGAGGCGGCAGCGGTAAACCCCAAGTACGATGAGGTGGAGGGAATCGCCTGTTTTCCCGGGCTCGACGAGCTGCCCTTCGTCCCTGACCTGGTGCTACTTGCTGTTGGCAACCGGCGGCTGGAGAGGCAGATGGAGGAGGCGGCCCGCTGCGGCGCTCGGGGCGTCGTCGTGTTCGCGAGCGGGCTCGAGGACCCGCCGGACGATCCTCCGCTCACCGAGCGTCTCAAGAGCATCGCCGCCGACGCTGGTATGGCCGTCTGCGGCGCCAACTGCATGGGGTTTGCGGACGTCGAGCGCGGGTTGCGCGCCCTGGCCTTCGAGGAGCGCGCGGATCTCGAACCAGGGAACGTAGCCTGGATCTCCCACTCCGGCTCCGCCTTCTCGGCGCTGTTGCACGCGGAGAGGGGGATACGCTTCAACCTCGCCGTCTCGACGGGCCAGGAGCTGACGACCACTATGGCCGACTACATGCTCTACGCCCTGGAGCGCGAGTCGACGCGCGTGATCTCCTTGTTCCTGGAGACGGTCAGAGACTCCCAGAGATTCAGGCTTGCGCTGGAGACCGCCGCCGGGCGCGACGTGCCCGTGGTCGCGCTGAAGGTCGGGAGGACGCCCACCTCCCGCCGGCTTGTCACGGCCCACTCCGGCGCGTTGGCCGGGGACGACGCCGCCTACGAAGCCCTGTTCGACGCCTACGGAGTGGCCCGCGTGGGGTCGCTCAACGAGATGGCCGACCTCCTGGAGCTCCTCGGGTCGGAGCGCCGCGCCGCCCCGGGAGGCCTGGCTGCCATCCTCGACTCAGGCGGAGAGCGGGCGCACCTGGTCGACGCCGCAGCAGACCTCGAAGTCCCCCTCGCCAGGCCCTCCGAGGAGACCCTAAGGGACGTCGCAGCGCGACTGGAGCCTGGCCTGCCGGCCGTCAACCCCCTGGACGCTTGGGGTACTGACAACGATCCTTACAACATCTTCGTGGACTGCTCCAGGTATCTGGTCGACGATCCCGACACGGGGGCGTTCGCCTACGTGGTAGACCTGCACAGCGATCGCGCCGAGCGGGGCCACGCCTGGGCCGCAGAAAGGGTCTGGAACTCGACGCAGAAGCCGTTCGCGGTGGTCTGCGGCGTCACGAGCGCGATCCAGGAGAGCGCCGCGGCGCGCCTGCGCTCCTCCGGTATACCTGTTCTCGAAGACGTAACCTCGGGACTGCGCGCCTTTCTGCACCTCTTCGAGCGGCGCGACGCCCGCAGGCCGTCCTCCCAGGAACCTCCCGACCCCCCTCCACGAGAGACCGTACGACGCTGGCGCGAAACCCTGATCGCAGGGGAGGATCTCGGAGAGGCCCGCACGCTGGAGATGCTCACAGACTACGGGGTGCCCGTAGCGCGTACCGCCGCGGCGACCGACATCGAAGGTGTCCTGGCCGCCGCCCGGCGCCTCGGCTACCCGGTCGCCCTGAAGACGGCCGCAGCTTCCCACAAGACGGAGCTCGGCGGGGTGACGCTCGGTATTCGGGACGAAGACGGCCTGACCGGGGCTTACAGGGAGATGTCCTCACACCTCGGCCCCTCCGTCACGGTACAGGAGATGGTGGATCCGGGCGTCGAGATGGCGCTCGGGATGGTACACGATCCCCAGTTCGGTCCGCTCGTGATGGTCGCCGCCGGCGGCGTACTTATCGAGACGCTCGGCGACAGGCGCCTGGCCTTGCCGCCCCTGGACGAGGCGAGGGCCTCGAAGCTTATCGACAGGCTCGACGTCCGTCCGCTGCTCGATGGGGTCAGGGGCGCACCACCGGCGGATGTGAACTCTCTGGCCAGGACTCTTTCGCGGCTCTCCCTGCTGGCCGGAGACCTGGGGGATCTCATCGGCGCTCTCGACGTCAACCCTGTTATCGTCGGTCCGCGCGGGTGCGTGGCCGTCGACGCCCTCGTAGAGCAATCAGCTAACGGCTTTCAGCAAGAAAAAGCTGAAAGCCGTTAGCTGACTGCTGGTTGGTCCGGTACGTGGGAGATCCCACCCTCCAGGTACCCTCGGGCCACCGTTGCCACGAACTTGCCCGACGTCGACTCGTCCGGTGAGAGCGGGCCCTGCCGGTAACCGCGCGAGGAAGCGCCACTCTGTACGCCCTCACAAGCCCCCCAATCCTGCCCGTTGGTGACATCCCAGAACTCGCTGGCGTACGAAGGATCGAAGCCCTCGGACTCGACCGCCTTCTTCGAGAACAGCCACTCGCACTCCACGGCTGTCCTTCCGGGGGCGAGGGGTCTCAGGCGGTGGGTCATCACGTAGTCCGGGTGGAGGCTTATAAGGAGGTTCGGGAAGAGCTGGTAGTAGTACACTTCCCGCTCCTGGAGCGCCGTCAGGTGCGGCAGCTTCGGGGCGAAGCTCTCGCCGGTCAGCGACATGGTCTCGGCGTGATCCTCGAGCTCCATGGAGCCGCCGAACCAGATCCCCCGCGCCTCGTGGTCCTCGCCGCTCTTGGGCGGGCTCACCTTGCAGAGCTCGGGATGTATGGAGGAGCAGTGGTAACACTCGTGGTAGTTCTCCACCAAGATCTTCCAGTTAGCCGCCACCTCGTAACTGTGCCTGGCGGCCGTCACGAGCTCACCCGAGCGGTGGTTCCCGATCATCTCCCCCAAACTGCCCACGTGCTCCTCGAAAGGAGGTGCCTCGCCGCTCGCGTTCGCGAACAGCCACCCCTCCCACTCCGCGACCCTGACCGGCACGAGCGAGTAGTCAGACTTGTCGAACCCGGGTAGCTGGCCGAAACCAGGAGCCCCCTGCAGACTCCCATCCAGCCCGTAAGCCCAGGCATGATAAGGGCAGCGGATGAACCTGCCGCTAGACGACTCGCCTACCTCGGCGAGCACGTGCCCGCGGTGGCGGCACACGTTGTAGAAGGCCCGCAAGTTCCCCCCCTCGTCCCGCGCAAGAAGCGCCGACTCGTGGCCGAGCGCAACCGCACACCGGTCCCCCACACCGCGCAAATCCTCCGAACGGCCCACGCATACCCAACTCTCGTCGAAGAAGTGCTCCATCTCCCAATCGAGCACCGCATCGTCCGTGTAAGCCTCGGCGGGCAAACTCATCTGCCCCTCAGAGACCAACGACGAAGCCAACAACTCGCGGTCAATAGGCGTCATGAGCACTCCCTCTCGAACCCGTCCGTTACACACTTCTCTACGGCCTCGCCACCAGCGTGCTGATCTGCAGCATGCCGGTTGCCCCAGCCCGCCGATTTCAGTATAATCTATTTTGAATGACGGTTCAAGAATGCATCCGTATTGGGTTATCGTCTCCGGTCCTCCGGGACACGGGCTTCCGAACATGTTCCGGAGAGCCAGGTAGTGGGAGGTGCCGCATGCGGGCGGCAGCGGCGAACTCGTCGACGCGACAGCGTATTCCTGAACTGCGGTTCAAGCGTGGCGTTCGGGCTGCCTGGCACCCGTAGATAGGATTTTCGTAGGGGCGGGCGAAGGATCGTGAGGAGGAGTTGGGCATGAGGATCTACGATGTTGTCGTGGTTGGCGGTGGAAACCTCGGGTTGTGGACGGCGCACCGGCTGGCGCGTCGTGGTTTCGGGCGGATAGCGGTGTTGGAGCGGGGTTGGGCCGGGGGCGGGGCGACGAGCCGTTCGGCCGGCGTGGTACGCCAACAGGGCGGTTCCGAGACGGCTGCGAAGCTGGGCAAGCTATCCAGGGAGTTGTATTTGCGACTCGGGGAAGAGCTGGGCCTGGACTCTGGTTTTCGGGAGACGGGATACTTCATCGTCGCCGAGACGGAGGAGGAGAAGGAAGGGTTCTTGCGGCTGGTCGAGGTGCGGCTGGCGGCGGGCGTCGAGAACGAGTGGGTGGAGCCCGAGGAGGGCAGACGGCGTTTTCCCGACCTGAACTGGAACCGTTTTGTCGGGGCGACTTACACGGCCGACGATGGGTACGTCCATCCGCCGGTGGCGGCCCGCAATGCCACCTGCGCGGTTCTTGGTGACGATACGGTCGACCTCTTCGAGATGTGCGAGGTGACGGGCGTTGGCCAGAAGGGCGACCACTACTCTGTGGAGAGTGCATGCGGCACCTTCGAGGCAGAGCGGGTCGTGGACGCGGGCGGGCCGCGGGGAGTGCGGGACGTCGGCGGCATGGTCGGGGTGGAGGTCCCCGTGATGGCGGTGCGGCACCAGATCGTGAGCTTCCCTTACTTGCCCGAGGGGTTCGAGCATCCGTTCCCGCTGGTGTTCAACGTGGGCAAGGGTTACTACTGGCGGCCCGAGGAGCAGGGTGTCTTGCTCGGCATGAGCAACCCCGTCGACGAGGCTGACGAGACGGGACGCTACCAGATCGACTTCGACTGGGACTACTACGCCAGAATGCGCCCTGACTGGGAGTCTGCGCACCCGGCGCTAAGGGGTTTGCCGGTAGCGCGGGCGTGGGCGGCCTCGATCGACTACACGCCTGACCACCTCCCCATAATCGATGAGCCGATGGAGGGTTTCTACGTCCTTGCCGCAGGGGGACACGGGATGATGTGGGGGCCTGCGCTCGGGGAGAAGATGGCCGGCCTTATCTCTGAAGGCAGGGTCGAAGACTTGCCCGAGGAGGACATAGAGCTCGCGCGGTTCTCGCGGGAAAGGGACCCGAACAGGATCGAGGACACCATCGCCCTGCCCTTCCCCAAAGAGTAGAAGAGGAGAGAGCTGTGACGACGGCGCCACAGATGACGGCGGAGATCCCGCAAGAAGTAAAGGCGTTGAAGGCCCGCATCGCCGAGTTCGTAAGGGAGGAGCTTCATCCGTTCGAGGCGGAGATCGCCGAGCGCGGGGAGATCGACGAGGAGAAGCTGCGGGCGCTACGCAACAAGGCGCGCCGGGCCGGGTTCAGCAACCTCAACATGCCCGCTGAGTACGGCGGTATGGACCTGTCCATGGTCTCGCTGGTGGCGCTGGAGGAGGAGTCGGGCAAGGTTACGAACGGCCTCGGATACATGGTCGCCGACAGGGGACCGCGGGAGCTCCTCGAGCTGGCCAGCGCCGAACAGGTAGAGCGCTACGTCATGCCCGTCTTGCGGGGCGAGACGCGGGAGGCGTGGGCCATCACCGAACCCGAGGCCGGCTCGGACATAAAGGACATAAAGACCACCGCCAAAAGAGATGGTGGCGGGTGGGTCCTGAACGGGGAGAAGTGGTTCGTGACCGGAGGTGAGCGGGCCGGCTTCTTTATCGTGCTGGCGTGGGCCGGCGAGGAGCAGGCGTCCTTTCTCGTGGAGCGTGAGACGCCCGGACTGGAGTTCGTGCGCACGCCGGTCTTTATGCACGATCCCTACGCCTCCAAGCACGTCGAGTTGCGGCTGAAGGACTGCCGGGTCCCTGAGGGGGCGCGGCTGGGAAGCGGGGGAGATGAGGGGACCAAGCGCTGGTTCTCGCTGGAGAGGCTGATGATAGCGGCGCGTTGTTGCGGGGCGGCCGAGAGGCTCATAGATCTGGCCCGTTCGTGGTCGCTGGAGCGGCAGGCGTCAGGGAAGAAGATCTCCGAGTACCAGGCGATCCAGTTCATGCTGGCCGACTCGGTGACCGAACTGAACGCCGCCAGGCTTATGGTGAACCACGTGGCCAGGATGTGGGAGGTGGAAGCCCCGAGCATCCTGCACGGGAAGACGGCGATGGCGAAGCTGTTCGCCTCCGAGATGGCCGGCAGGGTGGCCGACCGGGCGGTCCAGGTCTTCGGCGGCCGCGGGTACATGACCGAGAACCCTGCCGAACGGTACTACCGCGAGCTCAGGGTCGACCGCATCTGGGAAGGCACGAGCGAGATACAGCGTTCGATCATCGCCCGCGGGTTGCTGAAGCGGGGCCGAGAGGCGTACACGATGGACTGGTAGGAAGGCTACACAGTCTCTCTAACACTTATGGCGAGGTACGGCTAAACGACCGTGACTAGGTACGCTCCGCGAGCGCTTCGATCTCTGCCGCGAGTCGTCGCAGCGACTCGCGGAGTTCGGGCGGCTCGCGCACCACGAAGGGGAATGAGAGCCCTGCGAGCACCCGCGCCATCCACATGAGGTCGGAGGTCGAAGAGCGCATAAGGACACCCTCGGGCGCCTCCTGAAGAGAGACGCCCATCTTGGGGAGTTGCCCGCGCGCCTCTCCCGGTGTGGTCTCCAGCAACACCTCTACGGACCAGCGGTCCTCCCGCATGTCCGCGAGCGCCTCGAGAACGCCCTGGGGTGTATCGAAGCCCGGTGGGAGTACGAACGCTTCGTCGAGCATCTCCACCGAGAGTACCCGATCCAACCTGAACAGACGTCTCCCCTCCCGCAGGTGACAGTAACCGAAGGTGTACCAGAAGGCGTCCCCCTGGACGACGGCGTAGGGATCCACAACCCTCCGCGTCTCCCCTGCGTCTCCCGCCCGGTAGCGCATCCACACCCGCTTGCGCTCCCGCACGGCCTCGCTCAAGGTCACGACGACCTGGCCCGCAGGGAGACGCGCCGGAGCCGAGGCTGCGGGGACGACGACCTCCTCGAAGGTCCGCACCCGCTCGCGCAACTCCTCGGGCATGACGCGCTCCAGCTTCGCCCTGGCGCCCTCGACGGCGGGGGCGGCCCCGGATAGACCGAGCCTGCGGGCCGAGAGCAGCCCCAGGGCCAGCGCGAGAGCCTCCTCGTCCGTGAACATCATAGGCGGCA
>DATMVF010000224.1:0-4249 GCA_035563475.1 Rubrobacter sp.
GCCCTTCCGCGTAAAGCTGTTCCTCGGCCTTTGTGCGCGGCTCGAAGTTCTGTAAGTTCTGCCGGATGTCGTCGATGATGGTCCACCCACTGGAAGCCCCCCGTGTCTGCGTCATCAAGGGTGCTTGCCCCTGCTCCATCAAGGGCCACTCCCTGTGGACCACCTCTTCGGCGTAGGATCGGACGAGCTCCTGGAGGTGGGTGCCCCGGGGCTCCGGAAGCCGGTCGGCCAGCCAGAAGATGTCGGCCGCCGCGTTGGCCTCCTGCTCGACCGTCTCATTGGCCACCTGGAATTCTTCCCACACGGCGATGACCACGAGCGCCAGAAGCACGGCGTAGATCACGCCCAATGCCGCGTAGATGAACCCAGCGACGTCGTTATGGGGCTGGCGCGAGGCGGCGGGGACGAGTCGCTGGACCAACTCCAGTCCGGCGAGCGCGGCGAGGCAAACTGCCCCGATCACGAGCACACCATATACTGCTGTGAGCAGCACGCAGGACCTCCCCATCTGTAATGACCGGCCCAAGAATAACACCTGAGCAAGGGGCTCGAATCCAACGCGCCCACAGGTCGCGGGCCGGCGCTATGCGGGATCCTGGATCTGGACCTCGGAGAAACTGCATTACGGAGTATTTCGGTGAACAAAGTCGTCTCGGTGTCCGCGCGCAGCGGACCGTATCGAGATAGTCCGTTCGAGGAATTCCCTCGCTAGAAGGGTGGGCATCTCTTCAGGGCTCGGGAAAGGAAGGATAATCTTGTTGGGACAATCGCCGAGCCCCGAAAAGACGCAGTATGGCGCTCGTTTCTGAGAACAGCCTGAGAGAATCTACGGGGATCGAGTGCAGTTCGCGCAGCTCATCCCTTCCATGCACTCGGGGTATGACAGCGGGTAGCAGAAGGATTGAGCTCCTGCAACCCGCGCTCTCAGCACACAGCTATAAGCCTTCAGCCTTTTGTTCTTGCTGAAAGCTTATAGCTTATAGCTCCTCGTGTTTGTGGGGCCTTCTGCTCGGGTGTGTAACCGGGATCATTGCCATCGTGTTTACGTTCCTCTTGCGACCGCTCGCGCCGGCAGGTGTGGCCCGGCGCGTTCCGCACCACTATGATGCGTACATGGGCATAAAAGGTCTTCTGTTGGATCTCGATGGAACGCTGTATGTCGGAGAAGAGCCCGTAGCTGGGGCAAGAGAGGCCCTAGGGGCCCTGGAGGCTTCAGGGCTTGCGCTCAGGTACGTCACGAACACGACCAGGATGCCGCGCCGCGCGGTGGTCGAGAGGATGCGGACGCTCGGGTTCCTGGTCGAGGAGGATGAGGTCTTCACACCGGCGTGGGCTGCCTCGCGCCTGATCGGGGACAGGAGCTGCCTCGCCCTGGTGGAGGAGTCTCTGTACGAAGACCTTGGTAGGGTCCGTCTCACGAAAGATTCACCCGAAGTCGTGTTGGTCGGAGATCTGGGAGAAGGCTTTACCTACGCGCGCCTCGACGCCGCATTTCGGTGCCTTGTGGATGGGGCTGAACTCGTAGCGCTGCAGAAGAACCGCTACTGGCAGAACAAGGGTCGACTCTCGCTAGACGCGGGACCTTTCGTCGCGGCGCTCGAGTATGCGAGCGAGGTAAGAGCCATCGTAGTCGGCAAGCCGGAGGAGAGCTTCTTCCGGATCGCCCTCGAAGATATGGGATTCGAAGCCCACGAAGTAGCCATGGTCGGCGACGACGCCGAGGCCGACGTCGCAGGCGCGAAGAATGCCGGCCTCTCGGGTATACAGGTCAGGACCGGAAAATGGCGGCCCGGTGGCGATGCGGCTGAGGCGGATCTCGTACTCGACAGTGTTGCCGCTCTGCCACTGGCTCTGGAAGGAGAGAGATGAGGATCAGCGACATACCGGTCGAGACGGGCGAGCGTTACGAGTTGGTCTCGATCACGGACGAGGTGAGGCGGGCGGTAAGGGATGCCGGCGTCGAGGAAGGTCTGTGCGTAATCTCATCGACGCACACTACCGCGGCCGTGACGGTCAACGAGGATTACGACAGAGATGTGCCGAGGGACCTTGCCTCCGCCTGCAGGTCTTTCCTCGAAGCTCTGGACGTACGCTTCGAGCACGCCGAGGGCAACAGCGATTCCCACTTGTTGAGCAGTCTCTTCGGACAGTCGCAGACTCTACTGGTGAGAGATGGAGAGTTGGACCTCGGGCGTTGGCAGGGCGTTTTCCTGGCCGAGTTCGACGGACCGCGCAGCAGGAGGGTCAGGGTGGCGGTCTCCTAGCCGGCCCTTACGGTTTAGTTGAGACCCAACTTTAGGTAAGATGGGTCTGCGGATAGTAGTGTCGCGGACTCGGATGCCGTGGCCGGCCGTAATCAGTCTTCGCGGGAGGCTTGTATGAACGGATTGGTCAAGGGCGGGCTGGCGCTCGGCGGGTTGGTTTTGGGGCTCGGTGCCCTGAGGCGGGCGCTCAACCCTACACCCCGCTACGCACCCTGGGAGAAGCCACCCTACGGCGAGTTCGAGAAGAAGGTTCTGATCGTCGGAGGAGGGTTCGGGGGGTACACGGCGGCGACGGACCTGTGCAAGCTGGTCGAGAAGCGCGATGACGTCGGAGTTCTGGTCATAGCGCGCGACAACTTCTTTACCTTCTGGCCGATGGTGCCTGGGATCGTCAGCAGCGACATCGACGCGCGCAACGTCGCCCAGCCCTTGAGGCGCGCCCTCATCCTCGCCGGGGCAAGCTTCAGGCGGGCCAAGGTCAAAGGCGTAGACACGAACAAGAAGGTCGTCGAGGCCGACGGAGGTCTCGAGTTCCCTTACGATCATCTCATAATCTCACTGGGCGGACAGCCAAACTTTTTCGGCATCCCCGGTGTGGAGGAGCACAGCTTGACCATGAGGGGGGTCGAAGACGCCGTGCGCGTGCGCAACCGCGTCATAGAGCGCTTCGAGGAAGTCTCCCTCATCCGCGACGAGGTGCCCGAGTCCAAGCTCACTTTCGTGGTAATCGGTGGTGGGGCTACCGGGGTCGAGGTGGCCTCCGAGATCCACACTCTCGTCCACGAGAACCTCGCGCCCGACTACCCGAACATCGACCCTTACCGCGTCAGGATCTACCTCCTGGAGGCCCTGCCCAACATCCTGCCCGAGCTCGACCCCGCCCTGCGGCGCGCCGCCCGAGCCAGGCTTCTCAACGAGCGCATCGAGGTTATGACGGGCGCCATGGCCGAGGAGATCACAGGTGATTGCGTCAAGCTGAGGGGCGGCAAGCAGATCGAGACGGAGAACGTGGTCTGGACCGCGGGCAACCGCCCGAACCAGACGATACAGAACCTCGGGCTGCCCTACGACGAGCGGACGGGCATAAAGGTAGATCTATCTCTGCGGGTGGAGGGCCGCAGCGACGTCTGGGCCGTCGGGGACTGTGCGGCCGTCCAGGACGTTCACAAGGAGGGCGCCATCGTCCCGCCGACCGCGCAGGCCGCGATCCAGCAGGGGCACCTGGTCGCCCGTAACGTGCTCAAGACCATCGATGGTGAGGGGGACCTCGGAGAATTCGAGTACAAGCCGCTCGGGCAGCTCGTCGAGCTGGGAAGCGACTTCGCCGTCAACGAGGTGATGGGCGTAAGATTCACCGGGATTATCGCGGCCGTTTTCTGGCGGCTGGCCTACCTCGTCCGCCTGAACAGCCCCCAGAGCAAGGTGCGGGTCGCTGCGGACTGGATCTTCGGTCTGTTACTGCGACCCGCCGTCACCCAGATTCGGGGCTCTTACGAGGAATAGCCAAGCCCTTGAGACGCGGCCACAAAGGTGATACGTTGAATGTGGCTAGAGGAGGAGAAGATGCAGCTTAGAGGGCTTGAGAGACGGGGGCTCCCTTGAGCTTCGCAAACCAGCTCACCCTGATCCGGCTCGTCGCCGTCGTGCCCGTGATGGTCGCGCTGTATCTGCCCTTCGAGTGGGCGCGTCCCGTCGCCGTCGTTCTTTACGTGGGTGCGATCCTGACCGACTACTTCGACGGGATCATCGCCCGCCGCAACAACGAGGTTACGGGCTTCGGCAAACTGATGGACTCCATAGCCGACAAGGCCCTCATCGTCTCACTTTTCTTCGCGCTCGTGGGGGAGGGCTCGATGGCCGCGTGGATGGCAGCGATCATGGTTATCCGGGAGTTCGCCGTTACGGGGCTCAGGATGGTCGCCCTCGAGGCGGGGGAGGTCATCGCCGCGAACCGCTGGGGCAAGGCGAAGATGAACGCCCAGAGC
>DATMVF010000225.1:0-10596 GCA_035563475.1 Rubrobacter sp.
CGACGTGCGTCTCGGCGGCGAAGTTGATGATGGCCGACGGACGATGCTCGGCGAGCAGGCGGTCCACCAGCTCCCTATCCCCGATCCTCCCCTGTACGAAGATGTGGTCGGGGTGACCCCAGACCGAGGCCAGTGTCTCCGGGTTGCCGGCGTAGGTCAGGGCGTCTAGATTGACCACCCTGTAGTCTCCTACTGTACCAAGGACGAAGTTGCCCCCTATAAAGCCGGCGCCGCCGGTAACGAGGATGGTTGGTTTCTCTCTCTGCAATGCGCTCCTTTGGTTTTAGCTGTCAGCTATCAGCCTTCAGCTTTCAGCTTCTTGCCTCTGGCTGACTGCTGACCGCTGACTGCTGATAGCTCAATACGTAGCCTACTAAACGGGTCGTGGGGTCGCCACATTCTTGAAACGCTGCGTCGGTGCGTGATACTTTTCTTACGCTGTGGTTTGTGGCTTCTACACTTTTGTTCGCTGCTAGATTCCGGGTTCGTAGAGTCGAACCGGCCCGAGTTCGAGCGAAAGGCTAGGCTTGTATTGAGCGTTCAGGCGCGGGTGTCGAGACAGGGCGTTATCCGGAGGTACCGTGAGTGGCTGCCAGAGATTCCGGATGAGGCCATAGCCACCATAGGTGAGGGGGAGACGCCCCTGATCGAGGCCACGAGGATCTCGGAGCGCCTTAGCGCCCGCCTGTTGTTGAAGTTCGAAGGTATGAACCCGACGGCCTCGTTCAAGGACCGCGGCATGACGGTGGCCATGAGCAGGGCCTCCGCAACGGGGAGCCGCGCCTGCGTCTGCGCCTCGACGGGGAACACGGCGGCATCGGCCGCGGCCTACGCGGCGCGCGCCGGCATGGAGTGCTTCGTCGTCGTGCCCGCCGGCAAGATCGCGCTGGGCAAGGCCGTACAAGTCCTCGCGCACGGGGCGCGGATAGTCCAGATCGAAGGCAACTTCGACGCTGCCCTCAAGCTCTCCAATAGAATCGCCCACGAGCTCGGCGACGTCACGCTGGTCAACTCGGTGAACCCCGACCGTATAGAGGGCCAGAAGACAGCGGCCTTCGAGGTCGCGGAAGCCCTCGGAGATCCGCCCGACGCGCTGGCATTGCCTGTGGGGAACGCGGGCAACATCACCTCGTACTGGAAGGGTTTCTGTGAGTGGCGAGGGGCGGGGCACGCCGACTCGGCCCCCCGCATGCTCGGCTTCCAGGCCGAAGGGGCCTCACCGCTGGTGGCCGGCCACGACTTCGAGAGCCCCGAGACGGTCGCGAGCGCCATCAGGATAGGTTCGCCCGCGAGCAAGGAGGGGGCGCTCTCGGCCGGGCGCGAGTCCGGTGGCCTCATAGAGAGCGTTACGGACGGGGAGATCCTGGCCGCCCAGGAGATGCTGGCCCAGGAAGAGGGTGTCTTCTGCGAGCCAGCCTCCGCGGCAGGCATAGCAGGACTCTTGAAGCTCGCCTCCGAAGGCAGGGGGCCTGAAGGTACGGTCGTTAGTGTTCTTACCGGGCACGGGCTCAAGGACCCCGATGTGATCCTTGGCCGCGTGCAACTCCCCGACCCCGTCCCGGCAACGTTCGAGGCCGTCGCGGGGTCCATGGAGAGGTAGGCGCGGTGATCTCCGTCCGCGTCCCCGCCACCTCCGCGAACCTCGGACCTGGCTACGACGCGGTGGGGCTCGCGCTCTCCTTGAGCATGAGGATCGGGTTGGACAGGTCGCCCCATCCCGAGATAGAGATACGGGGCACGGGCGCCGACCTCATCCCGCGCGGGCCCGAGCACCCCGCCTACAGGGCGGCCCGCTTTGTGGCCGAACTCGTCGGCGAGTCAGACGCCCAGTTCCGACTAGTGCAGGAGAACTCTATCCCGCCGACTCGGGGTCTGGGCGGGAGCGCGGCCGCGCTCGTCGGCGGGGCCGTCGCAGCCAACGACCTGTTCGGGGGTCAGATCGCCGCCCCCGACCTGCTCAACATCGTCTGCGAGCTCGACGGCCACCCCGACAACGCGGCCCCCGCGCTCCTCGGCGGGCTGGTGATCGGAACCCTCACCCCCGTCGGCGTGAGCGCAGTACGCCTCGAACCGAAGGACCTGAAGGTCGTCGTCGCCGTCCCCGATTTCGCCGTCTCCACCACGGCGGCCCGCCGCGCGCTCCCAGACTCGGTCCCCCACCGCGACGCCGCCTTCAACGTCGGCCGCTCCGGTCTGCTGCTAGGTGCCCTCGCGACGGGCGAGTACCACCTCTTGCGCGTCGCCATGCAGGACAGGCTCCACCAACCCTACCGCTCCCACCTCATCCCAGGATTGGAGGACGTTATAGAGGTTGCCCTAAAGACCGGTGCCTACGGCGCATGCCTCTCCGGCTCAGGCCCTACCATCCTCGCCTTCGCACCCCAGAGCAGAGCCGGGGAGATAGCCTCAGCCATGAAAGCGACATTCCAGGCGCGAGGTGTCGTGGCGGATTCCTGGGCGCTCGACGTTGACCTCGCAGGGGCCCGCGTAGAGCCCCCGGAAGAGGTCTCCGCCCTGATTCCCGCGCCCGTGCTCTAGAGCTGACTATAGAAAGGTGCGTCCCCAGCGTCCGGCGCAGACTTGACCCTCCTCAGGCGGCTGCCTACAGAGCTTCTCCGGGGAGATGGCCTAACTGCCGGCCAGTGCGGCACACACGGCCTTGACCTCCGCACGCCTCAGCGCCCTGAAGACGTCCTGATTGCCGGCCACCAGGGTGTGTAGTGCGTTGATGGAGACCGTCACCGAGCGCCTCCCGTCTGCGCTGGCGGCGGCGAACTGGGTGTAGCCGACGGTGTTGCCCGTGTGCCCCCACACCGTCCCGCAACGCGTCTCGTAGCGGAAGATGGCCAGCCCAGCCGAGTTCTTGCCGGGACCGGGCGGTTCGGAGCTTCCTCCCTCGATGACCCGTCTCTGCTTTGCCTGCGTCCGCTCGTCGAAGAGCTTGCCACCCACGTAACCGCGGATGAAGGTATTTAGGTCGGCGGGGGTAGAGACTATGCCCCCCGAAGCCCAGGCCCACCCGGCGGCAAAGTCCTCGCTTACATCTTCGGGCGGGTCTTGGGTGGTGTCGTAGCCGTGGATGAAGGGCTTCCTCAGGTTGGGGCCGCGGGGCAGGCTAGTCCTTCTCAGCCCAAGAGGCTTGTAGACCAGCTCCCTGAGCAGGTCCTCGTAGCTCGTGCCTGTGGCCGCCTCGACCATCAGCGCCACGGCTATGTTATCCGAGTTGGAATACTGGTACTTGGAACCAGGTTCGAAGCGCAAGGGCGGATCATTGTTATACAGGAACGTAAGCAGATCTTCCGGCGGGGGCGCTTTCTTGGGGCTGGCCCCGAACGCATCTAGAAATTCTAGGTCCTCTAAGATTTCTGGTAAGCCGCTGGTGTGGTTTAGGAGCTGCCTGAGGGTAATCTCAGCCCAAGCGTCGGGAGGCGGCTCTGGCAAGCCTGAGAGGAGCTTTCCGATGGTGTCGTTCAAGGAGAGTGCCCCCTTGCTCACCAAAGAGAGTGCGACGGCACCGCTGAAGGCCTTGGCGACGCTCGCAATGCGCATGCGGTCGTCGATCCTTATGGGCAGCCCGCTCTTTATATTGCGGACCCCGAAGGTGTGTACCTTGCGGTGCTTGCCGCGCTGCACGACGGCGATGACCCCGGGAGGGCCGTCTTCCATGGCGACGAGCTCCTTTAGCGCGCGATCCAGCGCGGCGTCCGCACCTTTGGTCCCTTGGCCTGAGGTGGTGCCCTCCTTGCCGAAGGCCACGGTCTTGCCGGCCAGGTAAGGGACGGAGACCACCGCAGTTGCCAGGGCCGTCTGTTTGAGGAACCGCCTCCTGTCGATGATCGTCGCTCCTTTGGATGACCCATGCGTTCCTGCGTTTTTCGCCATTCTCTTCTCCCTTCTCCCACGCAGAACTCGACAAGCATTATGCGCTTAAGTGGGCCGACTGGCAAACTAGCCTCGAGATAGCCCGGAAAGCTTGCTGTCCTTGTGGTGTGCTTCGCCGCATTTTCTACTGTCCGTGCGGGATTGAAGCTATGTGCACCTTGACAACCCTCTACCAGTGTGCGACCCTTCACTCCACTTGCGAGCGAGTGAGTGAGGAACGCTTTGAGCGAGGTTTCGGAGACGGCGCGAAGGAAGAGGATCTCGGGGTTGATGCTCAAGATCTCGCGCCTGCTCGCTCCGCCCATCCACCCGCGAGTATCCACGGTAGCCGTACCGTCCGCCCTACGACTAATTAGCCTGGCGGGCCGGGACGGCGTCCTCCGGTCCGCCTAGAGCCGCAAGACGGGAACATCCCGTTCTTCGGCAAGGTTGGGGCAAGATCTCTTACTTGGAATGGGGCAAACCGTGGAAAACACAGCATTAAACATCGAATACAAGCCGCGTACGGGTAGCGAAGCCATGTGCGAGGCGCTACTCGACGAAGGGGTCGAGTACCTCTTCGGGTACCCTGGGGGCGCGATCATGCCTTTCTACCACGCCCTCCCCGACTACCCACTGAAACACATCCTCACCCGCCACGAACAGGCCGCGGCCCACGCGGCTGACGGCTACGCCAGGGCGACAGGCGGGGTCGGGGTGTGCGTGGCCACGAGCGGACCCGGTGCCACCAACCTGGTTACGGGGCTGGCCACGGCCCAGATGGACTCCGTGCCGCTCGTGGCGATAACGGGCCAGGTCGGCCGGCCGGCGATGGGCAAAGACTCCTTCCAGGAGACGAACGTGATGGGCATGACGCTGCCCTTCACCAAGCACTCCTTCCTGGTCGAAGACCCCGACGAACTCTACCCGGCGATGCGGCGGGCATTCGAGATCGCCCGCTCCGGTAGGCCTGGCCCCGTCCTGGTAGACGTCCCCAAAGACGTGCAGCTCGCGGCCACGGGCGACAACGGCTACCGGCGGCTGCGGGAGGCGCCGCCTCCTGTGGAGTCGCCCGGGCTGGAGCGGGCAGCGATGCTTTTGCGGAACGCGAAGCGGCCCTTGATCCTGGCCGGACACGGCGTCACACTCGGTAGCGCCGAGAAGGAACTCAGGCTGCTCGCCGAAAGGACGGGCATCCCAGTCGTGACGACGCTGCTCGGCATAAGCGCCTTCCCCGACGACCACCCGCTGTACCTGGGCTGGCCGGGGATGCACGGGCAGGCCAGCGTCAACCGTGCCATAGACCGCTCCGACCTCCTTTTCGCGGTCGGGATGCGCTTCGACGACAGGATCACGGGCGCGGCCCACAAGTTCGCCCCACGCGCGAAGATCATCCACATCGACGTGGACCCCTCGGAGCTCGGCAAGGTCATAAAGCCGACCGTGGGGATAGCCGCAGACGCGAAGGCGGCGATGCGTTCGATACTGGGACACCTGGATAATGCCCCCGACTCAGGCGAGGGATGCAAACAGTGGCGCGAGGAACTGGCGACGAGCCAGGAGCCGGAGAGGCGCCGCAAGGAGTCGGCGCGGGGCGAGTACGGTCCGATACAGGTAATGGAGGCCATAAAATCCGTGGCGGGTCCCGACCTGCGGCTCGTCACCGACGTGGGGCAGCACCAGATGTGGGCGGCCCAGTTCTTCGAGTTCACCAAGGCCAACAGCCACATTACGAGCGGGGGCCTGGGCACGATGGGCTTCGCGCTGCCGGCGGCGATGGGCGTGGCTTTCGCCTATCCGGAAGACCCCGTATGGGTCATAGCCGGCGACGGCGGCATCCAGATGAACATCCAGGAGCTCGCCACGATAAGGGACTTCGGGCTGAACATAAAGGTCGCCGTTCTGAACAACGGTTATTTGGGGATGGTGCGCCAGTGGCAACAGTTCTTCCACAACCGCCGCTACTCCGAGACGCCCATAACCGGGCCCGACTACGAGCAGCTCTCCGCCTCCTACGGGCTCGCAGGGCGCACCGTCAGGGATGGCGACGACGTTGAGGCAGCGGTTCGATGGGCTGAGGAGCAGGAGGGCTGCACCATACTGGACTTCCACATCGACCCCGAGGCGAACGTCTACCCCATGATCCCATCGGGGATGTCCGTCAACGAGATGATCGAGGAAGACGGTGCCTGAGTCGGCAACGGGCGTCGCCCTGAACACCATCGAGGTCCGCTTCACGGGCGGCATGCTCGCCCTGAACAGGCTGCTCATGACGCTCCAAAACAAGAGGATGCCCGTCGCGGGCTTCACGCTGGGCGGCGACAGCGACGGGATGCGGGCCACCATCCTGCTCGACTGCCCGCCCGAGCCGGCGCTGCGCTACACGGCCCTCATCTCGGCCCTCGAAGACGTAAGCGAAGCGGGACCGGCCAAGACTATAGAGGTGGCCCTGGTCGAGACCTCGCAAGACTGGCGCGAGCCCGCGGAGCGATCGGGCGTCGAAGCGCACGAGGACGGTGGCACGGTCTTGGCATCGGGCGAGCCCGAGAAGGTGGAGGCCTTCCTCGCCGCTCTTGGCGGCGGCGTCGAAGACGTGGTTCGGCTGGGTCCTGTGGCCCGTCCGGATGCGGGGGGAGGAGTCTAGATGGCACGGGTATACCGCGAGGGAGACATAGGGAACGAGGTCACGAGTAGGAGAGTCGCCATCCTGGGCTACGGCAGCCAGGGCCACGCCCACGCCCTGAACCTGAAGGAGTCCGGCTGCGACGTGAGGGTCGGGCTCTACGAAGGCTCGAAGAGCTGGCCGAAAGCGGAAAGGGACGGCCTGCAGGTGCAGACGATCGCTGATGCCGTAAGGGGGGCGGACGTGGTGATGATGCTGCTCCCCGACGAGAAGCAGCCCGCCGTCTTCGAGGCCGAGGTCGGGCCGAGCCTCTCAGAGGGCGATCTCATGCTCTTCGCCCACGGCTTCAACATCCACTTCAACCAGATCGTCGTCCCCCCCGAGGTCGACCTGGGTCTCGTCGCCCCCAAGGGACCCGGTCACGTGCTGAGGCGTCTTTACGTCGAGGGCAAGGGGATGCCTTCGCTCTTCGCGGTCGAGAACGACGCTTCGGGGCAGGCTCGGGATGTGATCCTCTCCTACGCCCGCGCCATAGGGAGCGGCCGCGCCGGCATCATCGAGACCACGTTCGCGGAAGAGACCGAGACGGACCTCTTCGGGGAGCAGGCGGTGTTGTGCGGAGGACTCACGGCCCTACTTACGGCCGGTTTCGAGACGCTCGTCGAGGCGGGCTACCAGCCCGAGCTCGCCTATTATGAGTGCGTCAACGAGCTGAAGCTCATAGTCGACCTGATCTACGAGGGCGGGCTTGCGGGGATGCGCTACTCGATCTCCAACACTGCAGAGTACGGCGACTACACGGCGGGACCGAAGATTATCGACGAAGCCGCCAAAGAGAGGATGCGTTCCATCCTCGCGGACATCCAGAGCGGCAAGTGGGCCAAAGACTGGGTGCTCGAGAACCAGGCGGGCGGATCCAGCTTCCTCGCGATGCGCCGCAGGGAGGCCGGGTCGCAGGTGGAGAAAGTCGGACAGGAGCTGCGGGCGCTCGCGGCCGAGGGTATAGAGACGCCCGCAGGCTCCGCTGGAGGTGAGAACCTATGAGTCGTAAAGCTTTCGCGGCGTCGGACGCCGAGTGGGCCTACCACGGCGGCGAGCTCGTGAGGGTCGGCGACATTCGCCTCTCACCCGCGACCCACGCCCTGAACTACGGCACGGGCGTCTTCGAGGGCATAAGGGCCTACTGGAGCGAGCGGCGCGGGACGTTGCAGGTCCTGAAGATGCGCGAACACTACGAGCGTTTCGAGAGGTCCTGCCGGCTGCTACGCATAGAGTTGCCCAATACCGTCGACGAGCTCTGCGACGTCACGCTGGAGATCCTGCGGCGCAACGCCCCGCGCCAGGACACCTACGTCAGGCCCCTCGCTTACAAGGCCGCCGAGTCCGTGGGGGTGAACCTGAAGGGTGAGACCGAACTCTCTATCTTCACGGTTCCTATGGGAAACTACGTCGAGCTTACAGGCCTGAGAGTCTGTGTCTCTTCCTGGCGACGCACGCCGGATAATGCCATCCCGGCCCGCGCCAAGTGCACGGGTTCCTACGTCAACACGGCGCTCGCGGTCGACGAGGCGCACATGTCGGGCTACGACGACGCCATCTTCCTTACCCAGGACGGCCAGGTCTCCGAGGCGAGCGCGGCGAACATCTTCCTGGTCAGGAAAGGCCGGCTCATCACCCCGCCCGTAACGGCGGACATCCTGGAGGGTATTACGCGCGACGCCGTCATGGAGCTGGCGAGCAAAGAACTCGGGATGCCGGTCATAGAGCGTGCGGTGGACCGCACGGAGCTCTACGCCGCGGACGAGGTCTTCCTCTCGGGGACGGGGTTCCAGATAGCGCCCGTGGTCGAGGTGGACGACCGTCCCGTCGGCACCGGCAGCATAGGGCCCGTCGCCGAGCGCCTGCAGGAACTGTACTTCAAGGCCGCGCGCGGCGAGTGGGAGGAGTACGCCGATTGGACAGTCGCCGTCGAGGTTGCGGAGCGGGCGGCGGGATGAGATACTGCCGCCCTTCATGAAGGAGAACATCTAGACATCTTGCGCGTTTCTCGCCACAGCCTACGACTAACCAGGGTGGCCGCCGGGCGAATTACCAGCCCCGGTATCTAGCCGGCTGTCCGCGGCCACCAGCCCCGAGTCGCATCTCTTCGACAGATTTCCAAACGTAGGAGGACGAGACATATGCGTCGAGTAGAGATCTTCGATACTACCCTCCGTGATGGCGAGCAGTCGCCTGGCATCTCTTTGTCCGTAGAGGAGAAGGTAGAGATAGCCCGCCAGCTCGCCCGCCTGAAGGTGGACGTAATCGAGGCAGGGTTCCCGATCACCTCCGAGGGAGACTTCGAGTCGGTGAGCCGGATCGCCTCGGAGGTCAAAGGCCCCAGGATCGCGGGCCTCGCCCGCATCCACGAGCAGGACATCGTGCGCGCCTGGGAGGCTGTGCAGTGGTCACAGAGGCCACGCATCCATACCTTCGTGGGCACCAGCGACCTGCACATAGAGCATCAGATGCGCTCCAACCAGGAAGACATCCTGCGGAGGGCCGGCGAGGCCGTCGTCTTCGCGAAGAGCCTCTGCGAGAACGTGGAGTTCTCCCCGATGGACGCGACGCGCACGGACATAGGCTACCTCTCCGAGATCGTCGCGGCGGCCGTCGAGGCGGGGGCCGACGTGGTCAACATCGCCGACACGGTCGGCTACACCACGCCGGTTGAATTCGCGGACTTCCTGAAAGAGCTACAAGAGCGGGTGCCCGCGCTCCAGGAGCGCGTCCTCTCGGTCCACTGCCACGATGACCTCGGGATGGCCGTCGCCAATTCGCTCGCGGGGGTCGAGGTCGGGGCCGGGCAGGTCGAGGTGGCCGTCAACGGTATCGGGGAGCGGGCGGGGAATGCCTCGCTGGAGGAGGTCGTGATGGCGCTGGCCACGCGCTCGGACTTCTACGGGGCAAGGGTGGGCGTCGAGACCCGCCAGCTCGCCAACACGAGCCGCATGGTCTCCAACATCACGGGCTACGAGGTTCCCCCGAACAAGGCCATCGTGGGGCGCAACGCCTTTCTGCACGAGTCGGGCATCCACCAGGACGGCGTGCTCAAGGACAGGCGGACGTTCGAGATCATGACCAAGGAAGACATAGGCCTGGAAGGGACGAACATCTTCCTCGGCAAGCACTCGGGGCGCCACGCCCTCAAGGACGCCCTGGAAGAGCTCGGCTACTACGTAGAGGGCGATGTGCTCAAGCGGGCCTTCACGCGCTTCAAGGAGATAGCGGACCACAAGAAGACCGTAACTGCAGCAGATCTCGAGGCTATAGCCGCAGACGAGGTCGGCTCCTTCGAGGGCAAGTTCGTCCTGGAGTCTTTCAGGGTCGTCGCCGCCACAGGCCGCCAGAGCAGGGCGGCCGTCACCATCTCCCACGCCGAACAGGGCACGTTCGAGGCCGAGGCCGAGGGCGAGGGACCGGTCGACGCGGTCTTCCGGGCCATCGACGCCGCGACGAACATAAAGGGCCGTCTGACGGACTTCCGCATCGACGCCGTGACGGGCGGCAAGGACGCCCTGGGCGAGGTCAGGGTCTCCGTGGAGTTCGAGGGGGGAGATTATGCCGGACGCGGCCTCTCCCAGGACGTCGTCGAGGCGGCTGCGCGCGCCTACGTGCGGGCCGTCAACGTGTATACGGCCGGCATGGTCGGTGCCAGGTGGGACGCGCAGGTAGCGCCGTAGCAACCCGGGGAACACGGCAAGCCGCGTTACCGGGTTACGAACGCCTGGACGCGCAGGTGCCCGTCCTCTACGCCCCACGGCTGGCCGGGAAGGCCAGAGAGCTATCCGGCTATCTCACGCAGGGCTACAGGGCGCTCGGACGGATACTCACCGTCGAGCCTCCGGGGATCGTCGCATACCTGGTGGCAGACGAAGCCTGGGCAGATGCGCCGCGCGATAACGCGCGCCCTTATCCGCCTGGTCTCCCCTACTTCACCCGTTCCGTCGAGCCTCCCGTCCTCGTGCTCCCGGAAGAGCTATCCACCGTGTTCAGGCCGCGTACCGCGGCGACGCTACCCCTTACCGTCTGGCACGAGCTGGCACACGCTTTCCTGCTCGGGCGGGAGGTCG
>DATMVF010000226.1:0-9386 GCA_035563475.1 Rubrobacter sp.
GGCTTCGGAGATCCTGAGGCCAGCGTCGTCGCCTTCGGTCTCGCCCCGGCCGCCCACGGGGCGAACAGGACAGGACGCTTCTTTACTGGCGACCGTTCCGGCGACTTTCTCTTCTCATCGCTCCATCGCACGGGATTTGCCAACAAGCCGGTCTCACGGAACAAGGACGACGGGCTGCGTCTTTCGGGACTCTGGATCTCGGCCGCCGTCCGGTGCGCCCCGCCCCGGAACAGACCGACCCCGGAAGAGCGCGACGCCTGCCTCCCTTACGCCGCCCGCGAACTGGAGGCGCTCGACGCCAAGGTCATCGTCTGCCTCGGCGCGTTCGCCTGGGACGCCGCCTTGCGACTGCTAGGGAAGAGGCCGAAGCCGAAGTTCGCGCATGGCGCGGAGTGTGAGGCCGGCTCGCTCGTTCTTATCGGTTGCTACCACCCGTCGCAGCAGAACACCTTCACCGGGGTGCTCACCCCCGGGATGCTCGACGCCGTCCTGTCGAGGGCGAGATCCCGCTCCCTGGAGTTGTCCGGAGCGAGAGAAGACGAGGGTCTCGTTAGATAGAATGGATGCTCGTGGATTTCTTTGAGACCGTAAGAGTTCGTGCGATCGTGCCGGTGGCAATATTGCTCCTCGCTGTGCTGCTCTTGGCCTGGGCCTGCTCCGGTGAGACCAGAAAGCCCGATGAGAGAAGCACCCCTACTAGGGAGAATACGGAGGTCACGAAGGAGCCGACGTCCGCTTCAACCACCAGACTGGAGACAACAGAGGATTCGCCTCCCGAGATCACCCTCGGCGACCCCGACGGTAAGCCTGACGTCATCATCCGGCTGGAGGGGGACCCCGGGACCACGTTCTCCGGCCTCTGCTCGGTGGGAGAGGAGCGTAGCGTGCTGAGCGGCCGGGTGCCCAAGCGCTTCGCGTACCAATTGAAGGGAAGGCAGCTCTCCTGCCGCATCGAGAAACGGGACGGGGGCACCGGCGATCTCGAGGTCATCCTGGTCGCCGGCGATTCCACCAGATCCGTCCAGCAGACGAACGCGCCGGGCGGCGTCATAAAAGTCTCGTATGAAGATAGTTAGGCATCAGGTTTCAGGCTACAGGCATCAGGGAATGTTTTGGGCCGCCTCGTTTCGAAGTGGACGGTATACAGTAGCAAAGCGAGACAGAATCTCAGACGCAGCAGGAAGTCCCGCTGGCACCAACCTGAGACCTGACGCCTGAAAGCTGTAGCCTGTCGACCGAAGGGAGACAATTAATTGAACCGCGAACAGTCATGGGAGCTCATGTGCACGTGGACAGAGAGTGACTCCCTGCGCAAGCACATGCTCGCCGTCGAGGCCGCCATGCGGGCCTACGCCCGCCGTTTCGGCGAGGAGGAGGAGAAGTGGGGCATAACCGGCCTCCTGCACGATATGGATTACGAGAAACACCCCACGCCGGATGAGCATCCTATGGTCGGTGTCAGGGAGCTGGAGAGCAGGGGCTATCCCGAAGACGTCATCCACGCCATAAAGGGGCACGCCGACTACCTGGACGTACCCCGCGACACCCTCATGTCCAAAACGCTCTACGCCGTAGATGAGCTCTCCGGCTTTATCGTGGCCTGCGCCCTCATGCGTCCCGAAGGTCTCGAAAACATGAAGGCAAAGAGCGTCCGCAAGAAGATGAAGCAGAAGTCCTTCGCTGCGGCCGTGAACAGGGACGACATCGTAAGGGGCGCCGAGGAACTCGGCGTGGATCTCAATGAACACATAGAGTTCGTGGCCCATGCGCTCAAGGAGCGGTCGGGCGAGCTCGGTTTCACGCCGCGAGAGGCCTGAAGAGTACGTCAGGCGTACGCCTGGCAAGCCCTTTGCTAGGATAGGCGGGCTGGAGAAGAGAGGAGCGGCGTTTGGTCAGGGTGATGGTCGTCTTCGGAGGCCGCAGCGGAGAGCACGAGGTGTCCCTGGCCTCAGCGCGCGCCATAACGCGGGCGCTGAGGAAGAGCGGCCGCTACCAAGTCGTACCCGTCGGCATAACCAGGGAGGGGCGTTGGATCTCCTCTGGAGAGCCTATGCGCCAGCTGGAGTCGCAGAGCGGCTACCTGCCCGACGGCTCCGACCTCGACGTCTCGGGCCCGCCGGCCTCCACAACTGAGAAACTACCGGCGGGCCTCGCTTCCGTGGACGTGGTCTTCCCCGTCCTGCACGGTCCGTACGGGGAGGACGGCACCATACAGGGCATGCTCGAGCTCGCTGGTGTCCCCTACGTCGGCAGCGGGGTGCTAGGGAGCGCCGCCGGCATGGACAAGCCCACGATGAAGAAGATCTTCGCCCACCACGATCTCCCGCAGGTCAGGTGGGTCGCCCTGACCAGAGGGCAGTGGGAGAGAGACCGGGAGACCCGGATAGAGGAGATCGAAACCTCCATTGGATACCCCTGCTTCGTGAAGCCTGCGAACCTCGGCTCGAGCGTCGGCATCGGCAAGGCCGTGAACGCTGAAGAGTTGGGTGAGGCCCTCGACACCGCTTCGAACTTCGACCGGCGCATCATCGTCGAGGAGGGTGTGGATGCCCGCGAGATCGAGGTCTCCGTGCTCGGCAACGAAGACCCTGACGTCTCCGTCCCAGGTGAGATCCTAATCAAGAAAGCGGACTTCTACGATTACGAGGCGAAGTACGTCGAGGGCGGGATGGAGCTCGTCGTCCCTGCTCCGATCCGGGACGAGATCACACAGGAGATAACGCGCATCGCCGGCACAGCCTACGGGGCCATAGACGCAGCGGGCATGGCCCGCGTCGACTTCTTTCTCGAACGCGGCACGGACCGGTTGCTACTCAACGAGATCAACACCATCCCCGGCTTCACCCCTACGAGCGTCTACGCGGAACTCTGGGCCGCGAGCGGGCTCCCTTACGAAGAACTGCTCGACCGCCTCATACAATTGGCCCTCCAGCGCCACGGCTAGGTATGCCCTTCGCCCTGCTCCAGGAAACGACGGCCAACCTCGCCGATGATGCCACGAAGGTCGGCAAAGGGGTCGTGGAAGAACCCCTATCCATCTTCACGGAGCTAAAGGAGTTTCTGCAGGGCGTCTACGACTATATCTATAGTACTCAGTTCGTAGGCAAAGTACTCGCTTCTGTGCTAGTCGTCGTCCTCGGGGTCCTTGTCTTCCGCATTCTGACCCGTGGCGTGCCACGGGTTCTGCAGTGGCGGCGGAGCAGCAGGGAGTCGCTCCTTGACGAGGAGGCCGTGGCCCGCGTCAAGCGCCAGGACACCGCGATCACCTTGATACGCAACGCGCTCCGTTACGTCGTCTTTATCATCGTGGTACTCGTGATCCTGAGCATCTTCTTCAATAACCCGTTGCCCGCCGTGGCGGGAACCACAATCATCGCCGCCGTTATAGGTTTCGGGGCTCAGAGCTTCTTGCGCGACGTGATAGCCGGTTTCTCGATCGTCTTCGAGGGGCAGTACAGCGTCGGGGACTTCGTCCACATAAAGCCGCAGGACGTCTCCGGGATCGTCGAGGAGCTGGGACTCAGGATGACCAAGATCCGTTCCCTCTCGGGTGAGGTGAGTTACGTCCCCAACGGCGCCATGCAAGGCGTTATCAACTACGTCTCGGGCCGGCAGCGGTTCAATGTGGAAGTGCAGGTCTCGGACCCGGAGGCGGCCACGAGGGTGGAGCACGCACTAGGCGAGGCCTCGGAACTGTACCTGAGTCCTCCCCGCCTCATCGAGCGAAGTGAGGCCGACGGCCGCGTCAGGATGCGAATCGTCGCCGGGGTCCTGCCCTCGATGGCCTGGCTCGTCGAGGAGAACCTGACGCAGCGCATAAAGGCCGCAGCCGGGGAAGACTCCCTGGCCGCGGAACCCCTGATCTACAAGGTGGACCAGGCGAACTTGCGCAGGATAAGATCCCTCCTCCCCCAGGAAGCGGAGCGAAACCTCCCCCGCCAGGCGGATAGAAAGCTTTAGGGCAGTCAGCGATAAGCTTTCAGCCTTCAGCAGATGCCCGCCGGTCGTTACCCTGGCGCGTCCGATCCTCTCTACAGGATCAGTAGCTGATAGCTGACCGCCGAAAGCTGACGGCTAACTCCCTGGCTGCCAGTCGCCACGCAGGTACCCGTTGGTCTGGGCCTTCTCGCGCGTCTGCCGCTCGCGCTCCAGTCTCTCGGCCGCCGCGCCCAGAAGTTCCTTGACCTTCTGCAGGCGCTGTTGCTCGGAGGTGAGCTCCAGGATTTGCTGGCGGATCTCCGGCTCGAACTCCACCCGGCCCGCGATGGCGAATGAGAGGTTCCTGTAAGGTGGCTCTATCTCGATCCCGACGGAACCTTCGGTCGCGGCCTCGACTACCCGCTCGAGCAATGCTATACACTCCTCGGCCAGCGTGTCGATGTCTTCGTCGGGCTCGTCCTGGAAGTACTCGATCTCACCCACGTAGTAAGGTTTGCCCGTGAGGACGTTGTTTAGCTTGAAGCGGCGCGAACCTTCGACCAGGATCAACATCCGACCGTCCTCGTAGCGCTCGACTAGCTCCACGATCTTCGCCGTGCAACCTACCTGCCGCGTCCCTGACTCATCGGCGAAGACCATCCCGAACTCGACCTCCTGCTCCAGGCACTCGTTCACCATCTGCTTGTAGCGCTCCTCGAAGATGTGCAGCGGCAGAGGCGCCCCGGGCATCAGCACCACGTTGAGCGGAAAGAGGGGTATGTCGGACAAGCGTACGCTCCTTTGCTCTTTGACCGAATTCTATCTCACCTGGCACCGGCCATGCTCGACACCCCACAGCGACGGCGCCTGCTGCCGATCGGTGCCTAGGGTAAGCTAGTGGGAGAGAAGATAGGGTCAGAGTGTGGAAGGCGGGATCCATGGCCGTAAGAACGTACGTCTCCGCCGAAAACAGGGGATGACACAAGGCGGGTTACACGCCGGTCGCGTCGCGCTCGTAACCGGCGCGGGACGCGGCATCGGGGCGGCCACGGCCCGACTTCTCGCCCGCGAGGGCGCAACCGTCGCCCTCGCCGCCCGCACGGAGGAGGAGATCTCCTCCGTGGCGCACGAGATCTCCTCGCGCGGCTCGACAGCCCTACCCGTGAGCCTGGACGTGGCCGACGAGGGCTCGGTCTCGGCCTGTTTCGAGAGGGTGCAGGGCGAACTCGGCAACGTCACCATCCTCATAAACAACGCGGGCACACCAGGCATCCCGCTCCCCGTCGCGGCCACCCGGCCGGATGCCTGGCGACGCGCCTTCGACGTCAACGTGACCGGGGCCTTCCTGTGCGCCAGAGAGGCGCTCCCTAGCATGGTCTCGGCGAACTGGGGACGAATCGTGAACGTCTCCAGCGCCGCCGCCAGGCATCCGGTCGCGGGGATGGCCGCCTACGGCGCCTCGAAAGCGGCCCTCGACCAGCTCACCCGCGTTCTGGCCCTGGAGGGTGGACCTTACGGCATCGCCGTAACGGGCGTCTATCCGGGCGTCGTGGACACCAGAATGCAGGAGGAGACGCGAGGCTTCGGCCAGGAGCTCATCGGCAAACAGTTACACCGCATGTTCCAGGGCTACAGGGATTTCGGGATGCTCCGTCCTCCCGAGGAGCCGGCAGAGCTCATAAGCTACCTCTGCACTCCCGCCGCCTGGCGCCTCAGCGGCCACATCATCCGCCTCGAACAGCTCGAATCTCTCAAGGAGCAGCCTTGACTCTGGCCGGCAAGACGGCGGTCGTAAAAGGGCCTCGAGCGGCATCGAGCAGGCCGCGTACGAAGCCCTTTCAGGATCCTCGCAAGAAGCGAGGGCCGCAGCGTTCGCCGCAGCCCTACCTGAAACCTGTAACCTAATACCTTCTTCTCTACTCGTCCTTGCTGATCCAGTACGTGAATCCCAGGAAGGAAGTGTAGACCGCGACCACGAGAACGAAGCCGACGAAAAACCGGAAGATCCCGATGGGCGCCGGGTTGGCCGTGGTTCCTTGCTGGAGGAGGAGAAGCGCCAGCTCCATCATCCCCCCGCACCTTCCGTAATGGGCGTTGCCGGACAGCCTTCCTTGACGATGGTCTGGTCCAGCGTCACGCAGTCGTTGATGAGGTAGGCTGGGTTGTTGTCGACGCGGCGCGCGGTCTCGCGCGTGTAACCCATCGTTATCATGGTCAGAACGACGAAGAAGGCGCACGCCATCAGCGCGTACTGGCTCCACCGGCTCGCCCTTCCCCAATGGAACCCTGTTGCAGAAGCCCTCAGGTACAGGGCAACGATGAAGAAGCCGACGAGCATCAGCCCGATCAGGCCGATGTACTTCCAGGGGTACATGCTGCCCAGCGGAATCTGTGTCCCTTCACCCTGCCCGAAGACCAACCCTATCTGGGGTATCAGGTCAGCGTCGGCCGGGATTATGTTGAGCACGGTGAACAACGCGGTGAAGCCGAGGGCGCCCACGGAGAGCTTACGCAACGTCTCCATGGGTCTTATGGCGAAGCGCAACTTGTGGACGAAGTAAGCCGTCGAGGCGATGCTGAGGACGGCGATCCAGAGGACGAGCAGGTTGAAGACCCACGCCTTGCTGCCGAGCATGATGGTGTTGAACGCGTCGGGCGAGCTCTCGCGGATGCCTTTGAGGTAACCGTAGCCGATGATCGGCTGCATGATCAAGAACCCGAAGCCCCAGAGGAGGCCGAAGTGTCCCATCCAGTCGTAGTACTCCCTGTCGTCCTCCCGGGTGGTCCTCAGGTACCTCCAGCCGGCCCAGCCGGCGATCAAGAACCCGGCGTAGGAGAAGTTCCCTACGAAGCGGTGCATGTTGAGGGGTACCATCGTCTGGTTGAGGAAGCTGCGGGCCACGAGGCTAGCCTCGGAGGTAACCTCGGCGGGCGTGAGCATAAAGGAGGCGACCGCGTCGATCATGGTCATCGCCATAAGCCCGAAGAAGCCTGCGATAAAACCGAAGACGACGTGCAGACTCTTGCGGTAGGCGAGCTTGTCCCACACGTTGTACCAGGCGTAGACGATGATGATCTGGCCCAAGAACATGAACGCTTCCACCAGGAACACCCAGAAAAAGATATTCTGCAGGATGGAGAAAAAGACGGGGAAAAGCGTAACCAGGGCGAGCACGAACGTGATCGCCAGGGCCGCACCCGAAGCGAAAAGCAGAACCACAAAGCGCGCCAGGGTCCTCGCGAAGCGCTCGTAGTTGTTTTGCTTGGTCACCATCCCGAGGTACTCGCTCGTAGCCGCTATCAGGACGGCCCCGATGATGAAGGTCGCAAAGAGGATGTGCGTCTGGACCAGAACGGCGATAACGACGTTCTTGCCGATTATCGGTACGTCAAGGTTGCCAATAGGCACCGCTCGGCCTCCTCTAGCCCGTGGGGAAGTTTATGATCCGGCTTACGGCCAGAAGCATGTTGAGGACGACGATTATGACCACTAGGACACCTATGACCGAAGCGAAGGGCCTGCTGATAGAGTTGTAGTGCTGCGGGCTTCGGTCGAGCCACGGGACGGCGAAGAGGAGCCCGATGAAGATCGTCGGCACCACGACGGCCCCGAAGGATATCAGCGCGTATCCGGGGAAGAACATGAGCATCTGCTCGTAGAAGAAGAAAAACCACTCGGGCCTCGGCACGTACTCCACGGTCGCCGTGTTCGCCGGCTCGGTGAGCGGCGCGGGTGCGGCGTAGGAAAGCACGACGCAGGCGAGCAGTATGAAGGTGCTGACGTAGCCGTCCTTGAGCACCTGCCCGGGGAAGAACGCTATGGTCTCGTCAGGTCGCTCGAAGACGTTCTCTTCGGTAATTACCTCATCTTCAACCGGTTTGGCCTTGCCTGTCGCCGGAGCGTACACCTTCTACACCTCTTCTCTCTTTCTCAAGTTCCGTACCACAATCGTAACAGTGGTACGCCAGCCTTCTCGGTAAAAGCTGTTACTCACCGTCTCTTTCGTAGCCTTCCCTGTCCGCGCGGTCGCGGCGGCCGACGTAGGGCTCCCCTTCGTCCTCGTCCGTCTCGTAGCGGGCGTACTCTTCGAGGCGCTGTCGTTCGTGCAGCTTGGCCAGCCTGTCGGTGTACTCGAACTCGCTGCCGAACACCCCGTGACGCCTGAGCAGATAGAGGTGCGCACCGATCAGTGGGGCTATCAGGGCAGGAAGCAGCCAGACGTGGATGGCGAAAAAGCGGGAGAGCGTCGCGGGCCCCACAACGTCCCCGCCAAGGAGGAAGTGGATCACGTACCCGCCAACGAAAGGCGAGTACGAACCGATCTTCATCCCGACCACAGAGGCCCAGAAACCGTCCTGGTCCCACCTGAGGAGGTACCCGGTGAAGGAAAGCCCGATCACGAGGAGGAGCAGGATAACGCCTACTATCCAGTTGAGCTCCCGGGGCGCCTTATAGCCACCCGAGAAGAACACCTGGCCCATGTGCAACCCGATAAACGCCATCAGGAAGTTCGCCGACCAGTAGTGGATGCCGCGGATGAGCTGTCCGAAGTACGCCTCGGTCATAATGTAGTCGACGGAGTTCCACGCGTCGTCCGTGGTCGGCGCGTAGTAGAACAGGAGCAGGATGCCCGTCAAAAACTGCAACGTTATGGTGAACAGCACCGCGCTGCCCAAAGTGTAGAGCCAGGCGCCGCGTTTGGGGACGGGCTCGTAGAGAAAGTGCTCGAGCATGGTGACTATCCCGGTCCGGTGCTCCATCCAGTCGACCAGGAACTGGCTCGCCTCCGACGTCTGGGTCCTTATCCTGCCGATCATGCTCGGTGCTCCCTCTCTAGACCACGTAGGGTTGTTGCTTGTCCAGGCCTGGCTCGATGTCGTACTTGTGCCTGACGTAGAGCTTGCCGTTCTCCCTGACCTCGGCTTCGGTGTAACGGTACATCCCGCGCGGCGGTGGGCCCCCGACCCACCCGCCATTGATGTCGTAGAGTCCGCCGTGGCACGGGCAAAGGAAGAGTTGCTCGTGGGTGAACCACCGCACGGGACATCCGAGGTGCGCGCAGGAGTTGCTGAGGACGTTGAGCCGGCTCATGATCTCTTTGCGCTCGGATTCCGTGAAACCCTCGCTCTTCTGGTCCAGAATCGCCGGGCGCTCCGGTTTCCCCAAAATGTCGCCGGTCGACCCCTGCCTGCCCTGCTGCTCGATAGGGGCCTTCCACGAGAGCCAGATGGCGTTATCCAGCTTGTAGTTCATGTCCGACTTCTGGGAGCCAGGATGCTTTTTCTGTATGGCCCTCTCCCCGTAGACCTGTTCTAGGGGGAACTCGACCTTGAAGTGCGAAGGCTCCTCCGCCGAGACCTCAGAGACCGAAGCGACTTCCACCCAGCCGGATCCCACATCAGATTCGCCCAACAAGTCGGTCTTGATGACCGGGCTGAGGACGAACGCGGCGGGAGGGATGGTCAGT
>DATMVF010000227.1:0-2697 GCA_035563475.1 Rubrobacter sp.
GCCAGGAGCTGGAGGAATCTCCGTAATCCGGGAAGATCCACAGACAGCGCGTCCGGGCCGGGCGTGTGCGAACCACACGGCACTACTGATGGGGCTCATGTTGTTGCTGCTGTGCGCAATGGGCTTCGCGCGGGGTTCCCAGATGGGCGAGACTGAGGTGCTGGAGAAGGCCAGCTTTGTTCCGACGCTGGAGGAGTATTACGCCAAACCGACCGTCGAGACGACGGCGTACTACGACAGAGGCAAGGACCTCTGGTGGGTCGTACTTACGGAGCAGACTTCGGGGAAGGAGGTCGCCCGCTTCAAGGTCGCCGACGATTCCGGAGGGGTGAGCGGGGTCGAGATCTCGCCTGGAGCTGATGGGATCGAATACCCCAGACTCTCGGAAGAGAAGGCCATCAAGCGCGCAGCGGCGAGCCCCGAGGTCAGGGAGGAGTTCACGAGGCACGGGCCACACAGCGCGGAAGCCAAGTACGAGGAGGGCGCGTGGACGGTCCGCTTCTACGTCGACGAGAGGGGGTCCATCGGAGGCAGGCCGACGGAGAAGGGCAAAGAGATTGCCACCGTTGGGGTGGACGACAAGACCTGGGTCCTCGACTACGTTTACACTGGGGATCAGGTCGGGTGGAACCTGGCCAGGGGCGTGCGCGGCGCCTACGGCAAGCAGGCCAACTACTGGTGGGTCTGGCTGCCGCTGGCGCTAGCCTTCGCAGCTGCTTTCTGGCACACGGACAAGCTGTTCGCCATACGCAACCTGGACATCGTGGCGCTGCTCGGGTTCCTCGTCTCGCACGGCTTCTTCAGGGAGGGGGTAGTCCTCGAGGCCGTCGTCCTGTGGTACCCGCCGCTCGTCTACCTCCTAATCAGGACCCTTCTCATGGGTTTCGGGATAGGCGAGAAGGTCGAGAAGACGAGCAACCTCCCGCTGTGGCTCTTGATGGTGCTCGCCGGTCTCGCCGCCGGCCTCGTCCTCGGCCTCAACGTCGACTCCCGCGTCATAGACGTGGGCTACGCCGGGGTCGTCGGCGCCGACAGTATCCTGGAAGGCACATCTCCCTACGGCACCATGCCCCGAGACGTGGGGACGGGGGACACTTACGGCCCTCTGAACTACCTGCTCTACGTGCCCTTCGTCCTCATGTTCGGCTTCTCCGGAGAGTGGGATTTCCTCCCCGCGGCCCACGCCCTCACGCTCTTCTCCTTCGTCGCGGGGGCTATGGCGCTGTTCATCACGGGCTACAGGCTCTCGGGCAAGGACGGGGCCGCCGCCCTCGTCTTCGCCTGGGCGGCCTTCCCCTACACCGTTTATGCGACCAACAACAACACCAACGACATCATCGTCGCCGCCGTCTCGGCGATAGGGCTCGCGGCTGCGGCCTCGCCGATTGCTCGGGGGGCGAGCATCGCGGCCGGCTTCGCCATCAAGCTCTATCCGCTTGTGCTCGGCCCCTTGTGGATTATGTACGAAGGTCGCAAGCGTAAGCCCATCATAGATTTCGTGCTCGGCGGGGCCGGGCTCTTACTGGTCACGTTCTGGGTCATCCTGCTCGACGGGCATCCTATCGAGGCGGCGAGGCTCTTCTACGAGAACACCCTCGCCTTCCAGGGCGACAGGGTCAGCCCGTGGTCCCTTTTCAGCCAGGTCCCTGAGCTCGCGTTCCTGCAACGACCACTCATGGCGTTCGCGATCTTCCTCTCCATACTCGTTGCTTTCGTGCCGCGCGAGAAGACGCTGCGCCGGCTCGCAGCGCTCTCTGCGGCCCTCGTCATCGCCTTCCAGCTCACGGTCAACTACTGGTTCTACGCCTACATCACCTGGTTCGAGCCGTTCGTGTTCGTCAGCCTCCTGCTGGCCACGAATGAAAAGACGGCTTTGGATAGCAGTCAGCCATCAGCCTTCAGCGGTCGGCCTGAAGAGGATGGCGCAACCTGAGATGGACAAAGCGAGCGAGAACGCAGAACGTCCGGCCTCGTCGCCGACGGGTTGCTCCGGAGCATGCTCGCCAAGCAACCCGAAGATTTGGGGCCTCTCTATGGAGTCGCCGACGAGATGGCCCTGTCGCACGAGGAGATGGGTGTCCTGGCACGGGCCTACACCTACAGGGAGTGTACGGCTGCCGGCGCGAGGGGCACGGCAAGGATGCGGGAGGAAGGTGCCCGGTGCGCGCAAAGCCGGATGGGTCGAAGGTGCTGGCGCTGTGCGATGCGAGCGAGTCGAGCACCAGGGAGTTCGTCCAGAAGGCAGGCATCCCGCGGCGCACTCACCACCGCCGGCGGCGGCGATTTCACCGTGCCGTAGGCTCTGGTCCGACAGGGCATAATCGTTTGCTTGTGAACCCTACTATAGGGTAGCGGCCTCAGTGTACGAGGGCCGGACCTGCAATGCCCCGGCCCTTACACTTACCCTCATTCACCGGAGTGCGTGGATATTAGAGATCCCTCCGACGCCTGGCCTCGAAGTACGCACTCTCGGTCGTGGCGAGCGCCGCAGAAAGCAGCGTGAGTAGGTCGCGGTAGTTGTCCCCATCGGTCATGTCCTCAGAGCGCATGAGGCTTTCGCGCCGAGGTATCCCCCTCTCCTCGGCGTGGCCTATCCACCCAGCATCGAGGTATAAGCTTTCTGCGATCCTCCACTTTACGGAGTCCTAGGAAACTCGAGGGGGCTCGCTTACTCGATCGACAAGGGCGCTCCGACTA
>DATMVF010000228.1:0-4696 GCA_035563475.1 Rubrobacter sp.
GGGGGAGAAGATCTCCTCGTCCGCCGCGTACCCGGCGCCCAGGAGCGCCAAGTAGTTGAAGAGCGCTTCTGGCAGGTAACCCTGCTCCGCGAAGTCCTCGACGCTCGCAGCGCCGTGGCGCTTGGACAGCTTCTTTTTGTCCGGGCCGAGGACCTGGGGGACATGGGCGAAGGCCGGGAGATCGCGTCCGAGGGCTTTGTACAGGAGGATCTGGCGCGGCGTGTTCGAGAGGTGGTCGTCGCCCCTTATCACGTGGCTGATTCTCATCTCTGCGTCGTCCACCGCCGCGGCGAAGTTGTAGGTCGGGGTGTTCGTGGACTTCATCAAGACGAAGTCCTCCAGGTTGGCGTTCTCGAACGTAACGGGCCCGCGGATCATGTCCTGCACCACTGTCTGGCCCTCGCGAGGGGTCTTGAAACGCACGGTGTACGGCTCCCCCGCCTCTATTCTCTCTCTCGCCTCATCAGGGTCCATCTCGCGGTACTCACCGCCGGTGTAGATCGGCTGGCGCTTCTCGGCCCGCGCGCGTTCCCGGAGCTCGGCCAGTTCCTCCGGGGTGGCGAAGTCGTAGTACGCCGCCCCCGAGTCGATGAGCTTCCGCGCGGCCTCGCGGTACAGGTCGAAGCGCTCGGTCTGGCGGTACGGGGGATGGGGGCCGCCGGTCCCTGGGCCCTCGTCCCAGGCGAGGCCGATCCAACGCAAAGAGCGCTCGAGCTGCTCGACCGACTCCTCCGTGGAGCGCTCCAGGTCCGTGTCCTCTATCCGCAGCACGAACGTGCCGCCGTTCTTGCGGGCGAAGAGCCAGTTGAAGAGCGCCGTACGCACGCCACCGACGTGCAGCCTGCCAGTCGGACTGGGCGCGTACCTGACCCTGATCTTTGCGTTGTTCTCCATGTGCTAAACCTAGCACACGTTAGCCTGGGCCGCGCGGTCTGCTCCCCGGTTATACGTCCTTCAGGTGATGCTGGCGCGGACAGCAGGGGCGTCCGGCCCGCGACGTATCGCCTCCTCAACGCGGCACGGACTGGCTCCTGTCCAGGTAGGAGTAGGCGAGTCCGGTGGCCGTCGCGTAGACGACGTGGTGCAGGAGGTCCGTGGCGATCGCCTTGCCACCGTACTTGAAGACGGGGGCCGAGACGTCCAGGGTCGGGAGGACGACCTGCTCGGCGCCCCACACCAGCCCGAGGTGGGCCGCGGTAGCCAGGGGACCGGATAGCCCGGCCGAGGCCAAGAGCCCCCGCACGCCGCCCCAGCCCGTGCCGTAGCCCCAGTGGACCAGGTTGGAGAATCTGGCTTCGGAATCGTCGTCCTTCGGCTCGACGTTCAGCACCGCCTCGGCCGCCTGGGCCGGGGTCTGGCTCGCCTCGCGCCCGCTGAGCTTCATCTCCAGCGTGCTCGATACCGTCATCGCGGCCGTGCCTGCTGCACCCGCGAACAGGCCTTTACCAAAATTTGCTGCTACGTCTCCGATGCTCATTTCGATGCCTCCTCTCGGTCGGCTTCGCTTCTTCGGTCCTCACCGGACGAGCTTGTCCGGTGTTATGGGAAGGACGCGGACGCCGGTGGCGTGGTAGACGGCGTTGGCGACGGCGGCGGGCGAGCCGACGATGCCGATCTCGCCTATCCCTTTGGACCCCATCGGGTTGACGTGCGGGTCCTTCTCGTCGATCCAGGACACGTCGATCTCGCCCACATCGGCGTTGGTCGGGATGTGGTACTCGGCGAAGTCGTGGTTGACCACGTGCCCGAAACGCTCATCGACCAGGCTCTCCTCGTGTAGCGCCATACCGAGGCCCATCGTCATCCCGCCGATGAACTGAGAACGGGCGGTCTTGACGTTGATTACTCTGCCGACCGCGAAGACCCCGGTCATGCGCGGAACGCGCACCTCTCCGGTGTCCTCGTTCACGCGCGCTTCGACGAAGTGCGCCCCGAAAGCGTGCATCGAGTAGTTCTCGGTCTCCGGGTTTTCGGGCGTCCCGGCCTCGACCGTATCGCCTTCGGAGGGATCCTCGCCGTACCTCTCACGGAACACGCGTGCCGCCTCGAAAATGGTCGAACCCCAGGCCGTAATGCCCGATGAGCCGCCCGCGACGGAGGCCGACGGTAGGCCGGTGTCCCCGATCCGAAGGCCTATCTTCTCTACACCCACGCCCAGGGCGTCGGCGGAGATCTGGGTTAGCGCCGTCCACGTCCCCGTTCCTATATCCACAGCGCCAATCTCTACGGCGTAGCGCCCTTCGTCCAGAGAGCGAATCCTGGCCTTCGTACCCGGCATCCTGGTCACCGGATACATGGAAGCGGCCACCCCGGTCCCGACGAGCCATCGTCCATCCATCCTCGCGCGAGGTGCCGGGTCGCGCCCCTCCCACCCGAAGCGTTCCGCTCCTTCGCGCAGGCAGGCGACGAGGTTTCGGCTGGAGTAGGGTAGCCCCGTATCCGCGTCGAACTCGGGCTCGTTGCGGATGCGGAACTCGATGGGATCGAGGTTGCACCTCGCGGCCATTTCGTCCATCGCCGCTTCGAGGGCGTACATCCCTGGGGCTTCGCCGGGGGCCCTCATCCACGAAGGAACAGGCACGTCGAGGGCGGCGAGGCGGTGCGTGGTGCGGCGGGTCTGCGTGGCGTACATCATCCTCGTCGCGTACGCGGTCTGCTCGGCGAACTCTTTGATCTTCGAGGTCTGCTCGATGACATCGTGGGAGATCGCCGTGAGGCGGCCATCTCCGTCGGCGCCTAGCCGTATCCTCTGCACGGTCGGGGTGCGGTACCCGACGCCGGAGAACATCTGCTGGCGGGTGAGCGCGAACTTCACCGGCCGGCCCTCGATAAGCTGCGCGGCCAGCGTCGTGAGGACGGTGTTGGCGTGGGGTAACCCCTTCGACCCGAACCCGCCGCCGACGTGGGGCGCCACGACCCGTACCCGATCCCGGTCGAGCCCGAAGACCCTGGCGACCGCCCTCCTGACGGTGTGAACCCCCTGCGTAGACTCGTACAGTGTGAGATCCCCCTCGTCCCAGACGGCGACCGTGGTGTGCGGCTCCATGGGGTTGTTGTGCTCCATCGGCGTCGTATAGGTCTCGTCGAGCTTGACCGTGGCCGAGGCGAACGCGTCATCGAAGTCGCCTTCCTCGGTATCGGTGGGGAAGCCGGCGTTGAGCTGGTCCGGGGTGTAAAGGTCGTCACCCTCCGGTCGAAGTTTTGAATCGTGTGACTCTTCGGCGTATGAGACCTCGACCAGGTTCGCCGCGTGCCTGGCGACCTCGAAGGTCTCCGCGACTACGGCGCCTACGTACTGGCCGCGGAAAGCGACTTCGTCGGACTGCAAGATCGCGAGTTCCTTATCGCTGGTGTCCGCCAGCCGCGGCGCGTTCTCGTGGGTGACGACGATGACCACGCCAGGAAGAGCCTCGGCGGCGCTCGCGTCTATACTCGCGACGCGGCCCCGGGCAATGTCGCTCTGCAGCGGATACAGGTAGAGGGGATACCCGACACGATGCTCGTAGGCGTAGGGGGCCGCTCCCGTGACCTTCTGTGGCCCGTCGATGCGATCGAGAGGTGCGCCGATTGCCCTGCCTGGCGCGCGAACGATCGTACTCATCGTTCCTCCGAAAGCTCGAGCAACGTGCGGGTGATGATGTTGCGCGCCAGCAGTACTTTGAAGGCGTTCTCGCGCAAGGGCTCGGCGTCTTCGAGCTCGATGTCGGCGGCGGCCCGGAAGTTCGCCTCGTTGGCCGGCGCGTCCCTGAGCGCTTGTTCCGCTTTGGTGGCGCGCCAGGGCTTGTGGGCGACCCCTCCCAGCGCGAGGCGCACGTCGCGGACCGTTCCTTCTTCCACGTCCAGCACCGCGGCGACCGAGACGAGGGCGAAGGCGTAGGAGGCCCGCTCGCGTACCTTGCGGTACTTTGAGTTGAACGCGAACGGGAGCGGTGGCAGGTCTGCCGCCGTGATGAGCTCACCGTGCTCTAAGGTCGTGTCGCGCTGGGGTTCGTCGCCGGGCAGGCGGTGCAGTTCCTCTATGGGGATCCGGCGTTCGCCATCATGCCCTCGCACCAGAACGAACGCGTCGAGCGCCGCCATCGCGACGGCCATATCGGAGGGGTGGGTGGCGACGCAGTGCTCGGAGGCGCCGAGGATGGCGTGGTTCTTGTTGTGCCCCTCTATCGCGGAGCAGCCAGATCCCGGCTCGCGCTTGTTGCAGGGCGTAGTCGTGTCGTAGAAGTAGACGCAGCGCGTACGCTGCAGCAGGTTCCCTCCGGTCGTGGCGAGGTTCCGGAGCTGGCCCGACGCGCCAGAGAGCAGAGCTTGCGAGAGCACCGGGTAGCGGGAGCGGATGGTCCTGTCGGCGGCAAGGTCGCTGTTGGTGATCGCGGCCCCGATGCGCACACCGCCATCGGGCGACTCCTCGATGCTCTCCGAGGTCAGCCGCCTCACGTCGACGAGTACGTCTGGCGTCATCACCTCCAGCTTCATCAGGTCGACCAGGTTCGTACCGCCGGCCAGGAACGCTGCGTCTGGCGCTTCGGCGAGCGCAGCGACGGCCCCGCCCACGTCCCTGGCGCGCACGTAGCTGTAGGGTTTCACCGCCCCGAGACCTCCCTAATAGCAGGGACGATGGTCGCGTAGGCGGCGCACCGGCAGAGGTTACCGCTCATGCGCTCCCGGATCTCCTCGTCGTCGAGGACTATTTCTTCGG
>DATMVF010000229.1:0-11269 GCA_035563475.1 Rubrobacter sp.
TGTGCGAGTCCTACCTCGTGTAAGAAGTGCACCCGGTGGAGAGCCTCCGCAACGCCTCCACTTTGGTCGGGTGGCCACCTTCGCCCATGGTCATCTCCCTTTTATGACCATCGCCCGCAAGTGTTCGTTAGAACACGGAGCAGCTCCAGAATCTAGTCTGCGAGGAAAACACCCACCAGGATCGCCATGGCGACGACCAGGAGCGCGATGGACAGGTAAGCCAATCCCCTGGAGCGTTCCGTGCTACCGCTTGCGGTCAGGGCCCCGAACGCGGTGAAGCCGAACCAGGCTACGGCATTGAGCGTATCGCGATCGATGACCGCAGCGATAGCCCCGACGAGCCACAGCGCCGTGGCTATCCACATGAAGAGCCTGAAACCCTGGCTGCCTGTCCCTCTACTTCTGCCCATCCTCTAACCCTCCGGGTGTCTGATGCTGGAGCACAGCAAGTATTTCATCTTCTGCGCCGTCCCGCTATTTACCTGCATTCACTAAAGGTAACCAGGCGGTAGCCACGCATACAAGAGAGCAGGAAAGCGACTGGATGCCCAGACGGGCAGGATCCTCGATCTCAGTCTCTAGTCGAGGTGGTTACTCGCCCCGGTCGGTCGCGAGTGCCTTGTCGAGGCGGCTTACCTTGCGGGCAGCCCGGTTCGGATGGATTATGCCTTTGCCCGCGGCCTTGTTGTATTCCTTCTGGGACAAGTCCCGGATGCGCTGGGCCTCCCCTTGGTCACCCGACTCGACGGCCCTGTAGAAGCTCTTCGAGAGGTTGCGAAGGCGGGTCCTGACGCCCTTGTTGTGGGCGCCACGCTTGACGCTCTGCTTGTCGCGCTTGGATGGTGCGGGCACGCTGGCTCCTCGGATCTGATACTTACCTGACCGGAAGAATGTAACACAAGGAGAGCAAAGCGGCAATCATGGTAGAATCTCCCGGTGAAAAACATCGAGCGTACTCGCAATTTCTGCATCATAGCGCATATCGACCACGGTAAGAGTACCCTCGCCGACAGGCTACTCGACATAACGGAGGCCGTCCCCGAGCGCGATAGGATGGACCAGATCCTCGACACCATGGACCTGGAGCGCGAACGTGGCATCACGATTAAGGCCCAGGCCGTGCGCGTCCTCTACAACAGGGAAGACGGCGAGTACAACCTGAACCTGATCGACACGCCCGGTCACGTCGACTTCGCCTACGAGGTCTCTCGGGCCATAGCGGCCTGTGAAGGCGCGCTCCTCATCGTGGACGCGAGCCAGGGCATACAGGCCCAGACCCTCGCGAACCTCTACCTGGCGATGGAGCACGACCTCGAGATCATCCCCGTGCTCAACAAGATAGACCTCCCCATAGCCGATGTTCCGGCCGTCACGGAGGAACTCGTGGAACTGCTCGGCGTGGAAGAGGAGGAGATCATCAAGATCTCCGCCAAGACCGGCGAGAACGTAACAGGGGTGCTCGACGCGATCGTGGACCGCGTCCCCGCGCCGCACACCGAGCACGACGAGACGCGGGCCCTCATCTTCGACTCCCTCTACGACCCTTACCGGGGCGTCATTTCACTGGCGCGTCTGTTCGACGGGGAACTGAAGAAGGGCGACAGGGTCAAGGCGATGGGGAGCGAGGAGCACTTCGAGCTTCTGGAGGTCGGCTGCTACTCACCGAAACCCACGGCCCTCCCCGTACTCGGAACGGGCGAGGTGGGATACGTAATCGCAGGCCTCAAAGACATCGAAGCCCTACGCGTCGGCGATACGGTCACGCGGACGCAGGCGCCCGCTTCTAAACCGCTGCCGGGCTACGCGAAGGCGTTGCCGACGGTCTTCTCCGGCCTCTATCCCACGGAGGGCGACGACTTCGAACGGCTAAGGGAGGCCCTCTCCAAGCTGCAGCTAAACGACGCCTCGCTCTTCTTCGAGCCTGAGAATTCCAGGATGGGTTTCGGGTTCAGGTGTGGTTTTCTGGGCCTCTTGCACATGGAGATCATCCAGGAGCGGCTCGAGCGTGAGTTCGACCTCGACCTCATAGCGTCCTCCCCGAGCGTGAAGTACGAGGTCGTCGCCGGAGGCGACGTCGTCGAGGTCACCAATCCGAGCGAGCTACCGGAGATCTTCGATGAGATCAGGGAGCCCATAGTGCGCGCGACCGTGATCTGCCCCAAGGAGTACGTGGGGGCCGTGATGGGGCTCTGCCACGAGAGGCGCGGGGTCTCCGTCGGGATGGAGTACATCTCGACCCGCAGGGTGCAGCTCACCTACGACCTGCCGCTGGCCGAGATCATCACGGACTTCTTCGACGCCATGAAGAGCCGCACAAAAGGCTACGCCTCCTACGACTACGAGCCCTTGGGCTACCAGCCTTCCGACCTGGTGAAGGTCGAGGTCCTCGTCTCCGGTGAGACCGTCGATGCGCTCTCCATCATCGTCCACTGCGACAAGGCCTATCAGCGCGCCCGCGCCCTCGTCGAGAAGCTCAAAGAGTTGATCCCACGCCAGCAGTTCGAGGTGCCGGTCCAAGCCACCATGGGCAAGCGCGTGATCGCCCGCGAGACCGTCCGCGCTTACCGCAAGGACGTTACCGCCAAATGCTACGGTGGCGACATAACCCGTAAACGCAAGCTCCTCGAGCAACAGAAAAAGGGCAAGCGCCGCATGAAGCAGGTCGGTAGCGTGGAGATACCCCAAGAAGCCTTCCTGGCCGCGCTACGCATCTAGCACGCTCCGGCTTTTAGCCTCCGCTTGTCAGCCCGGCGGCTGCGCCGCCTCGTCAGCACGCTTCGGGCCTTGCAAGCCCTCGCTTGTCAGCTAGTCAGCTTCTTCCGTTCTGGCCTCGCTCGACAGCGCACGAGAGGTGCATTCCCCCACGGTAACGTTTACGCTCATGGCGAGTCTACGGGACGACTTCTGAAATGCTGAAGTGCTGACAAGCGAAGGCGAAGCCTGAGCGTGCTGAAATGCTGAGAGGTACCCATGTTAGAATCACGTACGACATGAAGCACCTCGAGCTCTCAGAGAGACAACGCGAGCTACTGCTGAAGACGCTGGAGATCTACATCTCCACGGGCGCCCCTGTCGGAAGCCATGCCTTATCCGACGAACTGGGCGCGAGCAGCTCCACGATCCGTGCGGAGCTGGCCCACCTGGAGTCGCTGGGCTTGCTCGACCATCCGCACACCTCGGCCGGAAGGGTCCCTACGGACAGCGGCTACCGCTACTACGTCGACGCCCTGATGGAGGCGAGTCCGAAGGATGACACGGCGTTCGCGGCCCTGGAAGGCTACGGCAACGTGGACGAGCTGCTGCGTGGCGTCTCGGAGGGAATGAGCGAGGTTACCCGCCTTCTGGCCGTGGTCGCGGGGCCCAGTGTGCTGGGCGAGTCGCTCTCCCGTGTCGACTATCTGCCTCTGGGCGAAGGAAGGCTTTTGCTCGTCGTATCGATGGAGAGCGGCGCCTCTTCGAGCGCCGCGATCACTCTGCCCGTCCCCGTCGAGGATGATGAATTGCGCCACATCTTCGCAGCCCTCAACTCCTGGCTGGGAGGTCGCCCGCTCGGCACCGACCTGGAACTCGGTCTCGCCGCGCGCACAGCGCTCTCGGATCACGACCCGATGACGGTGGGGGCCGTCCTCGAGGCCGTAGGCGCGCTGGGAAGGGCTACTGAGCGCGGGGTCTTCATCCAAGGCGCCTCGGCCCTCCTCAGCCGCCTGGACGACCTCGACCCGGGCAGCCTCTCGGCCGTGATCGAGATCTTCGAACGGCGGCGCTGGTTGCTTCGCCTGATGGGCGACGCCCTCCGTCGCTCCGTTTGCAGCAGCGGGGTCGTCGTCTCCATCGGCACGGAGAGTGGCTTCTTGAACCTGATGGGCACGAGCCTCGTTGCCTCGGCCTACAGCCGCCACGAGCGGCCATACGGGGTTGTCAGCCTGATCGGCCCCAAGCGCATGGATTACGACGCCGCGATCACCACGGTCCGCTCGGCCGCGGAGGCCCTGACCAACTGTCTGGACGCCAGGTTCTAGTTGGCAACCAAGCGCGACTACTACGAGATTCTGGGCGTGTCCAGGGAAGCATCGGACGCGGAGATCAAGAAGTCTTACCGTCGCCTCGCCCGCTCCCACCACCCCGACGCGAACCCCGGCGATCATACAGCCGAGGAACGCTTCAAAGAACTAACCGAGGCCTACGAGGTACTCTCGAACCCGGAAGCCAGACGCGCCTACGATACATACGGCCACCAGGTACCGCGCGGCGCCGGAGCGGCAGGCTACCCAGGCGCCGGAGACCCGTTCGGTGGCTTCCAGGACATCTTCGAAGCTTTCTTCGGCGACCGCTCTTTCGGCGGCTCCTTCTTCGGTGCCTCCACCGCGCAGGGTCCCAGTCGTGGAAGCGACGCCGAGGTCGAGGTAGAAGTCTCCTTGTACGAAGCGGCGTTCGGGGCTGACCGTGAGGTCAACGTTCAGGTAGTCAGCAACTGTGGCGTCTGCGACGGTATAGGGGGAACGGAGTCACACGTGTGTCCCACTTGCAGTGGCGCCGGGTCGGTAAGGACGGTGCGGGAGAGCATCCTCGGGCAGATGGTGACGACCCAATCCTGCTCGACGTGCGGCGGCCGCGGCCGCGTCATCGACGTGGTGTGTGACAACTGTCGCGGCAGCGGGAGAGTCTCCGAGGTACAGACGAGACGGCTGCGGGTGCCCGAGGGTATCGAGAGCGGAATGAGGCTCAGGGTCTCGGGTGGGGGGCATGCAGGAGACCCGGGCGCGCCACCGGGGGATCTGTACGTGAGGATAAACGTTAGAGAAGACGAGGAGCTGATGCGAGACGGGGAGGACTTGATCCACCGCATGAGGGTCAGCTTCGTCGATGCGGCGCTCGGGGCCGAAGTGGAAGTGCCAACCCTCGAAGGACCGAGACGGGTGAGGGTGGATCCCGGCACCCAGCCGGGTGCGACGCTCACGCTCAGGGGCGATGGGATGCCGCGGTTGCGGCGGCGTGGGCGCGGAGACCTCAAGGTGGTCGTCGACGTCATGGTACCGACGCGTCTGACGTCTGAACAGCGGGATCTGCTCGAGAGGTTCGAGGCAACTACCGGCGAAGAGACTTACAACGGTAGTGGAGGCTCCTTCTTCGACCGCCTCAGGGGTGTCTTCCGGTAGGAGGCTTCGTTACGCGCACGCCGATAACCAGAATCTTCATCGACTCCGAACTGGAGCCGGGCGGAGTGCTGGAGCTGCCACCGGGTGAGACCAACCACGTCCGCAACGTCCTGCGGGGCAGGAACGGGGATTTCATGGAGGTCGTGGACGGCGGGGGGAGGCTCTTCACTGCCAGATTGCGCAGGGGCGGAGAGGCGGCCGTGGTGGAGGAGTTGGCGGCGCCGGATGGAGTTGGGGTGGAGATTACCCTCTACCAGGCGGTGCCCAAGGGGGGAAGGATGGACCTCCTCGTCGAGAAGGCCACGGAGGTCGGGGCCACGCGTATCGTGCCGCTGTTGGCCGAGCGCGGCGTCGTGAGCCCGCGTGGTGGGAAGGTCGGGCGCTGGCGGCGGGTGGCCGAGGCGGCCGCGCGCCAGGCTTTGCGGCTCGGCGTGCCCGATGTGGCCGAACCCGTACGATTCGAGGAAGCCGCCTCGGAGGTGAAAGGGACCGGAATCCTACTCCACAACGCCCCCGACCTCCAGCCGGTCGAGGCCGTAGTTGGGGCTCCTGCGAGCCTCTTTGTGGGCCCGGAGGGTGGGTGGAGCGCGGGCGAGTTGCGGCTCGCTGAGGAGGTTGGCATCACTTTCGGCGGGTTGGGACCGTACAGGCTCCGCAGCGAGACCGCAGGTATCATCGCGGTGGCGCGTACGCTGGCTGCATTGGAGAGCATGGTCGAACGTTAGGGGAGGTGGCCGTGAGCGAGGCCGACTGCATATTCTGTAGAATAGTGCGAGGGGAGATAGATGCCGAGGTGGTTCACGACGAGGATGATGTGCTGGCTTTCGAAGACATAAATAGCAAGGCGCCCGTTCATGTCCTCGTCGTCCCCAGGCAGCACGTCGCGAACCTGGAGGAGATCGGCGCGATGCCCGATACCGTTGTCAAGCGGCTCTTCGAGGTGGCCAGCGAGGTCGCCCAGAAGCTCGGCGTAACCGAGGGCGGATACGCCGTCAGGATCAACAACGGCCGCGACGCCGGTCAGGAGGTCTTCCACCTCCACCTGCACGTCATGGGCGGCAAGAAGCTGGGAATGCCGTGACCATATCGGACCGCATACAGCGCGACACCAGGGACGCCATGAAGCAACGCGACAGGGCCCGCGTCGGCGCCCTGCGTATGCTCGGCGCAGCGCTCAAAAACGCCGAGATAGAGGCGGGAAGGCCGCTCACCGAGCAGGAGGAGCAGACCATCCTCAGGCGCCAGCTCAAGCAGCGCGATGAGTCCGCAGAAGCGTTCCGCAAAGCCGGACGGGAGGAGCGGGCGGCCTCCGAGTCGGCCGAAGCAGAGATCGTCCGCTTCTACCTCCCCGAGCCACCCTCGCAAGACGAACTCGAAGAGATTATCGACCGGGCGGTGAGCGAGACAGGAGCAAGCGGCATGAAAGACATGGGAGCCGTCATGGCGCGTGCCATGGAACTCTCGGAGGGCCGCGCCGAAGGCCGCACCATTTCCGCGCTGGCGCGAGGTCGACTGCAATGAGGAAGGCTTCAGGCTACAGGTTTCAGGCATCAGGAGGTGCAGATCTCACCCCAAGCGGGAGCAAAGATCGGCTACCCAAAGAAGGCGTAGGTACACGCGTCCCCGCCTCGCCGTCCGACGAGAACCTGAAACCTGATGCCTGAAACCTGACGCCTATAAAGGAGAAGACACGGAAACAAAAAGCAGCCAAGTCGAAGTCAAACTCGTCATACCGCCAGGCAGGACTCTCGACGTCTTCGGGGACCGCGACTCCGTGCTGAGGCGGGTCGAGGAGCTCGTCGAGTGCGAGGTCGTAGTGCGGGGTAATGAGATCGTACTGCGCGGTACCGAGGAGGCCGTGGAGAGGGCCGAGGCCGTCTTCGACGGTCTGGTCGGCCTCGCCGAGGAGGGTCATCACCCGACCCCGGAGACCGCCGAGCGACTCTACAAGATGTCCGATGAAGGCGGCGGACGAGAGGTGCTGGGGGATGTGATCCTCACGCACCGAGGGCGCCGGGTCGCGCCGAAGACCCGCAATCAGAAGGCGTACACCGATGCCATTCGCCAGCATCAGGTGGTCTTCGGCATCGGACCGGCGGGCACGGGCAAGACGTACCTGGCCGTGGCCCTGGCCGTCGAGGCCTTGAACAGGGGAGAGGTGTCCAGGATCATACTGACCAGGCCCGCTGTAGAGGCCGGCGAGTCCCTCGGGTACCTGCCGGGCGACGTGATGGCCAAAGTGGATCCCTACTTCAGGCCCCTCTACGATGCGCTCTACGAGATGGTCGACCCGGCGAAGTTCCAGGCGCACCTGGAACGAGGTATAATCGAGATAGCACCCCTCGCATTCATGCGGGGTCGTACGCTTAATGATGCGTTTATCATCCTGGATGAAGCGCAGAATACCACCCCCCCGCAGATGAAGATGTTCCTGACGCGACTGGGGTTTGGATCCAAGATGGTCATTACGGGCGACATTACGCAGGTGGATCTCCCGAATGCCCGCATAAGCGGGCTGCAAGACGCCAGGAACACCCTCACTGGCGTAGAAGGCGTATCATTCGTAGGACTGAGGCGCGATGATATCGTGCGTAGCGACCTCGTCATGCGTATAGTCGATGCCTATGAAGGGGCGGGAGAGGGCGACAGAGCCTAGGCCCAAGGGCCGGGAGCGACCATGAAACTCGGGAAGAGAAGCCTCAAGAAACAGCCCGGCAGGCGTGTCGACGAACTGCACCGCTCGCCGACGCGCTTCGAGCTCTTCAGGGCCTGGATCGAGAGGATCCCGAAGGTCAGGCTCTACATCGGGCTTACTGCCTTGACGTGGCTCTCTTTGACGGCGCTCATTGGTATAGCGCCGCGGCCCCTGATCGAACGCGTCATCTCCCAGGGGATCATAGACTCGAGCGACCGCACGCGGCTCGAGTCTCTGGACCTGCTGCAGCAGTCGGACCCGTGGATGGCGCTGGTCGGGGTCGGCATCGTCGTCGCCGCCGAGATGTGGATCGCCTGGTACTTCCTGGAACGCTTCGGGGAGCGCATACTCAAGACGAACTCGGCCATAAGGCTCGTTCTCGCCGCCTCGCTCACTATCCTTTTCACCGCGCTCGCCAGATTCTTTATCGAGCTGGAATTCGATCCCTACCTCACGCCTCTTGCGGGTCTCTCCATCATCGGAACCATGCTTCTCGGGCCGAGGCTCATGTTCCTGATGGTGGTGATCACCAGCGTCAACGTAGGTATCCTCAGCGGCAACAACTTCCTCCTGACCGCGGCCCTGCTGCTGGGATCCGGTTTCGCCATCTACTCCACCGTGCGAGTGGACTCCCGCCAGCGGTTGCTGAAGGCCGGGCTGGTCATCGCTGCCGTCATGGGCGTCGTGACGTTCGCCGTGGGTTTGATCGGGGGCGGCGATCTGCGAGACGCCCTGTGGTTGGGTGTCTTCGGACTCGGCAATGGCCTCCTCTCGCTGATGCTTGCGACGGTGCTGTTACCTTTCCTGGAAGACGCGTTCAACATCCTCACGCCGATGAAGCTCCTGGAACTCTCCGACCCCCGACATCCTCTGCTCGATAAGCTACTCAGAAACGCACCAGGCACTTTCTCCCACTCCATGCAAGTCGGCCTGCTCGCCGAGAGGGCCGCAGAAAGAGTAGGCGCCGACGCGCTACTCGCCCAGGTCGGCGCCTATTACCACGACATCGGAAAGATGGAACATCCTGCCTACTTCGTGGAGAACCAGATCGCCCAGATCAACCCGCACGCAGCCCTCTCCCCGACGCTCTCGGCCAAGGTGGTCAAACGCCACGTAAAGGACGGCCTGGAGATAGGTGACGCGTGGGGCCTGCCCCATGAGATCCTGGACATAATCGCCCAGCACCACGGATCGACCCGCATCGAGTACTTCTACCGCAAGGCCCTCGAAGACGCCCCCGACGAGGATGCGGTCCGCGAGTCGGACTTTCGCTACTCCAGCGGGCTGCCCCGCAGCAAGGAGGCTGGCATCATGATGCTCGCCGACTCCATAGAGGCGACCGTGAAGTCTTTGCCGAAGCCGACCCCGAAGCGTATCGACGACGTCGTCGCCGACACGGTGCGAAGAAAGCTCCAGGACGGACAGTTCGACGAGTGCCAGCTCACCATGCACGATATCCACGAGGCAGGGGAGGCCATCCGCGAGGCGCTCATAGGTTTCCTCGGTCCGCGCATCGCGTATCCCGAAGACTCGGGCGATACTCGCAACGGAAAGGCGGCGACGTAGGCCGTGGACGCTACGGACAGGATCGCCACCTGAGGAACTCCCCTCCTATGTCCGTCGCCGTTCTCGATGAGGTTGGCCATGCCGGACTCGACACAAAACGAGCCAGTATCCTCTTCGCCGCCGCCCTCTCCGGCCTCGGTCTCGACCTGGAGCGAATCGGCGAGGTCTCCGTGGCACTGGTCGACCCTGAGACGATCCGTAACCTCAACCTAGAGTTCAGAGATAGAGACGAACCCACCGACGTGCTCAGCTTCGAGGTAGACGGGCCATACGGGGAGATGGTAGGGGAGGTGGTGATCTGCCCCGAGTGCGCCCATCGTGGGATGGGCGTCGACGAACTCGTGGTGCACGGCGCGCTACACTTGGGCGGCATGGACCACGGAGAGGACTTCGGGGCCAGCGAGATGGCGAGGCTCCAGCGGGCCGTAATGGAGGAGTTGCGTGGCGAGGAAGGTTGAGCGACCGGACAAGGGTCAGCAGGGCGTGGCCCGCAGCTTCGAGCATGCCTACCGGGGTATGATCTACGCGGTCCGCACCCAGCGAAACATGCGCTTCCACGTCATCGTGGCCGTCCTGGTCCTCGTGGCGAGTCTGCTGGTCGGTGTCAGGAAGCTGGAACTCGCGGTCCTCGTTCTGACCATACTCCTGGTCTTCGTGACCGAGCTATTCAACACAGCTCTGGAATTCGCCGTCGACCTCGCCACAAAGGAATACCATCCTCTTGCCAAGCTCGCCAAGGACATCTCGGCAGGGGCCGTCCTGGTCTCCAGCGTCGGGGCGGTGCTCGTCGGTTATCTCGTCCTGGCGGACGATCTGGGGCCGCTCTCTCTCGCGACCCTGGAGACCATAAGGCGCCAGCCGGCCCACCTCACGCTCGTCACCCTCGGCGTGATCGTACTAGTCGTCCTACTAGGCAAGGCGTTGACCCACTCCCCGAACTCCTTCGCCGGCGGGATGCCCTCCGGGCACGCGGCGGTCGCCTTCGCGGGGTGGGTCGCAGCGAGCTTCATAGCCGTCCAGGGCGGCGCGGGATCCTACGCCGGGCTCATCTCCGTGATCTCGCTTCTCATGGCCCTGCTCGTCTGCCAGAGCCGCGTCGAGAGCGGGCTTCACAGCGTCTACCAGATCATTATGGGGGCCGTGATAGGGGTCCTCGTTACGACGGCAGCCTTTCAACTCTTATGAAGGGAGGAGCCTTGGACCCTGAGATCGTGATGCAGGCCGCCCGCGACGCCGCAAAGCGGGCTTACGCGCCATACAGCGACTTCCACGTCGGAGCGGCCATCCTGACAGGAGGAAGTACCATACACCAGGGCGCGAACGTCGAGAACGCCTCCTACGGGCTCTCGATGTGCGCGGAGCGCAACGCGGTTGCAATGATGGCCGCTACAGACCCTGAAGACAGGGAGATCGAACTCGTCGCCGTCTTCAGCCCGAACGCCTCGCCCTGTTTCCCCTGCGGAGCCTGCCGGCAGGTGTTGCGGGAGTTCGGCTGCAAAGAGGTCCTCGTGGAGACCGGCCGCGGGCTACAGCGCTACCCCTTCGACCAGATTCTTCCCAATTCCTTCGGCCCGGAGGACCTTTGAAGGTCGCTATGACCCGAGACGTCGCAAACAACGGATTCCGCAGCGGCTTCATCGCCGTGGTAGGCAGGCCCAACGTCGGCAAGAGCACCCTGGTCAACAGGCTCGTCGGCCAGAAAGTCTCCATCACCTCGCCCAGACCGCAGACCACGCGCAGCCCGATCCGGGGCGTCCGCAACGGACCTGGATACCAGGCGATCTTCGTGGATACCCCGGGCTCACAGAAGCCCCGCGACACACTGCGGGCGAGGATGCAGGAACAGGTCGAG
>DATMVF010000230.1:0-2737 GCA_035563475.1 Rubrobacter sp.
GAATCCCTTTGCCAGCTCGACGGCCTCGTTTACCGCGACTTCGGGGGGGACGTCGTCCACGAAGAGCATCTCGTAGAGCGCGAGGCGAAGGATAGAACGGTCTACCGCGCTCATGCGGTGAACCGGCCACCCCACCGAGACTTCCGAGAGCAAAGCGTCGAGCTGTTCCTGCTCCTGCTCCACGCCGCGCGCGAGGCTGACAGCATACTCCTGGAGATTGCCCCTGTACTCCCGCCAGCGTTCCAGGGTCGGGCCGAGAGGACAGTCGTTTACGTCGCTCTGGTACAGGTTCAAGAACGCCTGCTTGCGGGCCGTCCGGCGGCTCAAGGGCCTCTCCAGTCCACCGCGCTTCAGACCCTCGTCAGGTACTCGTTGGAGCGCGTGTCCACCCTTACCCGGTCGCCCACGTTGACAAAGAGCGGAACCTGCACCACGACGCCCGTCTCCAGGGTGGCCGGCTTGGTCCCCCCCGTCGCGGTATCGCCCTTGAGGCCGGGGTCGGTCTGCGCGACCCCGAGGTCCACGTGCGCGGGCGGCTCCACGCTTACGACCTCACCATCGGCCGAAAGCACGGAGACGGTGCCGCCCTCGACGATGTACCCTGCCGCTTCGCCGACGACGTCCACGGTGACCGGCACCTGATCGTAGGTATCCGAGTCCATAAAGTAGAGCAGGTCTCCGTCCCTGTAGAGATACGTCATAGGACGCGACTCGGTCCTCACGTTCTCGAGCTTCTCCCCCGCACGAAAGGTCTTCTCTACCACGGCCCCACTGTCTATGTTCCTGAGCCGCGTCCTTACGAATGCCCCGCCCTTGCCCGGCTTGACGTGCTGGAAAAACAGGATCGTGAACCGCTTGCCATCGACCCGGATGGCCGTACCGTTCCTGAACTGGTTGGTGGATATCATGGTCGGAAGCTCCCGTTCACGGCGTCTGATCTTCTCTGCGGACCTGCGCGGCGAAAACCCGGCACAGACGTCGGGCTATTATCGCACAGTTTCTTTCCCTGTCAGCCTTCTTATGCGCCGGGACAATAGCACCGAAGATGACCCTCTCATAGCCTGTGAGACGGCCCCTGATCAGGTCCCCCGGGCGAGAAGGTATCTGACCGCGGCGACGTAACCGTGGGGGCCCATGCCCGCGATTACCGCGTCCACCGCCGGTGAGATAACCGACACCCGGCGCCACTCCTCCCTGGCGCCCACGTGTGACAGATGAACTTCGACCTTTGGTACATCCAGGGCTTCCAGGGCGTCGTGCAAGGCGTAAGAGTAGTGGGTCCAGGCACCGGCGTTTATGACGAGCCCGTCGCAGCCCGCCGCCTCCCTTATGAAACCGACCATCTCGCCCTCGTAGTCCGTCTGCCTGAACCGGAGGTCCAGAGCCGGAAACTCGTCTTTGACGAGCCTCTCTATATCGTCGAGGGTCATGGTCCCGTAGACCTCGGGACGGCGGGTACCGAGGGCGCCGAGGTTCACGCCGTTGAGAACGAAGACCTTACTCAACGACGGCTCCGATCGCCTCGCGAACTTCTTCTTCGCTCACGGGCACGCTCCTTACGGGTTTGCCGATGTCTTCGAGTAGCACGAATCTGTGCCAGGAGGGTCCGTCTGCGGCAGAGCGTTTCTTGTCGCGGCCCATCGCGAGCAGCGCGCGCTCGACGCCGACATCGGGTACGCGGAGCGGCAAACCGGCGGCGGATAACAGGTCTTCGTGTACGCTTCTCAGGTCCCTGCCGAAACGCTCTTTGGAGAGGCTTGCGGCCGCGACCATTCCGGCAGCGACCGCCCGGCCATGCTGCAGCTTGTACCCAGCGGCGGCCTCCAGAGCGTGGCCGATGGTGTGGCCGTAGTTCAGGACCTGGCGCAGCCCCCCTTCCAACTCATCTTCGGCGACCACGCGCGCCTTGAAGCCAACGGAATCGAGGACCAGAGTCTGCAGCGCGGCGAGGTCGCCTGTTAGGGCGGCCCCGATCAGGCCGAGGTCGCCGAAGAAGTCTCCTCCTGAGAGTAGCCCCATCTTGATCGCCTCGGCGAGCCCGTTGGAGATCTCACGCTCCGGCAGTGTGGCGACCCAGTCCAGGTCTGCCGCCACCAGGCGGGGCCTTACGAAGGCGCCGACCAGGTTCTTGCCTTCGGGGAGGTCAATGCCGACTTTGCCGCCGACGGCGCTGTCCACCATGGCGAGAAGGGAAGTCGGCAACATGACGAGGTCTATGCCCCGCATGTAGGTGCCCGCGACGAAGCCCGCCAGATCCCCGACCACCCCGCCACCGAGCGCGAAGATGGTGCCGTCACGGGTCAATCCCATGCGGGCCAGGCGCCCGAGGGAGTCTGCGTAAACGTCCAGGCTCTTGGAGGACTCGCCGGCGGGAAGCTCGATCTTCCCAGCGACGCGCCAGCCGGCCGACTGAAGGGCATTCCGCACCCGCGCGGCGTGCAAAGGCCCCACCGTCGAGTCCGTGAAGATCGCGCATCCTCCGGGCTCGAGCGAACCGGAGAAGATCTCCGCGAGGTCGATTCCGGCGCCGATGAAGACCCTGTACGGTTGGGTGACGGGGACCGCTACCGTCTCGACAGGCACCTCAGCACCTCCTCCGCCACCTTCGCCGGAGAGCGTCCATCGGCCTCGACCTCGAGATCGGCGACCTCCCTGTAGAGAGGGAGACGTTCTGCGTAGCGCAGCCCGAACTCTTCGCGGCTCGCCGCCCGAAGGGGGCGGCCAGCACCACGAGTCC
>DATMVF010000231.1:0-6081 GCA_035563475.1 Rubrobacter sp.
AGACCGGCGACCGTAACCATCCCGCGCGCCCCTTGCCGGCCGACGGGTTTAGTATCAGATGTGCCTCTCCCAAGGAGGAGAACATAGCCGGAAAATACCAGAACCTAAATCCAGCGGCCCGGCCGAGGGGTTATTCAAGCTCTACTCGAGATGCAGATTGCTACGAAAGACGGCCCGCAACGGCCGGTTCACAGGAGCCGCCCAAGGACGGAGTCCGCAGAGACGGGACAACGGTATTAGGGACTACTTTGCAGGTGAAATAGGGACCCGGCCTCTCCCGAAACACTACCGGGGGCCATCCGAAGGTCCCTGCCGCTATAGACTTCCGTTTAACATAGAGTTAAAGTCAAGCTACAGAGGGACTTCGTGCTCGTTGTGAGAGTCGCGCAGGGTTGGGAAAGGAGTACAATACTGTCCCACATGGCTGACCCGGTCGAAGCTTGCCTGCACACGGAGGGCCTGAGGGTTACCTCCGGATCCGAATACTGCTGTCCGGTATGTGAAGAGTGCCTGGATCTCGACGGCGTCGTGCGGTGGGTTCAGGAGGCCGAGAAGAGCCGGGATGAGGCTTACTCTATTGTCGAAGGTGACGGGTTCGGAGAGATAGTACGCCAGGAGTTGCAGCGGGAAGTCTACCGGCGACGGAGGATAATGTACGAGCTAGAGAACGTGCCCCGGGTGGTGACGGCGAGGCCGGAGATGATCCTTGTAATTCACGATGCCGTCGAGGCTTCTTATGAGTGCCGAATCTTCTACAAGGAACCGCGCCCGGCTGGTGTTGTGGAGCAGGTGAGCGTTGGGGCGTTACTCGACGCAATTCTGGAACTTCGCTCCGACCCCGACCCTATCGTAAGGTTGATCTCCGGGAAGATCGAGGAGTTTCACGTCTTCCGCTCGAAGCTCACCGAAGGCGGGGAGCCCGCGCCGGAGCGCAGGGTTTTCTACGCGAACGAGCTCTGAAACCTCTGAGGCGCTGGCGCACACGTTCGGCAACGGCTAGAATTGACCGCCAGATGGATACCTATCTGAGAAGCGCGGTCGCATGAGCGGGAGTACCTTTATTGCCCTTGTGGTGATGATCCTGATCCTGCTCTTCATCATCATGTCCATCGGGCCTCTGGTTAGCGCCTTCTAGAAGGAGTAGGTTTCCAGAACGGAGTAGGCGACTCCGCTTCTCTCTGGCACGCTCTCCACCAGATCCACGCCGGATACCGTAAAGCGAAGCTTGGGCGGAGAGACGTTTGCGCCCTCGAGCTTCGCCCCTCTGCCCCGCGACCGGCCGAGAGTGAGGTGGGGTACGTAGGGCCGCTTCTCTCTCCCGAATCCGACGGGCTCCAGGAGATCGTCTACGCTCCGGGCCACCACGCGAAGCTGCCCGGATCCTTCTCCGACGCCGGCCCAGAGGATACGGGCCTTCCTCCCAGAGGGGAAGGCCCCGAAGCCCGAGGTCTCGACCTCGAACGGTTCGTGCCTGCCGCGTAGCCGCTCGAGCGCCTGCTCCACACCGCTCAGGTCCTCCACGGCCACATTGCCCAGGAACTTCAAGGTCAGGTGGAGTTTCTTCTGGCCGATGAGACGGAAAGCATTGCTCGCCGGCAGGTCGCGTGCCGCGCGAAACAACGCTTCCCTCACCTCGGGCGGCGGGAATACGGCGACGAAGGTTCGCACTGCTATCCTAGTCGGGGCTGGACTTGCGGCCTGCGGCGGCGCGGTTGGCGATGAGGGCCGCGGTGGCCCCTGCGCCGACGCCATTATCCACGTTGACGACGCAGAGACCGGGGGAGCAGGTCTGGAGCATGCCGAGGATGGCTGCGGTCCCGTCGCCGCCGAGGCCGTACCCGGTGGAGGTGGGGAGTCCTATCACGGGCACGGCGACGAGGCCGGAGACCACGCTCGGGAGGGCGCCTTCCATCCCGGCGGCGACCACCAGGCAGTCGGGATCGAACGCTCTCAGCTCCTGCAAAGGGCCGGCGAGGCGATGGACGCCGGCTACCCCGACGTCGTGGAAGCCCATCACGGATGCACCCATCTCGCCGGCCACGGCGAGCGCCTCCTCGAGGACGGGCAGGTCCGAGGTGCCCGCGCTCAGGGCTCCCACGCGGCCTCCGCTCGGCGCCGGCTCGCCGCTACCGATCACCAGTGAGCGCCCGGCCCACCGCAGTTGGGTCTCGGGAAGCGCCGCGCGGATAGTGGCCTCATGCTCGGGGGTGGGGGTGCTTACGATCACACGCTCGCACGACTCCAGCAGCGTCGCACAGATGCTCGCCACCTGGGAGGGGCTCTTGCCGCTAGCGTAGACGACCTCGGGGACGCCCTTCCTGATAGAGCGGCCGAGGTCGAGGGCGGCGAACTCGTCGAGGTAGCGGACCTCGCCCCTCTTCAGGCGTCCGGCGGCCGATTCGGGAGAGAGCTCGCCGCTCGCGACTGCTGCCAGTGTATTTTCGAGTTCGTCCATGCCCCCGCTTCCGGGTGTAGTAAGCTCGCCAGCGGGTAAGAATCTAGCACGTTCCTACTCCCAGTGGTCGTAAGGAGAGCACTTGACGATAATCGAGTTGGTCCTATCCCTGGCGGCGATACTCGGCGCCGCGATCCTTTTCACCAATGCCGTAGAGATTATGGGTGACCGGCTGAACCTCGGGGCGGGGGCCGTAGGGAGCATACTCGCGGCCGTCGGAACCGCGTTGCCCGAGACCATGATCCCGCTGGTCGCGATCCTAGGAAGCGTACTCTTGGGCTCGAGCGGCGCGGCGGCGGGCGAGATAGGTATCGGCGCGATCCTTGGCGCGCCTTTCCTGCTCGCGACGCTGGCGGTGTTCATCGTCGGGGCGGCGGCCCTGGGTTACAAGGGCCGGAGGGAGACGGGGAGCGAGATCACGGCCGATAGGGAGACCGCCATCCCCGACCTGGGGTTCTTCCTGGTCTGCTTTGTCCCGGCCGCCGCCGCGGGCCTCTTACCCCTGCCTCTGGTGCTGAAGATCGTGCTCGCTGTGGCCCTGCTGGCCGCTTACGTCCTCTACGTGGTAAGGACGGTAAGAAAGGGCGGGGAGGCCGAAGGGGATGTCCCCGCCAGGCTCACGCTCTGGCCCTTCCGCTCTCAGGGACCGACCTGGGCCGTCGCCGCGCAGCTGATCGGGACGATCGCCGTAATGGCCGGCGGCGCCCACCTCTTCGTCGGGGCCGTGGAGCACCTCTCCAAGTCCGTAGGTATCCCGGCGGGCTTGATCGCACTGGTCCTCGCGCCCCTGGCGACGGAGCTGCCGGAGAAGTTCAACTCCGTCATCTGGCTCAGGGATAACAAAGATACCCTGGCCATCGGCAATATTACAGGGGCGATGGTCTTCCAGAGCACCATCCCCGTCTCGGTCGGGGTGCTCTTTACCACCTGGCGGCTCGACTTCCTCAGCGCCGTCGCGGCCATCTTCGCCATCCTCTCGAGCATAGTCTTCCTCGGGTTCCTGCTGCGCAAGGCACCCTTGAGGGCGTTCTACATGCTCGGCGCCGGTTCACTCTACATCGTCTTCGTCGTGACGGCGATAATCTACATCGTTCGCGGCTGAAAATCGGGTTGGGCCTCGTACCTGTTTTCCCTCTTTCCTGATAAGATACGTAGCCTGTCGTATGGTCGAGGAGGAAGCCGGATCAGATGGAATTCATGACGGGAGAGTGGTTCGGCCGACTCCTTGGTGTGCTGGTCGTCAACCTGATCCTCTCCGGTGACAACGCCGTGGTCATCGCGATGGCGGCCCGCACCCTCGAAGGGGCCAACAGGCGGAGGGCCATCATCTGGGGTGCGGCTGGGGCCGTCATTCTCAGACTGCTCTTCGCCGGCATCATCACCTTGCTGCTCGGGATTCCTTTACTACAGGTGGTGGGGGGATTGCTGCTCGTCTGGATCGCCTGGAAGCTGATCCACGAGGGTGAGGGTGAAGGCGACGAGGAGAAGGTAAAGGCCGGTACGAGTACCTGGCAGGCGGTGAGGATAATAATCGTGGCCGACGCGGTGATGTCGCTGGACAACGTGATCGCGCTGGTCCAGGCCGCCAGGATCGGCGGCGAGGTCGACATCACGCTACTCGCCATCGGGCTGGCGACGACGATACCGCTCGTGATCTTCGGGGCCGCGCTGCTCACTTCGCTGCTGAACCGGTTTCCTTTCCTCGTCTACCTGGGCGCCGGTCTGCTCATCTACCTGGCCGTGGAGATGATCTTCGCCGACAAAGTAACCCACCCCTATCTGAAGCATTACCACAGCATCGAGTGGATCATCGGCCTCGGCGCAGCCGTCATCTTTATGGTCGTGGCCTGGCTTTGGGCGCGAAGATCGAGCGGCGAGGAGACAGGATAGGGGGGCCGCTCTAGCGGTTCAGGAGCCTACCCAGAAGCCTCCTGCTCCTGAGGCGCTCAAGTTCGGAGGAGCTCTCCTCCAGCTCCTGCTCGACTCGGGATATGTGCTCGATACGCTCCATGAGCATAAGCCTCTCCTCTGCCGCCGCCCGCAGATCCAACACCTCGTCCGTCAGGCGCCTGCGCTCCTCTACCGAGTCTCTAAGCTCTTTCTGAAGACGTACGTTGGAAGCGCGAACCTCCCTAAGCTGGCCCGATAACCTTCCGACCTCCTCGCGGGCGCCGGCCAGTTCCCTCGCTATCGTCGCCGCCCCGGCCCGGCTCCTCAAGGTCTCCAGGGGAACATTACCCTCGGGGTCGGCGAGCTCTCTCGCCTCCTCTTCCGGAACGTCCAGAAAGCGGGCCGCTTCTGAGACAGAGACGGAGGGTTCGGGCATGGATCAGTCCACGTCAGGGTCGGCGCCGGGGGAAGGTTCGGCGTCGTGGCCCGCCTCCCTTATGGCACCCTCGATACCCCCGAGCTCCTCCTCCCCACCCTCGTAGGAGACGGCGACGAGCCCCCTCTCCGAGTCCACGTTCACGAGTTCCACGAACTCCAGGCGCGCAAGAGCCCGCTCCAGCTTCTCGGACTCCTCAGCGCTCGCTACGTCGCTAACCACGAAAGTCACGTCGGGCATGGTCGCTCCCTTCGGTCGCTCAGCAAATCAGCACGCTCAGGCTTTTAGCCTTCGCTTGTCAGCACTTCAGCTTGTCAGCTTTCTGTCCAAGCGGCGAGACCACCACTCGGCTACGCCGCCCTGTCGAGAACGTAAGTTTGGTCCATCTTTGTCCGGTTGTCATCCTCCCTGTTCGCCGACCACGTTCTTGCTGAAATGCTGACTAGCTGACAAGCCGCGAAGCGGCGTGCTGAAATGCTATTCCGCTGGCTGTTCTCTGGGCCGCACGGTGAGCGAGAGCTCCTTGTTGCCCCGTAGCACCCGCAGCGTGGCGTCCTGGCCTATGGACGATGCGTCGAGCAGGTTGAGGAGATCGTCGTTCGATCGGACGGTCTCTCCCTTGAGGCCGATGATGACGTCTCCCGGTTTCAAGCCGGCCCGCTCTGCCGGGCTGTTCGGGGCGATGCTCCTCACGCCGGCGCCGCCCTCGAACTCTCCGCGTGCCTGGCGGCTCTCCACGACCACCCCGAGGTAGGCGCGGCGCACCCGCCCCTCCGTTACGAGCGTGAAGACCACGCGGCGGAACGCGCCGGAGACGGGGACGGCGAAGCCGATACCCTGCGCGCCGCCGATGATGGCCGTGTTGATGCCGACGACTCGTGCGGAGGCGTCGGCCAGGGGGCCGCCCGAGTTGCCCGGGTTGATCGCCGCGTCGGTCTGGATCACGTTCTCTATGAGCCGGCCGCTCTCGCCCCTGATAGAACGCCCGAGGGCGCTCACCACCCCGGCCGTGATACTGCGCTGGAAGCCTAAGGGGTTCCCGATCGCGACGACGAGCTGGCCGACTACGAGATCCCCCGCGTCGCCCAGCGTGGCGACGGTCGGCTCCTCCTCGGCGTCGAAGCGGACGACGGCGAGATCGCTCGGCGGATCGTCGCCGAGCACCTCTGCCGGAACCGATGACCCGTCCGAGAGCGTGACCTGTATTTCTCCGCCCGGGTTGCCGGCCCTGCGGCTCCGCAGGCCGCGCACGACGTGGCTGTTGGTTATGGCGGTGGCCGAGTCGCCTTCGAGGCCGAGT
>DATMVF010000232.1:0-12611 GCA_035563475.1 Rubrobacter sp.
CTGGCCACTGTTGCCTGACCCGCTGTTATCCGGGGTGGTGGGCTCGTTGCGTTGCGGCCGGTTTTCGTCGGCGGGTTGCGCTTCTGTGTTCCGCTCGTCACGGGCCCGCCGATCGGAGTCCTGCGATCGTTCGGGATTGGACGGAGCGTCGGGCGCCGATGAGGTATCGGGGGAAGCCGTTGTAGCGGGAGGGGGACCCGCGCTGTAGTAGAGGCTAACGGTAGAGCCTGGATCGAGCATCGCGCCGACCCCTGGGTCGGTCGAGAGCGCGGTGCCTGCCTCCTCGTCACCCTCGACCTCGATGGGGGTGGAGTTCAGCCCGGCGTTGGAGAGCGCCGTCTGTGCCGCCGCCACGCTCAGGCCGTAGACCTCAGGGACCTCGACCTGCTCCGGACCCAGGCTGACGGTGGCGTTGACCACGGTTCCGGGCTCCACGTTCGCTCCTCCTGAGGGGACCTGAAAGAAGATACTGCCCTGTGCCACGTCATTGTTGTAGTCCCGGGTCACGGTGCCCAAACTCAGGCCCGCCTCCTGCAGTACAGCCTCAGCCTGCGCCGGGGTTCTCCCGTACAGCCGCGGAACAGGCACGCTCGAAGGGCCGGTCCCCACGGTGATAGTCACGCCCGATCCCACCTCGGCACGCGTACCGCCCGATGGATTCTGGCTCATGACCCGGTCCTGGTTCTCGAAGGAGCTCGCCCGCTCGGCGACCTCGACTTGGAAACCTGCGTCCTCCAGCGCCTGCTCCGCCTCCTGGCGTCCCGAGCCCACGACGTCGGGCACATCCGACACCCGCGTCCCGACTATGCTGACCGAGATCGTCGAACCTTTCTCCGCCTTTCCGGCGCTGGGACTCTGGCTGATTATGGTGTCGACGGGACTCTCGCCGGAGACGCTCTTTGCGACCTCGACCTGGAAATCGTCACCCACCTTCTCTCTGGCGCCGTCCAGGCTCATGCCGACCAGGTCTGGGACGCCAATCTGCGGCCCTGCAATGCCGACCAGCCGCTCCTGAAGAAGGGAGTACCCGGCCCAGGCAACGACCAGGAGCGCGAGGAGGGCTAGCAGCAGCGGCGCAACCCTCCTACGCCGCATCTTGTTGCGGCCGACTCTTTGCGGGGGAGGTGGGGGGGTGAGGCGCGTGGTCGCCGCAGCGGCGTGGGTCATCATCTCCGTCGTCGCGGCGGTGGGGTCGAGGCCGGCACAGACGCGCTCGAGGTCATCTATGAGCTCGGAGTCGCTCGTGTAGCGGTCCTCGGGGTTCTTGGCGAGCAGCCTGATCGTTATGGCGTTTATGCCGTCGGGCACCGTGGGGTTGAGTTCCTTCGGCTGCCGCAGATGCCCGTTGACGTGCTTCATCGCGATCCCCAAGGGTGTGTCGGCGTCGAAGGGGAGTTCGCCCGTGAGCATCTCGTAGAGGACGATGCCCAAAGAGTAGAGGTCGCTCGCCGGGCCGACCGGCTCGCCCATGGCCTGCTCGGGCGAGATGTAGTGGGCCGTACCAAGGATGTGACCCGTCCTCGTCATGGTCGAAGATGCCGCCGCGCGGGCTATACCGAAGTCCGTGACCTTTACGTCCCCGAGTTCAGTGATCAGGATGTTGTGGGGCTTTATGTCGCGGTGGATGACGTCCCGCTCGTGCGCGGCCCTCAAGGCCTCCGCCATCTGGAGCGCCACGGCCGCCGCCGTGCGGGCGGGGAGCGCGCCGCGCTTGATGATGCGGTCCTTCAGGGTGCCACCGGGCAGATACTCCATCGCGATGTAGTAGGTCCCGTCCTCGGTCTCGCCCCTGTCGAAGATAGAGACGATGTTGGGGTGCGAGAGGGCTGCGGCGCTCTGGGCCTCACGCTTGAAGCGCTCGACGAACTCCTCGTCGCTGGCGTAGCGGCTGCTCATCACCTTGAGGGCCACGTCCCTGTCGAGGATGTCGTCGTGTGCCAGGTAAACGTCGGCCATGCCACCGCTGCCCAGTGACTTCAGAAGGCGGTAACGATTGTCTACGAGCTGCTGCACGGACCCCAGATTATAGACGCGAGCGCGGACAATGTTCAGATTCCGTCCTCGAGGTAGGCTTTCATCAGGCTGGCCGCCAGGGGCATGGCGCTTCTATCGGCCCTCCCGCCGTTCTCGATCATCACGCACATGGCGATCTCCGGATCGTCGGCGGGGGCGAAGGTGATCCACCACGAATGCGGGGGGCCGTTGCCCGACTCGGCGGTTCCCGTCTTCCCCGCTACCTTCATGCCGGGTATCTGGGCCTCGGTGAACCCCCCCTGGATGACGACCTCCTGCATCATCACGTTGAGGGTATCGGCCGTAGCAGGTGGGAGCGCCTGCCGGCGGACGCTGGGGGTCGGTTTGTTCAGGATGATGCCGTCGGGGGAGCGGACCTCGCGCACGATGCGGGGCTCCATGATCTTGCCGTCGTTGGCGACGGCTCCTGCGACGACAGCCATCTCGAAGGCGTTGGTCTGCGCCTCACCCTGGCCGAAAGCCGTCTGGGCGAGGGTGCCCGTGGTCCACTGCTCGGGCGGGAGGCTGTTTACGCTGCTCCCCGAGACGGGTAACGGGAAGTCATCGTAGGGGTCCCCAAAGCCGAAGTTCAGGGCCATCTGCGTGAGGGCCTCGGCCCCCACTATCTCGACCGCGATCTTGGCGAAGACCACGTTGATGGAGTAGGCGAGCGCCCGCGTGAACGTCACCTCCCCGTAGTCCTTGCCCTCGAAGTTTTCTACGGTGTAGCCGGGCAGCACGTAGGCCCCGCTGTCGAAGAATCTCTGCTGCGGGCTGACCCCGGCCTCAAGCGCCGCGGCTGCCGTAATCACTTTGAAGATCGAACCGGGTGGGTAGAGGCTCTGGGCCGCGCGGTCGACGAGGGGCGCATTGGGTGCGCTGGCGAGCTCGGGGTAGTTCTCGTTTACCTGGTTGGGGTCGAAGGACGGGGCTGTGGCCATCGCGAGGATCTCCCCGGTCTTGGGATTCAAAGCGACCACGGCACCCCTGCCCGTGGAGCTCGACGAGAGCTCCTGGTATGCGAGCTCCTGAAGCTCGGGGTCGAGGGTGAGGATCACGTTGTTGCCGGGTTGCGGACCTCCCGTGGCGCGGTTGATCAGGTCGTCCAGGGTCTCCGGTTCCCCCACTATGGCGGAGAGGTCCGAGTTGTTGCCGATCTCTATGCCCGTCGCCCCGTAGCGGGTGCTCCAGTAGCCGACCACGTTTGCGAACGGCTCGCCCAGGGGATAGACGCGGTCGTAGACGGGACCGGTCGGGGTGGGACGCTTGACGCTCTTGGCCAGCACGGTCTCGCCGTCGCCGGCCAGGATCAAACCCCGCGGCGAGGAGACGCTGCGCTGGGTCTGAAAACCGTTCTCCGGGTTGTTGGCCAGCGCCTCCCTGGAGTAGACCTGCCAGTAGACGAGCACCATTACGAGACCGGCGAACCCAGCCGCGAACAGGTAGAAGGTACGCCTGAGGTGGGCGTTCACGGAGCCCCCCACGGATCGTCCCTGTAGACGAGCCCCTCGGCCTCGCGCCGTCCCGCCCGCTCCGAGACAAGCAGGAGGAGGCCCGTGAGTATGAAGTTGCCGACGACGGAGGAGCCTCCGTAAGAGACGAAGGGCAGCGTGATCCCCGTTAGCGGAATGGCCTTGGTTACCCCGCCCACGATAATCAGGGTCTGGATGGCGAACATCGCCGTGAGCCCGTAGGCCAGGAGCTTGGACGCGTCATCCTCAGCGAGCAGGGCGATCTTGATCCCCCTGTAGGTGAAGGCCAAAAAGGCGAGCAAGACCGCCGTCGCCCCGAGCAGGCCGAGCTCGCTGGCGATCGCGGAGAAGACGAAGTCGGTCTCGACCTCGGGGATGGTCTGGGCGAAGCCTGCCCCGAGCCCCGTACCGAGCAGCCCGCCGTCCGCGATGTTGAAGATGCTCTGGAGGATCTGGAACCCCGTCCCGTCGGGGTCCCTCCACGGGTCGAGCCAGCTCTGCACCCTGAGCTGCACGTGTTCGAAGAGGAGGAAGGCCACAAAGGAGCCCAAAGAGAAGAGGACTCCCCCGAGCAGCACGTAGGCGGTGCGGCCCGTCGCGGCGTAGAGCATCAGCAGGGGAACGGCGAAGAAGAGCAGGCTCGATCCGAGGTCCTTCTCGAAGACGAGGAGGCCGAGGGAGGCGGCCCAGACGAGGGCCACGGGGCCGAAGTACTTTATCGCGGGGAGCTGAATGCCGAGAAAGGTGCGGCTCGTCGCGGCCATCACGTCGCGCTTCTCGGCCAAATACCCGGCGAAGAAGATCACGAGGGCGATGCGGGCGAACTCCGAGGGCTGGAAGTTGACCGGCCCGAGGTCGACCCAGAGCCGCGCCCCGTTGACCGAGTAACCAAGGGGCGTAAACGTCGAGGCTATAAGGAAGACCGCCCCGATGGCGAGTAGGTACTTGTAGTCGAAGAGCCTGTCGTAGTTGCGGAAGAACAGCACCACCAAGAACATGGCGCCGCTCCCTATAAGGATCCAGACCGCCTGCGTCAGGGCGAGCTCCTTCGACCCCTCCACGTTGTACGTCAGGCGGAAGATCATGACGAGCCCGAGCCCCGTCAACAGCGTGACTATCGGCACGAGAAGCACGTCGGAGTGGGGCAAGAGAAGCCTCACCCCGAGGTAGAGCACGAAGAGGGTCCCCGCGTAGTAGGCGCCGTAGGCGAGGGGCGGGCTCGCCGCCTCCTGGACGAAGATGAGGGTCGCAAAACCCAAAGTGGTCACGAGCAGTGCCAGGATCATGGGCGTGAAGGCGCGTTGGGTCACCCTAGCTACCCAGGTCCTCGAGGACCCGCTCTGCCTGGTCCCTGGTGTAGAGCTTGCGGTTCTCTATGGGCTTCTGGTAGGGCTCTTTGATCTGAGACTCCTTGAGGCCCGGTCTGCGCCACTCCTGATGGAGCTCGATGCCGAAAGGAGCGTAGGGCAGGCCCTGGTAGGCCACAACCTCTCCCTCCTGGAACTCGAAGAAGTATCTGCTCGACCCCCAAAGATAGGCCGGCGTCAGGGCTAGGACGAGGACCAAAACGATCGCCAACCCCCGCACGAGCTTCCCGAGACCCCTCCGGAGACCACGAGACCGCTTCCGACGCGCGGCCCTGGTAGACCGCCTGGGCCGTGCCCTGGGTGGCGTGCTTGGCGCCTCGACACCCTGCCCTGAATGGAGCATCTCGCTGGAGGCGCCGGAGCGACTCTCCCGTACATCCGCCGCGGGCTGCTCCTTTACGTCTACGACGACGACGGTGATGTTATCGTTGCCGCCGGCGTCCAGGGCGGCGGAGAGCAGGACGCGGGCCGCCCGCTCGGGGTCGTCCGGGAACTCGGCCAGAATCTCCGAGATCCCCGTCTCCGAGACCATGTCCGAGAGCCCGTCAGAACAGAGCAGGATGCGGTCGCCGGCCTCGATGGGCACTATGGCGGTGTCGACGTCGACCTCCTCGTCCGCCCCGAGGGCGCGTGTGATGAGGTTCTTCTGGGGATGCTCCGCTGCCTCATCCCTCGTCAGGTCGCCGCTGCGCACGAGTTCGGCGACGAGCGAGTGGTCCTCCGTTATGGGGTTCATGTCGCCGCCGCGCACGAGGTAGGCCCTCGAATCACCGACGTGCGCCACCTCGGCCACGGGCTCCCCTTGCTTCCCACCGAACCTTATGGCGACCACGGTGGTGCCCATCCCCGAGAGCTTCTCGTCGCCGCGACCGGCGGCCACTATCCTTCGGTTCGCCTCTCCTATTGCCGCTTTGAAGGGCTGGTCCGGCTGGAGATCCTTGAGCACGTCTATGGCGAGGGAGCTGGCGACCTCGCCGGCCTCGAAGCCGCCTATCCCGTCGGCGACGACGAAGAGCGTCTCGTCCTCGCCTCCGCCGACGAGCAGGGCGTCCTCGTTGTTCTGGCGGACCTTGCCGGCGTGGGTGAGGCCGAATGGCAGTAACTCGAGGAAAGGCACGGCCCTACTCCTCGTACCTGAACGTGGTCGAGCCGACCCTGACGGTGTCCCCGTTCCTCAAGGGCGTGGCGCCCACGGTCTTGCGTCCGTTCACGAAAGTCCCGTTCGTCGAGCCGAGATCCTCGACGTAGAGCAAACCCCCATGCCTGGTGAGCTGGGCGTGGCGACCCGAGGCGTAGTCGTCGCTCCTGAGGACGATGGTGCTGCCAGAGGAGCGACCCATGCTGGTCTCGCCGTCCCCGAGCTCGAACCGCGTCTCGGGGGCGAGGATCTCCGAATCCTCGACCACCAGCCCAGGAACCCCAGGGGCGGAGGGGCGGCGGGCGTACGTCCCGCGCCCGTTGCTGCCCCGTCCCGGCACGTAGGGCTCATCGTCCCTTATCTTCCGCAGGTCCCCGATACTCCTGCTCATCACGGCGTAGATAAAGGCGAAGAGCAACAGCAAGATCAGGGCCTTCGCCGCGAGCAGCGGCACCTGGAGCTCGAGCATCCCCTAACGTCTCCCGCCCCACTCCTCACCCGGAGAGTCTATGCGGCGGATGAAGCGGGCCGTGCTCTGGCCGAAGGTCAACTCGTCGCCGCCTTCGATCCTTTCGCGGTCGATGGGGGCGCCGTCTAGCAGCGTGCCGTTCGTAGAACCGAGGTCCTCCACGACAAAGCCGCCGTCGGAGCGGGAGATCCTGGCGTGTCTTCTCGAGACGTTCGGGTCGTTTATCACGATGTCGTTCTCCTGCGAGCGGCCTACGCTCCACGGACCACGCCCTTCCAACGGGTGCTTCTCGTCCCCGAGAACGATCTCCACGATCTCCCGCGCCAGACCGTGGCGCCTGGCCTCGTCGGCAGATATCGTGGCCGTGCCCTGGTCCATCTGCCCGCCGCTCGACTCCTCGGTACGAAAGATGCGGGTCTGGCCCGAGGTGTCCTGCGGGGCGCCCTTCTCGCGGGGACCGTCGCCGCCCGTCAGCTTGGCCGTGACGCCGAACTCCCCGAAACGGAGCGTATCTTCGGTCTCGAAGCGTATCCTCGGGGGAGTCATGAGGTGGTAGTTCTTGTTCTCCGCGTGGGTCGAGGCGTACTGGATCAGCTCGTCGTTCAAAGACGCCTGGTAGGCCCTGATAGACTCCGAATCCTCCCTGGAGAGGTGCACCGTGAAATCGTTCGGGGCGTAGGTGCGCGAGATCGAGACCATCCTGCCTTCATCCATCTGTTTGGTGAGGCCCTTGGCGATCTCTACGGGATGGATCTGCCGCCTGAACGCCCTTCCAAAGACGCCCTCTACCAGCGATTCCATCCGCTTCTCGATGTGCTTGAGAAAACCCAAAGAAACCTAACCTCTCACCCTCGATACGAGGTACCTGAGCACCCCGTATATTATAGCCGCGAGACCGAGCGAAATCATATTGGAAGTGAGCGTGCCTGGAGGAGCATTCGGGGAAATGAGCAAAGCATACCCCAGGCCCCCCACGACCACCGCGACCGCGAGGCCGACCATCCACTGCCCGGTCCACTCAGCGAGCGAGACGATCCCGGCCACCACGGCCCACAGGGGGATCAGGAGCGGCAGTTTGGGGAAGTAATTCAGGTACCCCTGGGAATAATCGAGCAGGCCGCCGACTCCCAGCGTGATCGGCAAGACGTCGAGCTTCTCCCCCGAGAAAGGCAGCTCGGCGTAAGGGCCATCGGCGAAGAAGCCGTTGCGCACCGTGAGGTCGTAGCAGATCAAGGTAAGAGCTCCAGCGGCCGCCGAAAGGCACGCTCCTAGAGGACGCATCAGCGCGCCGAAGAGCAGCGGCAGTCCGGCCAGCAGGGCGCTACCCACGAGCGTCCCCAGCCCGACGAGGAGGGCCAACGGCACCGCCAGCGCCGGGCCAAGCGGCAACCTTCTCACGTCGGCGTTGGCCGCACCGGCGCCCAGCACCCAGACGCCCCCGAGGACAGGCACGAGCGCGGTGAACCCGAGGCCGGCACTGTTCCGTATAAGCAGGACGGCGAGGGCGATTATGACCCCGAGGGCGCCCAGGCGCGGCAGCAGGTAGGCGAGCACACCGAGCCCGGCGGCGACGCCGGCAGCCTGCGCGCTGTCCGCCAGGATCTCGGCCGCGAGGAGATACCCGAGACACCCTGCGGCCAGGCCGTTGATGGTGCGCAAAGCACCGTCTTTGAAACCGCCCGAGAGCCTGTCGGGCACCCTGCCTCCACCGGACGAGATGCTGCCCGACGGGGCCTTCCTGCCCGTAAGGAGCTTGACGGCGGCCCACGCGCTCTGCGGACGGTGGTCCGGGTTCGGCGAGGTGGTCCTGTCGACGAATTCCCTGAGGCGCGGGGGTGGCTCGTAGGGCTGGCTGGCGAGCAAAGTACGGGCCGTGGCGCCGACGGCGTAGATGTCGGTGAGCGCGGTCGGGTCGGCGCCGTCCAGGATCTCCGGCGCGATGTAGCCGGGCGTGCCGACGGCGAAGCCCACGCGCGTGAGGCGCGTGTCCCCCGCCCTGAACGCGACCCCGAAGTCCGTCAGCTTTACCCGCCCGCGGGCGTCCACGAGCGCGTTCTGCGGCTTTATGTCGCGGTGGATTATGCCCTGCCCGTGGGCGTAGACCAGGGCTTCGAGGATCTGGGACAACGAGTCCACGATCCCTTCTATGCCGTACCCTTTGGCCGCCTCGTCGAGCGGCATCCCCCGCACATACTCCGTTACGAGGTAGATCTCATGATCGCCGGGGATGACCTCGAGGGTCTCCACTATGTTCTCGTGCCTGAGCCCTTCGGCGATCTGGCCCTCCCTTAGGGCGCGCGAGCGCTCGCCGGCGTTGTAGACGGGGATGACCTTGACGGCCACGTCTTTGCCCCTCGAGGAGCTCTTGAGAGAACGGGCGCGCCATACGGTCGCGAAGCCGCCGCGCCCGACCATCTCGGCCAGCGCGTAGCGTCCCTGTCCTTCGATGTAGCGCGTCTCTGTCACTACTTGATAGGCTATTGTATAGCCTATCAGCCGTCAGCACGGCGCTTCGCGCCTCGTCAGCACGCTCAGCCCTTCGTGCTTCGCTTGTCAGCAGGTCAGCTTCTTCCACTGTGGCCTCGCTTGACAGCGTGAGAGAACCGCTGCTCGGGGCGGGGTAGGTTTTACGCTTGTGAGGTGGCTCCGGGAGGAGTAGCTGACGAGCCGCCGAGCGGAGCGAGGCGGCGGGCTGACAAGCCTGCGAAGCAGGCGTGCTGAAGTGCTGACATGCTGATACAATCCCCCGCAGTTCAGGACGTTTCCCGGAGAGAGCCTGCGGGCGAGTGGCGGAATTGGTAGACGCGCTAGGTTCAGGGTCTAGTGGCCGAGAGGCCGTGGGGGTTCGAGTCCCCCCTCGCCCACGACAGGTTCTTTGGGGGTTTGTATAGAGCGTAGATCTCACAGGGCCGCACCCGCCGCTCGCCGTCAGGGGGCGTCGGGTCGACCCGGGAGAACCCGCAGCTCTCCGAAAGAGCGCCGCCGGAGGACGCTCCCTGCCTGGCTAACCCTCGCCGGCTCCATCCTCCTCCTGGTGGTGGTTTTCGGGTTTATCTTCTTCGTCGCCCGCGGCTGCGTGGCAACCCAGCAGTCGACCCAGGTCCGCAAATACGTCACGAGCGCGGACAGCTTCTTGAGCGACTCCTCCAACGCGGGCAGAGAGGAGCTCCAGCGCATCTTGGGCAACGCCGGAGGGAACCCTGCCAGGTTGGACGACGAGGCGCTCGCCCAGGCGGCCAACCGTACGGAACAGCAATACCTGCTGGCTTTGAGGCAGGAGGAGATACCCCCGGAGTTCGAGGACGACCATCACTACATCATCACGGCGCTGGGCATAAGATTCCAGGCTACAGACAAGCTCGTGCAGGCGGCTTCGGGGGATGCCAGCGGGTTTGCCGGGGAGCTCGCGATGGCCGTCGAGGACTACAGGACGAGCGATAGCATCGTCGCGAACTACTACATCCCGGCCGTCAAGCGTTCTCTGGAGAGTGCTGGCCAGACGAGCGATCAGACCTACCTCGAAGAACCGCAATCCTTTATGGATTACGGGGCGCTCGGTTTCGACACGGCCCCGGTATCCGGCACCGCAAGGAGCGACCCGAACGCCCTGCACGGGGTGCGGGTGACGGCCGTCAGGGTCGCGGGGAAGCCGCTGAACTCTGGCGGGAACGTCGTCCTGACGGGGGCCGATGAGCCGACCTTCGCCGTTACCGTCGGGAACGACGGTGAGGTGGCCGAGACGGGCGTCGAGGTCGAGGTCGTCCTCAACACGAGAGCCGAGCGCCAGGCCGAGAGCAAGACCCTAGCGCGCCTCGAACCCGACAAGATGGCGACGGTCGAGGTCGGCGGCTTTATACCCGGCGAACTCGACGAGAGCGCCAGGGTCACCGTCGAGGCCGGGCCCGTCGAATACGAGAAACGTACGGCCAACAACACGCTCACGGGGAGGGTGACGTTTGGGATATAGGAGCGCTGTGCGAAAAGAAGGGATCTGTACAACAGGGCTTCAGGCATCAGGTTACAGGCTTCAGGACGTCCTTTGGGATGGAGCCGAGGACCCGAAAGTGGTGGGTACTACTTCGGTGATTGGGGCGGCTGGCAAAGGGTTCGAGGAGTCTGCATGGTAACGGCAATAGTGCTGGTCAGGACGGAGAGGGAGCGTGTGCAGGAAGCCGCCCAGGCCATGCTCGCGATAGATGGCGTTACCGAGGCTTACTCCGTCACGGGCCCCTACGATCTCGTCGTCATGGTCCGTATCCCCGACTTCGAGAGCCTGGCCGATGTCGTCCCCGAAAGGATAGCCCAGGTGCCAGGCGTCGCCCGCACGGAGACCATGGTCGCCTTCCGCGCTTACTCCAACTACGACCTGGACCGCGCCTGGAGCTTGGGGTTCGAATAGCTTTCAGCCCGCTACAGCCTTCGGCTTCCGCTCTCAGCCCGCTTCGGCTTCGCCTCGCTCTCAGCCTTCAGCTTCGTTCGTTCTAGCCTCGCCCTGCTGCGCACGAGCAACCCTTGCCCCCGGGGTCGGGTTCTACGCTCATAGCGACGTTCTGAGACGACTTGGCTGAGGGCTGAGAGCCGCCGACCGGAGGAAGGTGGCGGGCTGACAAGCGGAGGCGACGCCGGAGCGTGCTGAAAGCTCCCGAAGGGAGCGTGCTGACTAGCTCTGTTCTTCTGCGAGGGCGGGGCGGGTGCCTTCTATGAGGAAGGCGACTACGTCGAGGAAGTTACCGCTCTCTTTGTAGACCTCGCGCTGGCGCTGGCTGCCCGTGCCGCCTTCCACTATATCCAGGACGCCTTCTAGCTCGCTCGCGCAACCGAGATCCTGGGCGTGGGGCTTCAGCCGCTCGACGAGGTTACGGGCGAGGTCTCTGGCCGGGACCGTGATGTCGTCGCGGGCGTCGTAGAAAGCCGCGTCCATTCCGTATCTGGCAGCGCGAAATTTGTTCTCTACCGCCAGGTGCATGTTGTAGGGTTCGTGCGGGCCGACTTCCTCTAGTACTTCGGCGACGAGGCACTGGGTCAGGGCGGTAAGGGCCAGGGTATCCTTCAGGTTGGTCTGGGAGTCCAGGACCCGGAGCTCTATCGTCCCGATCTTGGGGTGCGGGCGCACGTCCCACCAACAGAACGTGTAGTCCTCCATCGTGCCTGAGGCGACCATAAGATCCACGTAACCCTCGAAGGACCCGTAGTCGGGGAAGGCGGGGGGGAGGCCGGCACGCGGGAAGCTCTCGAAGATCTTCACCCTCGCCGACTCGAAGCCCGTATCGAAACCCTGCCAGAAAGGAGAGTTGGCCGAGAGCGCCAGGAGGATCGGCGTCTGCTCGGCGAGACGGTTGTGGGCGACGATCGCCTCCTCGGGGCCTGGGACGGCCACGTGGACGTGCTGGCCGAAGATCACCTCGCGCTGGGCGATCCAGCGCAGCGTCCTCAAGACGTTCTTGTAGCGCTCCTGGTTCGTGACCTTCTGGTCCCTGTAGCGGGAGAAGGGATGGGTCCCCGCGGAGGCGAGCGAGGCGCCGCAGGCCGCCGCCCACGAGCCGACCCTGCTGCGTAGTTCGCGCAGATGCTTCTCCACCTCGGAGGTCGAGTCGCAGGGCGGGGTCTTTATCTCCATTACCGACTGGAACAGCTCGTAGGAGACGGAGTCGTGCAGCTCGGCAGGCAGCCGGCTCATGATCTCCTCGATCTTCTGCACCAGCTCACCGGTGGTCGCGTCTACGATGGGGAGCTCCTCCTCGACCCCGAGGGAGTAGTCCGAAGCGCCTTCCTTGAACTCTATAGGCATGGCTTCCTCCTCCGTTCTCCGGGTTCAGGGGAAGTGGATCTCTTGCAGCCGACAATTCTCAACGTGGGGCAACATATTAGCACTTCAGCTAGTCAGCACGCTTCGGGCCTTTCAGGCTCTCGCTTGTCAGCTTCTCCCGCCCCGCCCTCACCCTGCCGCGCGCGAGGAACCGCTACCAGCGGCGGACGGATTCTACGCTCTTGGCGAGGCCACGGAACGACTTGCTGACAAGCTGACAAGGCGGCGCAGCCACCGTGCTGACGAGCCGCGAAGCGGCGTGCTGAAATGCTGACTACCTGGAATTCTTTCGGACTCTCACCTGGGCGAGCACCGCCCCGGAGATCACGAGTCCTGCGCCGACCGA
>DATMVF010000233.1:0-5487 GCA_035563475.1 Rubrobacter sp.
TCGCCCGAGACGAAGTGGATCTGGCGCTGCCATCCGGATCTCTCCACCCCCAACCGGCACGTGCTCGACTACCTCCTTCCGCACATAGCGGACTACGACGCGCAGATCTACACCATGGAGGAGTACACCCCCCCCGACGTGCACCTTCCCGGGCTCACCCTGATCCCCCCGGCGATAGATCCGCTCTCGCCCAAGAACATGGCCCTGAGCGCCGACGACGCCCGCTACATCGTCAGCCAGTTCGGCGTGGACGCGGAGAAGCCTTTTCTGGTGCAGGTGTCGCGCTTCGACCCGTGGAAGGACCCTCTCGGCGTCATAGACGCCTACAGGCTCGTAAAAGAGGAGGTCCCCGAGATACAGCTCGTCCTGATCGGCTCGATGGCCCACGACGATCCCGAGGGTTGGGACTACTGGTACAAGACGGTCAACTACGCCGACGGTGACCGCGACATCTTCCTGTTCTCCAACCTCACGAACGTCGGAGCCATCGAGGTCAACGCCTTCCAATCCATAGCAGACGTGGTGATTCAGAAGTCCATCCGCGAGGGCTTCGGGCTCGTCGTGACGGAGGCGCTCTGGAAGGCAAGGCCGCTGGTCGCGGCCAGGGTCGGCGGCATCCCGATGCAGGTAGACGGGGGGGGCGGTATCCTGATCGACACCATCCCCGAGGCTGCCTCCGCGTGCATCAAGCTCCTCAAGGACCGCGATTTCGCCCGCCAGATGGGCCGTCACGGAAAGGAACACGTAAGGACGCACTACCTCACGCCGCGTCTCCTGCGCGACGATCTCCTGCTTTTCGCTAAACTGCTCGGGGTGTAGCAGCCGCGAACGAGAGGGGGACCATGGCGCGAGGCGAAGGCCAAAGAATCATCGTGGTCTCGAACAGGGGACCCGTAACGTTCGCCCGCGGCGAGTCGGGCGAGCGCGAGCACTCCAGGGGAGCGGGTGGCCTCGTAACCGCCCTGAACGCGGTCCTAAGGCGCGCCGAGAACGCGGTCTGGATCGCCTCCGCCCAGAGCGAGGAAGACGTTGCGGTCTCCAGGGAACCCGCCCCCTACGAGGTCGAGGATTTGCGTATCAGGTTCGTAGAGCACGATCCCGGGGCCTACGACCTTATGTACAACGAGCTCGCCAACCCGCTCCTGTGGTTCGTCCAGCACGGGCTCTACGATCTGCCTTACTCGCCCGCGCTAGGGGATGGGACGAGGCGGGCCTGGGAGGAGGGCTACGTCCCCGTCAACCGCAATTTCGCCGACGCCGTAATCGAGACCACATCAGACGAGGATTCGTCCACCATCCTCCTCCATGACTACCAGCTCTATATGACCCCGCTCTTCATCCGCGAGCGTCTCGGAGCTTCGGCCTTTCTCTCCCTGTTCGTCCACATCCCCTGGCCGGAGCCGGATCTCTGGCGGGTTCTGCCGCGCTACGTGAGGGAGGGTGTGCTCGAGAGCCTCCTCTCGGCCGACGTCGTGGCCTTCCACACAGAGCGCTACGCCCGCGCCTTCGTCCAGACCGCCGCCGATGTACTCGGCGCCGAGACCGAGGACGGCGTGATCTTCTACAGAGGACGCGAGATTTGGGTGCGGGCTTACCCTATCTCTATAGATCCAGGGGAGTTCGAGCAACTGGCACAGGGTGAGGACGTGCTCGAGGAAGAGAGGTTCGTCAAGAACCTTCCCGGAAAGCTCCTCCTGCGCGTCGACCGTACCGACCTCTCCAAGAACGTCGTCCGCGGCTTTCGGGCCTACGGCAGGATGCTAGAGCGCCACCCCGAGATGAGGGGCGAGGTCACCTTCCTCGCCCAGCTCCAGCCCTCGCGCACTGACATTCGCGAGTATGCCGCCTACATGGAAGCCGTAGGCAGGACGGCGGAAGAGGTCAACGAGGCGTACGGCACGCCATCGTGGAGGCCCGTAGAGCTCTTTATGGAGGACAACTTTCCCCGCTCCGTCGCCGCCTACAAGAACTACGACGTCCTGCTCGTCAACGCCGTTCGCGACGGCATGAACCTCGTCGCCAAGGAGGCGGCCGTCATCAACGAGAAGAACGGAGTCCTCGTCCTTTCGGAGAACGCGGGGGCCCACGAGGAGCTCGGCGAACACGCACTGACCGTCAACCCCTACGACATAGACGAACAGGCCGATTCCATCTACGCCGCGCTCTCCATGCCAGAAGAAGAACGTGGGCGTAGGGCGAGTGCGCTGCGCGAAACGGTCGAATCCAACACCATAGAAGACTGGGTCGAGGCGCAGATGCAAGACATCGAGGCGTACCGGGGGCGGCGATAAGCGCGTCAATGCGCATCTTCTTGATGGCGGCGGCCGTGCTGATCGCGCTGGCCAACGCCATACTCTACAGTTTGATCGGCAACAACACCTTCTCCAACCTCTTCGACTTCCACCTCGACCCGTGGTACCTCTGCGCGATGTACGTGCTCTGTGGTGTCTTCGCGGGGCTCCTGGTCGCGGGCGGACTCATCGCGTTCGCGGAGAAAATACTCAGGGAGACGTTCTTCGCGCGCTACGGTTTGATGGTGCTGGCGATCTGCATCGGGGGAGCTGCGTTGGCCATCCTCCTGACCACCGTCACGTTCCTCTTCGACGACGCGGCCTACGTGCCGAGCGGAGCCGCCGAAACCTCTTACACGCTCGTTCTGGTCACCATAGCAGGGGCGACGTTAGGGGCGATAGAAGGGGTGATCCTCGCCTTCCCGCTGGCCTGGCTCCTCGGCCTGATCGGCGAGAGGGACTAGCCCTGGCCGAGAAGCGCCCTTAGCACCCTTCCCACCCCGTCGACGCCGTCGACGACGATGTCGGCCTCGCTACGGATCTCCTGCGGTCCCTCTTCGCTCGCCACGCCGACGCGCAGTATCTCCATTAGGCTTCCTTCCTCGCGCAGCCGATCCAGCTCGCGAAAGGCGTCGAGATCCGTGGTGTCGTCGCCCACGAAAATGGCCTTCTTTGGGCGATACTCCTCGACCAGGGTGCGGACGGCGGTGCCTTTGTCCGCCCTGATGGGCGGACGCGCCTCGACGACGCCGCGGCCTACCGTGATCCTGAGCCCCAGGCGTTCCCCTTCGCTCTTCACGAACGCTACACAGCGCTCGCCGACCTCCCGCCCCACGTTGCGGTAGTGCACCGAGGCCGTTATGCCCTTCTCCTCGACGAAGGCGCCCGCCGGGGCGAGTTCCTCCCTCGCAAGCCGTTCCAACTCCTCGACACTCCTTAGGTAGGGTAGGGCCTCGGGGATCACCTCGACCTCGCCGTCGCGCAGGATCTCGAAGCCGTGGTTGCCGAAATAGACGACATCTTCGAGCCTCAGGAGCCCGAGCGCGTCCTCCGTCTTCCTCCCGCTGATGGCCGCGACCAGGAGACTCTCCCTGCTCAGTCGCTCGAGCGAGTCCCTGATCCCATCAGGGATCTCGGACATGTCGGGCGTCGGCACGATGGGGGCGAGCGTCCCGTCTATGTCCGTGAGCAAGGCTACCGAGCCTAGCTCCTCGCCCCATCTCCTCAGACGCTCGTAGGCCTCTCTACCGTCCACCTTGAGACCGCTAGAGGGATCCGTTCGGGAGCGGCTCATTCCATTTACGTGCCTCTCTGGCGGCCCTGGGCGCGGGCGCGGATCTCATCGGTGTCGATCTCTCCGTCGAGATACTTACCTATGAAATACCCGATTATGCCGAATAGTACGACGACGAGGGTCTCCTCGAAACCGATCAAGAACATCGAGAACAGCACCAGTGCCCCGATCACGGCGCCCCACTGTTTGTTGGTCCAGGTGGCCATCTCCTACCTTCCTTTCACTAAAGTGCGGTTCCTCTTACCGTGACTTCGACGTCCTTTAGGGGCACACCCTGGTCCCCCAGCACCCTCTGGATGTTCCCCCTGGCGCGCGCCGCGAGTTCGGTGTAGTTCTCGGACAGAGGGACCTCTATCCCCGTGAACACGATGTAGGAGTCGCCGTCGGAGGCGAGCGAGACCGAAGGGGATTCGGCGCCGACCTCCCTGGCTGCGCTCTCGGCGAGGGTCTTGACGGCGTTGGCCGTTATGATGGTCTCCCTGCCCGGCGTGTCCTCCATAACGGTGCTCCTGGAGACCCTGCGCCCGAGCGTGAGTTCCCTGAGCAGCAGCAGCAGCGCTATCAGGGCCACGAGGGCGCCGACGACGGCGATCACGACCCTCGCCGCCGTAGTGAGAGCGGAGGCCTGGAAGCCGCCAAGGGCCTGGACCGCACTCCTGTACCTTGTGTACTGATCTACCACGTCGGCCTGGATGAGCCCCCAGTTCATGAGCAGTAGCAGTACGGGGACGGCGACGAGCAGCAGGGCCACTACGAGAAGGATGAGGCGATTCAGGGCGTTCACTGTACCCTCGTCTTCGTCTGCCTGGGGTCCGCTTCGACGAGCTTGACGTTGAGCCTGCTCACCGGTAACCCCTTCTCCGAGAGGTGTTCCTGGACCGTGGTGCGCAGGCCAGACCTGATCGTCTCGAGGTCTTCGCCCCGCCTCACCCTGGCTTCGAGGTCTACCCGGGCGCCCGGACTTCGCCTGGCCTTCACGCCGACCGAGGAGCCGAGAACATCAGGAACCTGCTCGGCGGCCGTGGAGACCTCCTCCCCGACCACGCCGCGGGTCACGTAAGTGCCATCTCCCACGCGCACGTTACTCGGAGTAGATGGCCTGAGCTCGGCGATAAACCAGATCAGGCCGAGTATCGCTATGAGAACCAGGGTGATTATCGTGAGAACGGAGAGGTTGCCGTCTTCCACACGCCCGACGAAGTCCTGCAGGCCGCTGGAGAAGTCGGAGATAGGCAGCGAGGTCAGGCTGCGACCGAACAGGTCGAAGCTGTAGACTACCGTGTATACGCCGAGCACGAAGAGGCCGGCGAACAACAGTGTCATTACTATCCTGTTAAAGACGCTCATCTTCGCCCACCTCGAGGTCCTCGACTACCACCATGGTCCTGCGCCCACCAGCCTGTGGCGCCACGCGCTCCCTTATGTTCTCGGCGATCTCTGGTATCGGCCTTGGCAACGGGTAGGCGGCGACGATGTGGATCTCCAGATCCTCTGGACCGACCACCACTCCCAGGATTTTCTCGTTTCCCTCGTAGGTCGCGGCCTCGGCGTAGCGCCCACGCCCCATGGAGTAAACACCTTCGGTCGCGAGGGCTGCTTCGGTCGCGGCCCTCGCGAGTTGGATTCCGTCTGACAAGATAAGCCCTGCTCTCGGATGAACCGCTCTTTACTGGACCCGCTGCTGTTCCTGGGCCTCCTGCTCGCGGCGCTCCTGCTCGATCTGCCTTTGGCGCTCCTGCTCCGCCTCCTGCTGGGGGAAGAAGATGTTGGAGACCGTTATGTTGACCTCGGTCACGCGAAGGCCGACCAGGCTCTCCACCCTGTTGGCCACGTTGCGCCGCACGGCCTCGGCGAGCTGGGGTATCGATTTTCCGTACTCGGCCGTCAGCGTCAGGTCGAGGG
>DATMVF010000234.1:0-2465 GCA_035563475.1 Rubrobacter sp.
GGGGGCCTGGCCACGCGGGCGCCATCGTGTACGGGCTGCCCGAAGAGGTGCCAGTGGTGGCGGTCGGTGGAGACGGTACGGTTCACGAGGTAGCGGCGGCGTGCGCCGGAACGGGCCGGACCATGGGTGTGCTGCCCGCCGGCAGCGGCAACGACTACGTCAAGGCGCTCGGGGTGGGCACGAATCTCCGGCGGGCGCTGGGGATACTCGTCGAGGGAAAAGTCCGCGTTGTCGATACGGCGGAGGTTAACGGGGTTCCGTTCAACAACGGCCTCGGTATCGGCTTCGATGCCGAGGTCGCGGCCGGTGTCGCCCTGGCGCCTACGTATCTCGGAGGGATGGGAAGGTACCTGTGGTCGGTCGGGCGGTTACTCAAGGATTTTCGGTGCCACGAGGCCACCCTCGTCATCGACGGCGAGGTCGTCGAGGCCAAGACCATACTCGTCGCCGTGGCCCTGGGCACCACGTACGGCTCGATGTTCCGGCTCGCGCCTGGGGCGATACTGGACGATGGTCTGTTCGATGTGATCTGGTCCGAGGAGGTGAACCGGATCGAGGTTCTGCGGCTCATACCGGCGGCGTTAGGGGGCACCCTATCGAAGCATCGGAAGGTGCATTCTGCCCGTGCGCGGAAGATCGCGATAGAGCTCTCCGAAGAGATACCGGCGCACGTAGACGGTGAGATGCTCGCGCACACCCGCCACTTCGAGGCGCGGGTGCTGCCAGGATCCCTGCGAATCCTGGCACCATAGCACTTCGGCTGGTCAGCACGCTCCGCCCTTCGGGCTTCGCTTGTCAGCCCGGTGGCTTTGCCGCCTTGTCAGCAGGTCAGCAAGGACCTGCCCATGCGAAAGCTGACATGCTGACCAGCGCGGGTTGGGAAAGGTGAAACCTCCCCAACCCGCCTCCTTGTGGTACAACTTTTCCCTACTCTTTAGGGTAGGGTCGTATCTCCGAGTGTTATCGAGGACTGGCGCATAGAGATGAGAGCGTTCGTGTTTCCCGGGCAGGGTGGCGGAGTATCCGAACCCGCTCCCGAGATGGTGCCGGAGATCCGGCGCGTCGTCGGGGAGCGTATCCCCGACCAGGTAAAGATCTTCGTCCGCGCGGCGCGGGACGCTGACGAGAGCCGCACCATGGATGTGAGTCCCGACGTGGTGGCCGGCCACTCTCTCGGCGAGTACGGCGCGGCGTACGCGGCCGGATGCTTCGACTTCGAGACGGGCCTCTGGCTCGTAGCGCAGCGCGACCACTTCCTCGCCGAGGCCGCCAGAGAGTGTCCCGGCGGGATGGTCGCGATACTCAGGACGGATCCCGAAGAGGTCGAGAAGGCGCTCGGCGGACCCGGCGGCCCCGTGGTAGCCAACTACAACTCACCGCGCCAGACGGTCGTCTCCGGGCTGCGCGACGCCCTCGGGGACGCCGTCTCCAAGATCAGGGGGCGCAAGATCCCGCTGAATGTCTCCTTCGCCGCCCACTCTCCGTACGTGGCGGTGGCCGGCGAGAAAATGCGCGGAGTCCTGGATTCCGTCGAGTTCCAGGTGCCGCAGGTCCCGATAGTGAGCGCCATGGATGGTGCGGTGCTAACCAAGGCCGACGCCGTCAAGGAGGCGCTCAAGGAGCAGATGGTCGCCCCCGTGCGCTGGGTCAGGGTCGTCGAGACGCTGGCGAAGATGAGGGTGGAGGAGTGGATCGAGCTGGGCGGCGGCGGCGTCCTGACGCGGATGCTCAAAGACTTCGAGCTGCCTTCTCTAAACGGCATCACCTTCGAGGACCTTCGCGCCCGCCTCTACGGACAGGCCCAGAACCTCCTGCCGCGCCAAGAAGGAGAATAGGCTACAGGCATCAGAATCTTGGGACTCATCTCCATAACGGAACACGTATCGGCAATCTTTCTCCCGGTGGGATCGTAAGGTCAGGTGCCATGCACACAGTATTTCCTGAAGCCTGTAACCTGATGCCTGAAGCCTTCAAAGCAAGATCCGCATGGCCGAACTGACGATTCCCTACTGGGAGGTCGTTCTTCGTCTCGTCCTGGCATCCTTACTGTGCGGCGCGATCGGTTTCGAGCGGGAGACCCGCGACCAGCCGGCCGGGTTCAGGACGCACATCCTGCTCGGCCTCGGCGCGGCGCTCTTTACCCTGGTCTCGGCCTACGGCTTCGAACCGTTCACGCGGGCGGCGCTCGGAAGTGGAGGTCTCCAGTTCGACCCGACCAGGATCGCCGCCCAGATCATAGCCGGCGTCGGCTTTCTCGGGGCGGGCGCCATAATCAGGCAGGGCAGGGACGTGAGGGGCCTTACCACCGCCGCGAGCCTCTGGGCAGTTAGCGCTATCGGTATGGCCGTCGGCGCAGGCTATCTCTTCGGTGCGGCGGCTGCAACAGTCCTGACTATGGCCACGCTCTACGCCCTGCGCAGTTTCAGATCCTCCATCATCTCTCCCCTGCGCCTCGACTCCGCAGG
>DATMVF010000235.1:0-10799 GCA_035563475.1 Rubrobacter sp.
AAGCTGCACATCACCGTGGAGACCGAACGCACCCACATGGTCAACATACTGGGCAAGCTCGATGTCCACTCCAGGCTACAGGCCCTGGTGTTCGCCGCCCGCCACGGCCTTGTCGAGATTCGTTAGGCGTTCGTGGCCCTCGATGCAGGACCAGCGACGTTGCCGGCCGACTTTATGTGGGGCTCACCGTGCTAGAATCAATGATGCTCGTGTCGATGACCGCGCAGACAGGTTCGAAGCACGAAGCTACCCGAGGAGACACGCCCTTCTTGCCGAAGTCGCCCCACAAGCGCTCCAAAGACCCTGCGGCGAAGGCGGCCTCTGCGCGGCGCCGGGGGGGTAGGCTGCGGGTCCTGATGGCCAACGAGCCGCGCGCCTACCGCGAGGGTATAGCGGCGGTCATCGGCCAGCTACGACCCGAGGTCGAGATAGAGATCGTAGAACCGGAGGCCCTGGATCCCGCCATCGAGCGCTTCTCACCCGACATGGTCATTTGCAGCAAGGCCACGGAAGCGTTGAAGAGCCGTGTGCGGGTGTGGGTGGAACTCTACCCCGAGAACGCCTCGCTGTCGGTAGCATCTATCGGCGGCAGACGCGTGGAGTACGCCGAGATCCAGCTCCCCGATCTGCTCTCCATCGTGGACAAGGCCGAGGAGCTGGCGGACTAGCCCATTAGGGCTAGAAAAAGATCCCCCTATTTCATGATGCTGGACGTCCTTCCAGAGGTCACCATTGCAGTATGGGCTTGAGATGCATCCTCGTGGCCAACGAACTTACTTCGTATCGTCAGTCGATAGCCATCGTTATCAGGGAGCTACATCCGAACGTGGAGGTGCTCGAGGTCCACCCCGAGACCCTGGACCGGGAGGTCGCGCGCGTCGGCCCCGACCTGGTGATCTGCAGCAGCGTAACCACCGTCGTCGAGGAGCTGGCCGCGCACTGGATCGAACTCTACCCCGAGTGCAGCCCCTTCTCGACGTTCTGCATCGCCGGAGAACGCAGGGCGATGGAAGACGTCCAACTCTCCGACCTCCTCCGGGCGTGCGCTAGGGTTCTGTAGAGAGCTCCCTGAGCAGCGCCTTCAGCCGCGGGGCGAGATCCTCGATCTCATCGGCCGTACACCTGACCTGGACGTGGATGCTGACCGTAGGGGATGTAGGCACGTCCGCCGGGGCCCCGCCCACGGTCGCGGTGACCACGGATTCCTTCGACTCGGAAGTCTTTGCGGGCGAATCGTCCTCAGAGACGATGTCTTCGGGCCGCTCGTCGAAGGTTGCGACCAGCTCCCCGGCCTCCTCTTTGAGCATACCGGAGGCCTTCAGAATCTCGATGATGGCGCCGGCGCCGTTCATCACGGGTTTGTTGCGGGGCTGGCCCGCGGCGTGGGCTATGTAAGCCTGGACGGTGGGGTAGAGCATTCCCTCGCGCAGCTTCACGGCGGAGACGACGTTCTGCAAGAACTCGCTGGCCGCGACTATCGCGCGCCAGTTGCTCCTCACCCCGGCGTTATCATTGTGCGCCAGGGCCACGGCCAGAGAGCGTCCGCGGCGTGTGATCAGCTTCTTGCTCTCTCCCTGCAGAACCCCGATCTCCGTGAGGAAGGCGTTGTTGCGGCTGACGCTCGACTGATGCACCGAGTCTAGCTTGCCCACGTCCCCGGCCCTCGCCGCCTCGTCGCGGGTTCCGTACGCCACGATAATGTTGACCAGCTCCTCGTAGGGAGAGCCAGGAAGCCTGAACTCCCTCTCCGCCATCCCGACACCTCCTCCCCCAAGACGTTTCCCATAGAACACGTTCGGGCCATTATAAAGCACGGCGCTTCGCGCCTCTCAGCACGCTCCCTTCGGTCGCTCGTCAGCACTTCAGCACGCTTCGGGTCTTCGACCCTCGCTTGTCAGCAGGTCAGCCTCTCCTGCTCCGGACCTCGCCTTGCCGCGCACGACGAACCGCTTCAAGCGGCAGTCACGTTCTGCGCTCTCGGCGAGGTTACGAAACGACTTGCTGAAGTGCTGACAAGCCGCCGACCGGAGGGAGGCGGCGGGCCGACAAGCGGAGGCGAAGCCGGAGCGTGCTGAAAGCGAAGCCCGCAGGGCGTAGCGTGCTGAGAGCGGGTTGATCCCCAACCCGCTCTCATGCGACGAAGCGCCAGCTCACGAAAAGTCCGCACATTGCGAGGGAAATGAGGGTGCTCACGACGAGCCATCCGCCGAGGAGCACCCTGTTCTTGAACAGGAGCGCGAGCACGATGAAAACGGGGAATGCGACGAGCACGTACCGTGGGGCGCCCATCAGCGGGCTCCCCGGCGTCCCGAAGAGCGCGGCGGGGGCGACGAGCAGCAAACCGTAGACGGTCAGGGATAGGGGCAGGTATCTGAGCCCGGCGAGCAATACGACCGTGGCGAAGACGAAGAAGGCCAGGTTGAAGAAGTCGCCAGCCCCGGCGAGTCGATTCGCCGCATTGCCGAACGAGGGATGGGCCCAAAGGTCATACTCGAGGAGTCTGCCCGCCCCTTCGACGGCCGTTCCCCAGGCTCTGCTCGCGGTGTCGAGCGGCCCTGTGGCCTGCCTTCCCCAGCTCTCCTGGGCAGAGTAGAAGAGGAGAGGGTCTCCGAAGCGTACCCACAGATAACCCATATATGCCAATAGCCCACCAGGCGCCAGCAGCAGGTAGATCCCCCGCCAACGAAATCTCTCTATGTCCTTTATCCACTCGTACAAGAGGGGAACGACCAGAAATATCCCTACATTGCGCGTGGCGGCGGCAAGAGCAGCCAGTACACACGCAAGCAGCAGGTCCTTCCTTACCCTCATCGCCCAGAGGGAGCCCGCTGAGAGCGCTAGAAAGAGGCTCTCCGTGTACGCGGCGTTCAAGAAGAACGTGGTAGGGAAGAGGGCCAGGATAAGGACGGTATCTCTCGCTACTCGCTCCCCCCAGCCCTCGACGGCAATGTTGTAGATGAAGTAGAAGGCGAAAGGCAGAAAGAGCAGGGAGATGAGAGGTCCCCACACGGAGAGGACTTCCCTGGAGATGGGACCGCCGAAGAGCTCGGCGAAGGATCTCATGAGCAGCGGGTACAGGGGGAAGAAGGCCGGGGAGACGTTGTCAGGGGGGGTGAGGTAGCCGCCCATGGCCAGTCTGACGTAGTGCTCACCATCCCAATGCGACCAGATGTTCATGCTCCCCGGGGGCACATCCAGGGTTACTCTCTGGAAGCCAGAGGTCGGCACGAGGTGGGCGAGCAGAGAGCCCGAGATCAGGTAGAACAGCCGGCTCGCGGCGTAGACCGCGAGCACGAAGGCCACGCCCTTGCCCTTTCTGTTCTCTTTCTCGTACTCCACCACCGGACCTCCCCAGAAGCTGCGCAGGGGATTATAGTGGCCCCGGCGGTTGCTAGTTCTGGCGGGGCGCGAAGATGATGACGCTGCCGTTCTCGTAGACCGTCGTGTAGAGGTCGCTCTGGAGCGCGAAAGGGCGCCAGTCTATCCACGGATAGCCCTTGTGGAACACCACGTAGCGCACGTCGTTTTTCTCCAGGAGTCGTGCGGTACGCCCGCTCGCCGGATGCTCCAGCACCCACAGTGCGTCCCACAGCGGAGGGGCCCCAAAGGGCGGGAGATCCCTCGCCCGCCTTATCCTGGCCGCGTCGTAGGACTGCATCCGCGTGTATCCGCCCATCGCGAGCATGGCCCGGCTCGGGACGTACTCCAGGTAAGGAGTCGCGACTATGCTCCCTCCTTCGTTGTGCCGCTCGAGCCACGTCCCTGCGGCGACGACCTCGGCCGGAGCAGGCCTGTCTTTGGGGCGCGCGCTGGGTCCTGCGGCTTGCTCCAGGCTCAGTACGGCTTGGGCGCCTACGAGGGTGATCGAGAGGGTGACGGCGAATAGGGCCGCCACATAGACGGCGGGTCCGCCCGAGCGGGTCGACAGCCGCACCAGGGTGACGAGGGTGAGGGCTGCGAGCAGCGCCAGGGGAACGCCGAGGTCACGCTCGAAGCGGTCGGGGAAACCGCTGTAGGAGGTCAGGCTGCCGAAGAACAGCAGCAAGGTCCACACCAGCAGGGTGAGGCGCGCGAGGATGTCAGGGGTGCCCTTCGCGTCCTTGCCGCCCGCGAGCATGAGCGCCAGACCGAGCAAACCGAGCCAGAGAACGGGGTGTGACATCGTCATGAGGAAGTGTCCGGGCCCGTTCGCCGGCTTGGTCCCGATCGCCATCGCCACGGCCTCCCCTCCCCTCCCCGTCTCCGATGCGCCGAGCATCCCTGCCACCAGGCTGGGCAGGTCGTAGGTGTCCCAGGCGTAGGCAACGGAGAGGAGACCGAGGAGCGCGAGCGAGAGAGCGAGGTACACCCCTTTCCTGCGCTCCCTAAGGAGCAGGTAGGGCAGGAAGAGAACACATACCAAACCGAGCAGCACGGCGAGGCTGTAGCCCGCTATCTGATGGTAGAGGACCGTCGAGGAGCCGAGTAGCGCTAGCAACAGACCAGCGCGCGCCGACGGAGCGGCGTACATCCCGACCAGGGCGGCTATGGCAAGCACGATCAGGAAATACTCCCCTACGAAGTTCGGGTAGCGGGCCTCCTCGAAGTGCAGGTACGTGCCCCCCAGGAGAAGGCCTGCGGTGAGGGCCGCCGCCACCCCGTACTCCCAGCCCCAGAGGCGCTTAGCCAGCGCGTAAAGGGCCAGCGCACCCAAGAGAGGGAGCATGGGAGCAAGGCTCGGGAAGACCTCCAGCGGCTCGATGCCGCTGAGGCGCGAGATCATGGCGGTGAGGAGGTGGAAGCCCGGCGGGTAGAGCATGAACGCCTCGTTCGACCCTTCCCTCATCATCATGCCCGCCATCACCGCGTGCTCGTAGCGGTCCACGCCCCTTGGGTAGGACCAGCCGTTTACGATAGGGCCCAGGTAGCCTCGCGCGAGCACGAGCAGGAGCACCAGGGAGAGCAACGGGTAGCGCCACACCGCGGAGACCGAGCCCCCATCTCCGGCCGGGGGCGCTTCTCTCTCCCGCCCGCCCGAGAAGTAGGCGATCCCGCCAGCGATCACGAGGACAGCTATCGGGATCATCAACCATTCTGTGGACGCAAGGCCGAGAAACATCAGGAGGGCCAGGGCGAGGGCCGCGGCGAGTGGCGCGAGCGTCGCAAAGCCGGGAGGCGAAGGCGGGGGCGAGAGTGGTTCCTCGCTCTCTTTGGCTGCTCCGAAGAGCAAATATGCCCCAAGGCCCGTCAGGGATACCAGCGCCACCGAGACGACGGTCACCCCGAAGGTGACGCCCGTCGCAAAGAGGTAGGTCTGCGCGAGCGCGACCGTGGGCACGAGCGTGAGGGAGAGCGCCACGGTGTAGGCGAGCTGCTCGGCGCGGTCGCCCGAGGCCAGCAGGCACCGCGTCCAGAACCATCCTGGCAGAACCCCGATCAGGAACGCCGCGGGGAGGGCATAGAGCAGATCAGAGATCAAACGCCGCTCCGCGGGAGCCGGTTTGCGGCGCCCCTTTCGGGTGGAGCGTAGGGCCCACCGGCCGCAAAGAGCGAACGGTTGCCTCCGGCTCCTTGCGCTTCGCCGGTCTTCTGGAATTGGACTCGCCCATCGCGGGAATGTATAACACTTAACCTGGATGAAACACAGACCCGGAAGGTCGAGCGCTTCGAAGAAGCTTGCAAAGACCCTCGCCCGGGTAAAGCTAAAGGATATCCGAACGGCGCACCGGTGCGCCGTCCGGCGATGCGGACGTGAAGGTAGTGGATCAGACCAAGAGAATACTCTTTGTAGCCTTGTACGCGCTCCTCGGGCTGGCCGTGGTCTGCGCCCTCTCGGCCTGCTTCCCTTCGGCTGAGGGGCAACAGGCCGAGGACCAGAAGCAGGAGCCGAAACGACCCAACGTCATTCTCATCCTCACCGACGATCTGGCCTTGAACGACCTGAATGCCCGCGCTCTCAGGCACATGCCCAACCTCGAGTCGCTGCTTATAGAGGAGGGCACGACCTTCGACAACGCGTTCGTGACCAACTCCTTGTGCTGTCCTTCCAGGGCCACCATCCTGCGCGGCCAGTACACCCACAACCACGAGATTCTCAGCAACGACCCGCCGCGCGGCGGCTTCCAGAAGTTCCGCTACGTCGGCCACGAAGACTCGACGATGGCCACTTGGGTCAAGGAGCAGGGCTACAGGACGGCGTTCTTCGGGAAGTATCTCAACGGCTACAAAGAGACCTACATCCCTCCGGGGTGGGACGAGTGGTACGCGGTGACCGGCAACTACCTCAGCCACACGTTCAACGAGAACGGCCATCTGGTCAGCTACGAACCCGAGTCCTACTACGATACCGACGTCATGTCGGACAAGGCCTCCGACTACATCACGCGCACGGCGGGGGCCGACCCGCCGTTCTTTACGGCAGACAGGCCGTTCCTGATGTGGATCGGTACGAAGGCCCCCCACCAGCCGGCATCCCCGGCCCCCAGGGACGAGAACGCCTACCCCGCCGTCTCGCTGCCTCGTCCGCCTTCGTTCGACGAGAAGGACGTCTCCGACAAGCCGGACTGGGTGAGCGACAACCCACCACTGAGCCTGGAGCAGAAGAGATACATGGAAGAGCTCTACCGCAAGCGTCTACAGTCCATGCTGGCCGTGGACGACATGATAGGAGACCTCATAGGAGCGCTGCGCGCCAGCGGCGAACTGGACAATACCTACATAGTGTTCACCTCGGACAACGGCTTCCACCTGGGCCAGCACAGGCTGGGGGCCGGAAAATGGACGCCCTACGAGGAAGACATCCGCGTACCGCTCATCGTACGCGGTCCCGGCGTGCCCGAAGGCGAGACCCTGCATCACATGGTGCTAAACAACGACCTCGCGCCGACCTTCGCCGACCTTGCCGGGGCCGAGCCGCCGTCCTTTGTGGACGGGCGCTCGCTGAAGCCGCTGCTAAAGGACGACCCCACGCCCCTGCGAGACTGGCGCCAGCGCTTCGTTATCGAGTCCGTCGCGGAGCGCAGTGGCGTGCCACACCCGCCGTTTATCACCGAGAGCACGGTGGTGCCGCTGCTTACGGGCGACCCGCTGCCGGGCGACTGGCGGCGGACGTCGGCCGCGAGCGCCCAATCGAGCGAGGAATGGGGCAGGCCGTGGCTCAAAGCCCTCCGTACCAACAACTACCTGTACGTCGATTACAAGACCGGCGAACACGAACTGTACGACTTGAGGAAAGATCCCCACCAACTGGACAACATCTACGCGACCGCTCCGCCCGAGATCACGCAGCGACTCGAAACGCAACTCGATGCGCTCAGGCAGTGCTCCGCTGAGGATTGTCGCACCGCCGAGAGCGAGAAGCAGGGAAAGCGGCCGACCGGAAGGCGACCAAGCGGAGGGTAGCTAACCGGCGTAGGGCTCCCTGCCCGGCGGCACCAGCTCGTAGAGGAGGCCCGACCTTACGGGGACCACCTCGAAGCCGGCGTTCCTGAAGCGCTCGGGGTCCGTGGACCCCTGGTCGAGGACGTACACACGACCCTCTTTCGCGGCCTTCTTGGCCGTACTCACCCCCGAGAGGTCGTCGGTCCCGTAGCGGCGGTCCGTGGTCGCGAGGTCTATATCGTCGGGCCAGACTATGTCCGCGTATTCGACCTCTTTGTTGTGGTAGAAGGGGTCGACGATGGTCAGGTCCCTGCGACGCTTCTCGACGAGGACCATGTACCACATGCCGCTCCTGTGGTGCAGGATGGTGGCGTTCGGGGCCGCGTTATCGGCGACGGCCTCGATCTCTTGGCGCCCCCGGTAGACGCCGCTCATGTCGTTCTTCGCGTAGGTCTCGCTCACACCGAGCAACGGCAACACGAGCACCATCGCCGAGAGCACGCCGAGGATAGCCCCCTTCGATACCCCGGGTGAGCCGGAGACGAGCGTTTCGACCTCGGCGAGCAGCGTCCCGATCCCGGCCGCAGCCCAAAGCGAGAGCACGAGGTAGGTCGGTATGAAGTAGAGGTCGATGTCGGGGATGTCGTTCAGGGCGGCGTGAAAGAGCCAGCCGAAGAAGAGAACCCCGAGGAAGATACCCACCGCGCGGTCCCTGAGAAGCAGAAAGACGGCGCCCGGCAACGCGACCATAATCACGAGAAAGGGCATGTTATCGAGCAGGTGCTCCCAGTAGAAGACCATCCTCGCCGGCATCTCCAGAGGCCCGAAGGAGAAGAACGAGCCGGTCAGGTTCCCCCCGCTGATTACGTACCAGAAGCGCCCGAAGTCGGTAGGGTTGTTCGCTTCCATGGGCGGGTCCATCGCGGCCCTGATGGGCAGATACAGGTAGGGAATGAGTCCCAGCACGAAGAGTCCGGCGCCCCCTAAGACGAGCCTGAAGTCGACCAGCCTGCGCCAGTCTACGAGGGCGACGAAGAGGAGGCCGGCCGGCAAGAGCAATCCGCTGGTGAGATGGTTGGTCAGGCAGAGCCCCACGAGGAAGGCCGAGAGCAGCAGGTAGCGGTCTTGGCGGTGCTCGCGCCAGAGTAGCAGGACGACGATGGTGACGGATACGAGCAGGGCGTTGAGGGTGTACACCTCCGCGATAACGGCCTGGGACCAGAGGGCCGTCCCCAGCCCGAAAACCAGGGCGCCAGTCGCAGCGGCCACGATCCGCCGGCCGAGCAAGAGCCCGGCCGCGTAGACGGCCAACACGGCCAGCGCTGCGTAGAAGGCGGAACCGAGGTTCACGCGGTAGGCGGGATCCCCGAACGGCAGGTAGGTGAAGAGGTGTGTCAGCATCAGGTAGGTCGGGTAGCCGGTAGGGTGCGCGATGCCAAGCACCGAGACCTGCATCTGCAGCATCACAGCGTCGAGCAGCTCGGGGTCCTGTAGATACAGGACCGTGGGAGCCAGGGTCTCTAGGTAGAGGACCAGGACGAGCGCGAAGACACCCAGCCCGGCGAGCAACAGACCAGCTTTGCGTAGAGGTTCCCCACCTCCGGCAGACGCGTCCGCAGACCGAGAAGCAGTCCTTTCCTGTTCCAGTGCCACGTCCTGAGACATCCTTTGCCGATCTTCAGGGCGGGGGCTATTGTACCCAGCCGGGCCAGCGATGTTCATTTCTATTAATCTGCGTTAATATAGCGTCCGCCGGGTATGCTAACCGGTAGGTTGTCAGAGCCATGTCCGGAGGTGAACCGGCGGGGCCGGCTTGCCGGACCGCAGGAAGAGCGGAACAGAGCGTTTACACTGATTCAGTATTCGTTCAACGATTTTTCCGTTACAATCGTCGGCTGGCATGTTCGGTTCGGGCCTGACTCTGAACGACAAAATGGATGTATCGTAGAGCAGTAAGGGAGTGCGATTAATGAAGGTATTGGTTCTAGGCGGCGACGGCTTCTGCGGCTGGCCCACCTCGCTGCACCTCTCGGCGCAAGGATACGAGGTGGCCATCGTCGACAACCTCTCCCGGCGCAAGATAGACATCGAGCTTGAATGCGAATCCCTCACCCCGATCCGCCCTACGGGCGAGCGCCTCGCGGTCTGGGAGGAGCTAACCGGCAACCGGATAGACTTCCACAACATCAACGTCGCCAAGAACTACCGCCAGCTCTATGATCTGCTCCTCGAGTGGCAGCCCGACGCGGTCATCCACTTCGCCGAGCAACGGGCTGCCCCCTATTCGATGAAGTCCAGCTACCACAAGCGCTACACCGTGGACAACAACCTCAACGCGACCAACAACCTGCTGGCGGCGATCACCGAGAGCGGGCTCGACACCCACGTGGTGCATCTGGGGACCATGGGCGTCTACGGCTACGGCTCGGCAGGGATGCAGATCCCCGAGGGGTATCTGACGGTCAAGGTCGAGACCGACGGGGGCGAGCTGGTGGAGCAGGAGATACTCTACCCGCCGAACCCGGGCAGCATCTACCACATGACCAAGACCCAGGATCAGCTCCTGTTCGCCTACTACAACAAGAACGACCTGACGCGCGTCACCGACCTGCACCAGGGCATCGTGTGGGGAACCCAGACCGAAGAGACCAGGCTGGACGAGCGCCTCATAAACCGCTTCGACTACGACGGCGACTACGGCACCGTCCTCAACCGCTTCCTGATGCAGGCCGCCGTAGGCTATCCGCTCACCGTCCACGGCACGGGCGGCCAGACCCGCGCTTTCATCCACATCCAGGACACCGTGCGCTGCATACAGCTCGCCCTGGAGAACCCGCCCGAGAGGGGCGACCGGGTCAACGTCTACAACCAGATGACCGAGACTCACCGTTTGCGCGACCTTGCCAGGCTGGTCTCCGAGCGCACGGGCGCAGAGATAGATTACTTGCAGAACCCACGCAACGAGGCCGCCGAGAACGATCTGCACGTCCGCCACGATCGCTTCCTGGATCTGGGATTGCAACCGACCACTTTGAGCGAAGGACTGCTGGAGGAGGTCACCGAGATAGCCGGTAGGTACGCCCACCGCTGCGACACCTCGAAGATCCCAGCCACCTCGCTGTGGAGGCCACAGGTGGAGCGTGTACACAAGGCTCCCGCGGAGCCCTCCACGCTGTGAGCCTCGCCGCCGGACAGGTGAGCATCGCGGGCCTCGTCATCGCCGCGCTCTTCGCGGGGTACGGCACCTACAGGTACCGCGCGGGGGGGAGCAGGCTCGATCTGCTCCTCTCGCTGCTCATAGCCTTGGGCGTCGTCCTGGTCTCGGTCGTACCCCAGATCTTCGGGATCTTTACCCGCCTGCTCGGGCTGGAGGACCGCGGTTTTGCGCTGCTCTCCATCGCCGTGCTGCTCCTCTTCGGGCTCTTCCTGAACCTCCTTGG
>DATMVF010000236.1:0-4676 GCA_035563475.1 Rubrobacter sp.
GTCGCAGCGCTCTCCAGGAGGCAAGTCGGTGTTTATGTCCTTGACGAGCGTGGTGCCTTTCTCGGTCCCGTCGGTTTTCCACAGCTCCTCGCCGTGCTTCTTGTCCCACGCCCTGAAGAAAGTCGTTCTCGGGCCTGTGGACACGATGTCTTCGGGACCTGAATCGCCCTGGCCTGGGACGATGTCCTTGACAACCTTGGTGCCCCACTCGGTTCCGTCGCTCTTCCACAGCTCCTCGCCGTACTTGACTGTGTTGGCCTGGAAGTAGATCCACTTTTTAGTGCGCAATACACTGTCAGGCGCCGACGAACCAGTCTCCGTGTTCTCCATCTTCTTTATTACCAGGGGACCGGGGTCTATGTCCTTGACGAGCCTCGTACCTGGCTTCGTACCGTTGCTCCTCCACAGTTCCTCTGCGAACCTCGGATGATTGGCTGCGAACAACAGCGTCCCCTTGAAGTCCATCAGCCAATTGGGCTCCGAGCCGGTCTCGCCGGGGTAGATGTCCTCGACCAAAAAGGGCTGAAGGTCGGGCTGGACCTTCTTCTTCTTGGCGGACTGCGCGAAGGCCAGGTTCGCCAGAATAAGCAGCAGGGCAGCAAGCACGATGCTGCCAGCCAGCACCGCGCCGATACGTCGCAGCCCCCGCCGGGAGGCCGGTGCTCCGCCGGGCGAGTCGTGGTGCGTGCCGGTAGTGATGTGACTCAACTAGAAGCTCCTTGTGTCGGTGTGGTGAGACGGGGCACTATTTCGTACGATCATGGGAAGACTTCCTCTTTGCTGATCAGCTCGATGGGGCGGCCTTCCATACCTGCGGGCGCAGGGACGCCCATCAACTCCAGGACAGTCGGGGCTACGTCCAGGATACCCGCCCCCTCCACGCTGCTGTGAGCGCATCGCCGCTCCGGGTCGTAGAGGACGAAGATGCCGTCCATCGCGTGTACCGAGTCGTCAGGACCGGTGTCGTTCTCGGAGAGGTAGAAGCCATCGTGTCCGACGGTCCCCGCCGAGCGCCAATCAAGATCGTCGAAGTAGACCATCAGGTCGGGAGGGTTGCCCAATGCAGCGCCGTAGATCTCCTCGGGCCGGAATACTTCTACGCGCATCCGCGCCCCGTCCGGGCGCGTTATCGTGCGAAGCTCCTCGGCCAGCTCCTCGCGCTCCTCCTCGTAGCGGCCGGCGGGGATCACACCCTGCCCCTCACGCCCCTCCACGTTGAGGAAGATGCGAGCGTAGTAGCCGCCCCAGCCCCAGGCCCTCGTCGCGCCCCAATCCACGGCGGCTTTGTCGAGCGCGACGATGCTCTCGGGTCTTTCCTCGAGCTTCAGGTAGCCTCGCTCGATAAGCCACTCATTGATGCAGAAGGCACCGTGCATCGCCTTCGAGCCATGGTCAGAGACGATAAGGAAAACGGCGTCTTCAAGCGTCTCCAGGAGCTCCCCTAGCCGGCGGTCTATAAGCCTGTAGTACTCGTCGGCTACGCCCTCGTAGGGATTGCCGGGCTCGTAGCGCGGGTGCTCGGGGTCGAAGAACTTCCAGAAGGCGTGACCCAGGCGGTCCACCCCGATCTCCACCATCATGAAGAAGTCCCAAGGCTTTGTGGCGGCCAGATGATGTACGACATCGAAACGCTTCTCGGTCATCTCGAAGAGTTGTTCGCGGAGGATCTCGCGGTCCTCAATGCGGAACTTTACGTCGAAGAGGTAAGTGCCAACCAACTTTTCGATCTCGCCTCTCAACTGGGCGGGGTAGGTGTACTGCTCGGCATTTGGCGGCGTGAGGAAGCACGAGACGCTCCAGCCGTTAATCGGTTTGGGAGGATAGCCTGGCGGCACGCCGACCAGACACGACCGCTTGCCGTGACGAGCCAGCACATCCCAGATTCTGGGCAGGCGGACGGAGTAGGAGTTGGGGGTCCACCCCTCGGTGTAGGAATACCCTCTGCGGTGGCGAAAGCCGTAGAGTCCCAACCGGCCGGGACTCGCGCTCGTGGACATCACCTGCCAGGCGGGGACCGTGATAGGAGGATCGCAGCTGCGCAACGGGCCGTGGACGCCGCCCTCGACCATCCCGGCGAGGTTGGGCATCTGCTCCAGCATCCTCCCAAAGAGCAAGCTGGGCGGGGCGGAGTCCAGTCCTATGACGATTACCCGGCGAGACATGCCAGCCTTCTCATTCGACATAGCCCATGAGGCGGAGCTGCTCCATCGTCTCCGGATCGACGTCCACACTGCCGGTACTCTCTTGTACCTGCCCCAGGAGCGACTGGGTCCAGAGAGCGAGCATCTCCTCCAGCTCCTGGGCGATGTCCGGCCGTTCATCCACGATATCCCGGGTCTCGGCGGGGTCGCTCGTAACGTCGTAGAGTTCTGTGTGCACGTCTATAAAATCTCCCGTGAGCACCCGATTCACAGGACTGACCGTTATCTCCTCTCGATTTTCGTCCTTCATGGCCCGAATCTTCGTGTTGCTGTCGATCAAGACATCCATCCCGAGCACCGTTACGGATCGCAGCCCGCCTTCTAGGGCCTGCACCCGCTCGATTCGTCCCTCGATCTTGGATTTTCCTCCTGGCGGCTTCCGCTTGATCGTGGTGGCTACACGCCGACCATTGGACTCAGCGGTGAAGTTCAGCGTGACCCGATCGCCAACCGCCAGCCCGTCAAAGGTCAAGGGCCCACTGTCCTCCTTACCTATGAACCTGGTGTCTTCGTTGACCTGGCAGGTAATGCCCATCAGCGAAACCGAGTTGCTTGCAGTATCTACCCGCTCCACCATCCCGCTCAGCGTCGGTCGCTCTTCCCCCTGTATGAATATTTTGGTCGGTATGAAGCGCCCCCCCTGGATCCGTTGTCCCTTGGCCGCCACGGAAAGACCGGGTAGCAGATCCGCCGGGGAGCCCGGGCGGGAATCTTCAAGCCGATAACTTTGGATAAGCTGGTGCGTGCGGGTCGTCACCGACTGGCTGTATCGGTCCGGTTTCACGTGCTCGCTGAAGGCGGCGGCTCTCTCCGCCTCCTCACCCCTGATCAAAGTCAGAAGACTCCGTCCCGGCACGTCTATGGGCGGGCACTGCAGATAGTCGAGGATGGTGGGCATGAAGTCTATCAACTGAACCGGTTGGTCGATCCTCTCGCGGGCGAAAGCCTGTCCGGGCAACCGCATGACAAGCGGTACGTGCAAGAGTTCCCTGTAGAGGGTACGTCCGTGGGAGAGCATTCCGCCGTGCTCCCCCAACTCCTCGCCATGGTCGGCGCTGAGGATGATCAGGGTGTCCTCTAGCATTCCCTCACTCTCCAGGGCGCGAATAACCCCCCCGATATACTGATCTACCCGTCGGACGGCGGCCGCGTAGTAGCTCATGAGTTCGTTCTTGCTCTCTTTGACTAGATCGAGGTCCAGACCGGTGTCCAGCCGGGCGGGGATCGTCTCCATCGGCAAGGGTTTGTGTACGTCCATGAAGTGCATGTAGCAGAAGGAGCTTTCTGGGCGCTCGGTCTGTATCCACTGCTCGAAGTCCTCGACGATGACGGCGCCGTCGTTGGCGATGGAGCGCCACAGATTGTGGGTGAAGCCTCGGGTGACGCCGAACAGAGGCTTCAGGACTGCGCTGCCGCCCATAAAGGCGGTGGTGTGCCCGTTGGCGGTCAGGATCTCGGCCAGCGTGGGGATGGAAGGATCGAGGGTGCGGGCGGAGAGCCTCCCTTCGCTCGTCTTGCTCCAGCGAGTACCGACCCCGTTCTGGCTGGGGTAGAGACCCGTCATCATGGATGCAGTCGATGGCCTGGTCCAAGACCCCTGACTGATCGCGTTCTCGAATACGACGCCCTGCCGCGCCAGCCGGTCCATGTTGGGGGTGCCCAGGTCCTCGCCAGCGTAGCAGCCGAGGTGATCTGCCCGTAGTGCGTCTACCAGGATCAATATTGCGTGAGGCATCTCTTAAAACCCTCCTGTAATCATCCAACGTCCTGACCGGGGATCGACTGCAGGCGGAACGCGCGCTCGTACGCTCCTCCGCGCGCCGTCAGTTCCTCGTGCGTCCCCTCCTCCGCGATCTCCCCGCCTTCGAGGACGTAGATCCTGTCCGCCCGCCTCACGGTCGAGAGCTTGTGGGCGATCATCAGCGTCGTCCGTCCCTTCATCAGCCGCTCCAGCGCCCGCATTACGATCTCCTCGGACTCGGCGTCGAGCCCGGTCGTCGGCTCATCCAGGATGAGTATCGGGACGTCCCGGATCACGGCGCGGGCGATGGCGATACGCTGCCGCTGTCCCCCCGACAGCGTGCTCCCCCGCTCCCCGACCACGGTGTCGAACCCTTTCGGCAGGTTTCGGATGAAGTCCTCGCAGTAGGCGAGGCGGGCGGCCTCCTGAATCTCCTCGAAGGTCGCTTTGGGATTGCCGTACGCGATGTTCTCCCGGATGGTCGTTTGGAAGAGTAGTGACTCCTGGAGGACCACCCCGATCTGCTCGACCAGCGAATCTGGCTTGTAGTCGCGAACGTCGCGCCCGTCTATGAGCACGGAGCCCTTCACGGGGTCGTAGAGGCGCAGGATCAGGCTCGACAGAGTGCTCTTCCCCGCGCCGGTGGCCCCCACGACCGCCGCCACCTCGCCCGGCTGTATCTCCAACTCGATGTCCCGCAGCACCGGCTGTTCCGGGTCGTAACCGAAGGAGAC
>DATMVF010000237.1:0-11382 GCA_035563475.1 Rubrobacter sp.
TTCCCGACTACTATCTTACGAAGACCTCTCGGGCCGTCTCCAGGAACGCTCTCAGGGCCGGGGACTTCCACCGTTTCTCGTGCCACACCATCTGGGTGAAGACCTCGAAAGGCTCCTCCCACCGCAGTGCGGCTAGTTGGCCGTCCTCGATCTCGACCTCCACGGCCGCGCTGATCAGGACAGAAATGCCCATGCCGGCGGCCACACACTGCTTTACGGCCTCTATGCTCTGGAATTCCATCCGCTCCGGCGGCACAACACCACTCTCCCCCAGCTGGCGCTCGAACTGGCCCCGGTAGGCGCAACCTGACTCCGGAGCTTCGGGCAATAGCATCGTCTCACCGGTCACATCCTGCGGAACCACCGACGTCGACGAAGCCAGCGCGTGGTCGGAAGGAGCGATGACGGTCACACCCTCCTCTATCAAGGGTTCTACCGATAGCCCGGGAACCACAACGGTCCCATCGAGCACGAATGCGACGTCCACCCTGCCCTCATCGACAGCCCGGCGCATGCTACCCACCAACCGGCCGATAGCGCTCGGGCGCACCGAGAGCCTGACCTTGGGATGCCTCTCATGGAAGATGGCCAGGAGCCTCGGCAACCTGTAGGTAAGGAGCGTCTCGGGGGCGCTCACCGTGAGAGATCCCGTCACTTCGCCCTCGCCCGCACCAGCGTCGATAACCGCCTCCCGCGCCTCTCCCGCGAGAACCAGCAACTCCCGGGAGTACGCGAGCATCACAGATCCCGCCTCCGTGAGCGAGATCCTCCGCCCCAACCGGTCGAATAACCGCACCCCGAGCTCCCGCTCCAGCGCCGCAACCTGGGCGCTCACACTCGACTGAACGTAACCCAACCTCGCCGCCGCCCGCGAGAACGAAAGCTCCTCCGCCACCACCCGGAAAGTCCTGACCTGCCTGAGCTCCAAGAGATCCCCCTTACTGCCGACTTATCGGATACATCGATACTTCAAATCATTATATTTCGTTGGACACGATATTAGCACGGTATTAGGATCTTCTCGAACGACACGAAGAACAGATGGAGAAGACGTGGCGCGAGACGAAGGCGAAGTACGAGGGGAATTGCGGAGCGGTCTCCCCGCTGTGGTGTTGTTATTGCTGGGAACGCTCGGGATCTCGACGGCTTTCGGGATGCTCTTGCTGTTGCCCTTGTACGTTCAAGAGCTTGGGGGTGACGAGGCGGATTTCGGCGTGGTCCTGTCTGCCGCGGCGGTGCCTGCGGTCCTCTGCATTGGGCTCCTGATCCGCTACCCCGAGGCCTTGAGGCCGCACGTGGTGGTGGCGCTAGCCATAGCGACCTACGGGATCGGGGCCGTCGGCGCATCGCTCGTTACCGGAGGCTGGACACCGCTCGTCGGGGTCGGGGTCCTGCTCGGCACCGCCTGGGCTGTGGTCTACGCGGCCACGCCGATGGTCATGAGCGCGATGGTAACCGACGAGGGGAGGGCAGCGTACTTCGGCTACCTCACGGGCACCCAGCAGGTCGGAATCGGCGTCGGACCAGTGATCTCCCGTTTCCTGGTCGAGACACCTCTGGGCTTCCGTGGGACGTTCCTCGTGGCCGGCGCCCTCTGCCTCGTCTCCATGGCGCTTACGTTCGTCGTCGGTGCGCTCGTCTCTGACGCCGGGACGGATGCCGGACATGGGGGTGCGGAAGGAAACGTGGCCTCCACGGTCTCGTTTGGCGCGGCGATGCGGCGTATTTTGGTCTCCGAGGCCGCCTTCTCGCTCGCGATGATCCTGCTTTTCGCCTGCCTCTTCACCACGATGACGAGCTTCCAGCCTACCTTCGCCGGCGAGAGAGGGCTCGACTACTCCGTCTTCTACGTCACCTACACAGTAGCGGTGATCTTCTCCCGCTTCGTGCTCGCAGGACTCGCGGCGCGCTTCGATTCGCGGCTCGTGATCGCCGGGGCGGTAAGCGTCATGGCGCTCGCGGTAGCGTCGTTCCTAGTGGTGGATTCCAACACCCTCTTCTACGGGATTTCCTCAGCATTCTTGGGCTTGGGCTACGGGCTCGCGCTGCCGAGCGTGCAGGCGCAGGCGGTCAACGTCTCGGAGGAGCAGGTAAGGCCGCGGGTGCTTCCGATGGCGGGCATGCTCTTCGAAGGTGCGATCCTCGGCTTCCCGCTGGTCGCCGGATGGGTCATAACGGGTTTCGGATACAGGACCCTGTTTGCGGTTCTCCTTGCTTTCGCGCTTGTACAGGTCGCCATCGCCTGGTGGCGCTTCCTGGTCGCCGGTAGGTCGAAGGGTACGCAGGAAGTGTAAGAACCCTACCTTACGGTCCTCATCTTTGTGCTGATCTACAGCACCGTGCATAAAGGTTGGCCCTCATGAACGACGGGCTATCAGCGCTCGACTCCCAGCTTTCAGCCCTTGCCCTGGCTGAAAGCTGAAGGCTCCAGTTTCTTGACTACGGCCCGTTAGCCAGGAGAAGCCGATCAAGGTTATACTCACCCCGGGCGAAAGTTTTGCGCAAGGAGAGGAGCACCATGCGCGAGGATCAAAGCGTCGCCGAGATGGCGAACGAAGTGTTGATGCGACAAGCTCGGATCCGGTCGGAGCGGAGTGGTGAGCCCATCGAAGTAGCGATGGAGGCCGTTCTGAACACCGAGGCCGGCAAGCAACTCAGGGAACTCAGGGACGGCCCCCATGCCGAGGAGAGAGTCGAAGAGGCGCAGGTGGGCGCAGCAAGGGAGCGAGCACAGAAGCGAGTGGAAGATCTCGGCAAGCTACTCGCGGAGTACCCTGAGGTCCCCACGCACGGTTAACGGGACGAGCGAGCGGGGAACGGCCTTGTGAGCACGGTCTTGCGTCTCCGGAAGGAGCGATCAGAAGGTTGCCAAGAACTGGAGAAATAGTTCATCCATACGATACCCTCGGCAGCTTGGGTCTGTTATTGTGAGCGCAGAGAAGCCGGAAAGGTCAGTGCAAAGAGGAGGTTGGTCGATGAAACGGATGATCAAAGTCCTGTTGGTGGCGGTGCTCATGGCGGTGATCCTGGTAGCCAGTATCTCTCCCGCGATGGCCGTTCGCAGAGCGGGCGTGTTATTGTCGTCGCCCCAGCCCTGCCTCGCGAACACCCAAAACCCGAACCTGGTCCTCAATCCACCTGGTCGGACGCCGGGGTGCTGGTTTTTGTTGCCGCCAGGTGCCGCAAGTAACCCACCGGTAACGATCGACTCGGGGGGCGTCGTACTCTGAGTGCTACATTCGTTCGGGTGCCGGGAGGGAGCTCTCTAGAAGGCTGAGCCGGCGGACAGATCAGCCGTTAGAATCTTCGAGGGCGTAGCCTATCGTGTCTTCGAGCTGCATGGAACGCCCCTTCTCCCACGCCGCAGACCAGGCCGCCTCGCCTAACTGAGCGTGGGCGGCTGCCAGGTACGGCTCTCGTAGGGAGCGATCTCTGGGAGCTTGCTCGTAGCCTTCTGCCTCACGCTGTCCTTCTGCAGCCCCGAACAGTATCGCCGACCGCTCGGCTTCTCCTCGAGCCCCAGCAGTGCATGCCAATCCCTCCACGCTATCTGAGGCGACTAGCTTGTCGCCCAGATCCTGGGATACCCTTAGGCTTTGTTTGTGCAAGGTTTCGGCCCGTTCGAAGTCACCTCGCAGGAGCGTTGCCCATCCGAGGTTGCCGAGAGTGTGTTGCAGACCGCCCCTACGCCCTCGCTTCCGAAATAACTCCGTGGCCTCCTCATTTAGCGCTATCGCCCTCTCAGGTTCGCCTTCGAGCAGGGACTCGTAGCCCAAGTTGATCAAGTAAGCGCCGAGCAGTTCCGCACCGTCCAATTCTCGGGACAGGGCCAAGCCCTCTTCATAGAGTTCCTTCGCCTGCTCGTAGTCGCCGCGGTCGCTCGTCACGTTGGCCAGGTTGCACAGGGACCACGCGATGCCTCTAATGTCCCCGGCTTTGCGGTGCAGCGCCAGACTTTCTGTTAGCAGCTTCGCCGCCCACTCGTAGTCGCCCCGTTGTCTCGCGACGGCTTCCCCTAGCACATTCTGTAGGTCAGCTACGACTACGTCTCCCAGCACTGCCTCAGCGCTCAGCTTAAGCCCCTCTTCGGCAGCGGCTTGCGCCCGATCAAGGTCACCTTGCCCCGACGCCAGCCAGCCTACCCCCTCCAGAGCTTTGGCACGGGCCTCAGCTGCCGCCGCGCGCCAGTCCTTGCCCAGCGTTGCCTCGAGCCATCTCCTTCCCTCACCGTAGTATCCTTCCATGTACCAGAACCAGCGCAACGCTCCCCCTAGTCTCAGGGCAAGTTCGCCCTCATCATGCTCTATGGCCCAGGAGAGTGCTGCCCTCATGTTGCCGTGCTCTCGTTCCAGCCGGTCCAACCACGCCGCATCCTCTGCTCCCCACAACATGGGCTCAGCCACTTCCGCGAGGATCAGGAAGTACTCAGCATGGGCACGCCTTACGGCTTCTACCTCCCCGCTCTCCGCGAGTTTTACGTTCGCGAACTCATGGATGGTCTCGAGCATCGCGAAGCGCGGTTCGCCCGCTGCTCCTTCCTCCTGACGCAGCAGGCTCTTGTCGAGGAGCGAGGAGGCGCCATCGAATACGTCCGTGGGGAGATCTCCTTCAGCGTCGCACACCGCCTCGATGGCCTCCAGGGTGGCCCCACCCGAGAAGACTCCCAGCCTCCCGAAGAGCAGCTTTTCGCCCTCGTCGAGTAGCTCGTAACACCATTCGATAGCGTTCCTTAGGGTTCTCTGCCGCTCGGGCAGGTTTCGCGCGCCACCGGTGAGGATTTTGAGCCGGTTGCCTAGCTTGTCTAGCAGCACCCGCGAGGGGAGCAGCTTTATGCGTGCAGCGGCGAGCTCTATGGCCAAGGGTAGCCCATCGAGCCTCTTGCAGATCTCCACCACCGCAGGTCCATTCTCCTCCGTCAGGGAGAAGTCTGGCCTTACGGCCCTGGCCCGCTCCACGAAGAGCCTGATCGCCTCGTACTCGGTGAGGTGTTCCAGAGGTGGCAGGGAGTCGGGATCGGGCAACGAGAGAGGAGGTACTGGGAACTCATACTCACCGTAGAGCCCGAGCGGGATGCGGCTGGTGGCCAGGATCTTCAGGTTCGCTGCGCCCGAGAGCAGCCTCTCCACGACCGGCGCCGCTTCTATGACCTGCTCGAGGTTGTCGAGCAACAGGAGCGTCTGTCTGTCGCGCAGGTAGCCCTCGAGCAACTCCTCCGGTGGCTGGGCGCCTTCACTCAGCCCCAGTGTCCTTGCTATGGTCGGGGCCACGAGCGCGGGATCCGTGATGGCGGAGATCGGCACGAAGAAAACCCCGTCTTCGAAGTCGTCGGCAAGTTCTGCTGCTACCTGCAGTCCCACACGGGTCTTCCCCGTGCCTCCGGGTCCCAAGAGGGTCAAGAGCCGTGTCTCGGAATTGCGCAACAGCCCACACGCCGCTTCCACCTCCCGCTCACGCCCGATGAGTGGTGTAGCCTGCAAGGGCAAGTTATTGGTGCGAGACTCCAGGGTTCTCAAGGGGGGGAACTCTGACGGCAGGTCGGGAGCCGTAAGCTGGAAGACCCTCTCTGGTCTGGAGAGATCCTTGAGGCGTCTCTCCCCCAGGTCCCTGAGATGTGTGTGAGGCGGCAAGTGATCCCTCACCAGGTCCTGCGTCGAGGAAGAAAGTAAGACCTGCCCGCCGTGACCGGCCGAGAGCAGCCTCGCTACCCGGTTGACCGGAGGGCCGAAGTAGTCTCCGTCCCTTTCGTGGGTGGTTCCTGTGTGCAGAGCCATCCGCGCCTTGAGGGCACCGATCTCCTCTCCCCATGCTTCCGAGAAGAGACTCCTCTGGGCCGCAAGCGCCGCCTCGAGGGCACCGAGAGCGGTGGGGAAGACCGCGCAGAAAGCGTCGCCCACCGTCTTGAAGACGAAACCACCGTGCCCTTCTATGGCCTCCCAGAGCAGGGCGTCGTGACGGGTCAGGGCGACCTGCATGCCTCTAGGGTTCTCCTCCCACAGCTTCGTCGAACCCTCTATGTCCGTAAAGAGTAAGGTGACGGTGCCGGTGGGCTGGTCGGCCATAAGCTTCTGAGCAGTCCTCCTTGTCCTGGACTCCACTTATATAGCATCCCCGACAACATGATGCACAGCTCTCTGACGACTTGGAACAGCGTTTCAGCACGTCGCCTGTTCCAGGCGACTTGTCAGCACTTCAGCAAGCCTGCTTCGCAGGCTTGTCAGCATGTCAGCTTTTACGTGGGATCAAGAGCACTGGCTGACGAGGCGGCGAAGCCGCCGTGCTGACAAGCGAAGGCGTCAGCCTGAGCGTGCTGAATTGCTGAAATGCGCGGGTATGGGAAGGCTACAGCCTTCCCATACCCGCCTTCAGAACTCGATCGTGTCGAGGTCTTGCGCCGCTCTTACAGGTCCTCCGAACGCGGTTTCGGCCTCGGCTGCAAGCGCTTCTGGATCGACGAACCGGCTCGAGCGCAGGTGGGTGAGGACGAGCCGCCGCACGCCGGCCGCGCGGGCCGCCTCTCCTGCATCGGTCGCCGTCGAATGTCCCATGGCGTGCGCCTGCTCCGCCGCGTCCTTCGGACCGTAGGCGTCGTGGACGAGGAGATCCGCCCCACTCGCGTTCTCGGCGATCTCCCGGGTCGGTCGGGTGTCTATGGAGAAGGCCACGACGGCACCAGGTTGGGCGATGCGGAAGCCTACGCACTCCAGGCCGTGGTCGAGCGAGAAGGGTGTAACCACGGTCTCGCCTACCTCGGTAGGCTTCCCAGGGATCAGCTCACGCCAGCCGAGGCGTTCGCCGAGCCAGCCCCCTGCGCCGGGAAGGGTCAGGTCGAGGAGGTTCTGCAGCGCACGGAGCGTGTCGGGTGCGGCGTGAACGACGTGCGAGGCTTCAGGGAGGGAGGCCAGGGCGGCGATCAGGGGAGCGAATCCGCCGACGTGGTCGAAGTGGCGGTGGCTCAAGAACAGGTGGCGCACGTTCTCCAGCGGGATCCCGGCCGCCTCGAGGCGACCGAGCAGCACGGTGCCGCTGGAGGTATCGATCAGCATCGTCTCCCCACCAGAGAGCGGTAGGGCCAGGCTGGACTGCGCCCTCTCGCCGTTGAGGGCGTCGCCGGTACCGAGGAAGGTCAGACGTCTCAAGCCGGCCTCTCCCGAGCGTTGCAGCCTATCTCCTTCGTTCACCGTGGGAGCAGCGCCCGTCGTAGGATCATCGCTCATGTACGCCTTGCGTATAACACAAGTAGCAGGCGGACGCGAGCATATTATCAGGCAAATCTTGAAGCGGTTCACGAACCGCCCTTTCCGGCAAACCGCTTCCAAAGATGCTACAAACTACTTTACTGCCTCTACAAGGGCAGAGTTCAGGGACGCCAATCCCTCAGGATCTACGGCATCTGAAAGGTTTCACTTGGGCGCGGAACACAGAGGTACGAAGAACGGATTGGCCTTCGATCTCGGCGCCTTCGACCTCGACGGGACCGTGTTGCGGCGGAACTTGAGGATTACACAAGGCACCGTTGCAGCCTTGCAGCGTCTCAGAGAGCGGGGGATGAGGCTCGTCGTGGCCACGGGGAGACGCTTCGAGAGCGCCAGAGAGTACGCAGGGAGGCTCGGCTTTGCGGATCGTGACCCCCTGATCTGCTACGGCGGTTCGATGGTGAGGAGGCTGAACGGGGAGACCCTGCTCCACCGCACGCTGCCAGGGAGTCTGGGCATAGAGGTGCTGGAGTGGGCAGCGGCGCGAGATCTGCACGCCCGTGTCTTCCTCGATGGGCGCATCATCACCCCGCCGGACACTCCGGTGGCGCGCCCCGAGTCCGACGCTTCCATCGTGGACTCGCCGGCGGATTGGCTCAGAGACAGCGGGGAAGAACCGACGAAGCTCGTGATCGTGGACCGCCCCGACGATATACAGGGTTGGCTCGGGGAGGCTCAAACGGTTTTCGCCGGACGGCTCTTCGTCACGCGCAGCCTGCCGCACTACGTCGAGATCGGCAGTCTACAAGGCACCAAGGCGTCGGCCCTCGGCTTCCTGTGCGAGCGGTGGGGGATCGAGCCGGAGCGCGTCCTCGCCTTCGGCGACGCCGACAACGACATAGACATGCTCCGCTTCGCCGGGCACGGGGTCGCGGTGGGGGGTATGACCGGCGAGGTACGCGAAGCCGCCGATAGGGTAGTACCCGGCGTGGACGATGACGGTGTCGCCGGCTACGTCGAGACGCTTCTCGGAGGACCCTGAGATGCCCGAGCTGCCCGAGGTCACCGTCATCTCGGAGGATGTGGCCGCGCTCGCGGTTGACCGCGAGGTTCTGCGGGCCGCCGTCTTCAGGCCCGACGTGACCAACGTAGAGCCCCAAGAGTTCGGCAGGCGGCTCGTCGGTAGGACGCTGCGCGCGACGGGAAGAAGGGGCAAGATCATCGTCCTCGACTTCGGGGAAATCGTCGGACTCGTGCATCTGGTCATCTCGGGAAGGGTATTGCGCCTGCCAGAATGGACGAAACCGGACAGGATGAACACCGCGATCCTCGAGTTCGAGGGCGAAGGGGAACCTTTGGTGCTGGCTTTCACGCGGCTCTGGCTCGGTTACTTCGACCTCTACGAGCCGGGGGAGGAAGAGAGACACCCCCTGATCTCACGCCTCGGCCCCGATCCTCTCTCCGAGGACTTCACAGTAGAGTACCTGGCCTCCGCATTCAGTCGCAGGGCCAGCGTTAAAGCCCTGCTTCTCGACCAGTCCGTAGTGGCCGGCCTCGGCAACATCTACGTGGACGAGATCCTCTTCTCGGCCCGCGTCCATCCCACGCGAAAGGCCAACACCCTCACCACAAGCGAATTACAGAGTATCCACGCAGCAACCCGCGACATCCTGCGTCGCGCCATCGAGTTGCGCGGCACCACCTTCGACTCCTACCACGACGCCTTCGGGGAGACCGGCAAGTTCCAGCACCAGCTCCAGGTCTTCATCCGGACAGGCGAGCCATGCCCACGTTGCGGCACGAAAATCGTAAAGGCGCGCGTCGCCGGTCGAGGAACACACACCTGCCCAACTTGCCAAATGGCAAGTTAGCACGCCGCCCTGCGGGCAGCTAGTCAGCACGGCGGCTGCGCCGCCTTGTCAGCACTTCAGCATTTCAGCTTCTTCCGTTCTGGCTTCGCCCTGCCGCGCACGACGAAGCATGGATCAGGGAAATAGGTTCGACGCTCGTGGCGGCGCTTCGGGACGACTAGCTGAAATGCTGACGAGCCGCCGAGCGAAGCGAGGAGGCGTGCTGACAAGCGACAGCCGTAGGCTGGAGCGTGCTGACAAGCTGCCCGCAGGGCGGCGTGCTGAAATGCTATTCTGGCGCCGCCTCGATAAGCTCGGGGTTTGAGTTGGCCAGGTTCTGGGCTTCATCGTAGGTTTGCTCGGCTCTCTGGTAGCCTTCCCCGACTTCGGAGAGCAGGGCGAGGGCTTCCTCCCGGTTGTTCTGCAGGGTGGGATCTTCTTCCAGGATGCCGTAGAACTGTATCTCCTTGGCCTCGGCGGCGAGTTGGGCGTCCATCGCCTTTGAGAGCAGACCGGCGTACTCCTTTACCGAAGGGTCGACGTCGAGGTCGGCCACGGTCTGTAATGATTCTCTGGCGTCCTGTAGATCCTGGCGTGCCCGTTCGAGGGTGTTCTTGGCCTCGGTGATGTTGTCCTTCTCCTTCGAAGGGTCTTCCCCGGATTCGATCTTCTGCTTGACGTCGGCGTAGGTCGAGCGGGCAGCGTCGAAGAGCTGGTTGTGCTGGGCGATGGATTGGTTCGCTTCGCTGATGGCCTGGTCGGCCTGCTCACGGGGGTCCTCCCCGAAGACGACCGAGCATCCGGCGAGCACGAATGCCGAGAGCAAAATCACAACGACGGGCGCCAGGCGGTATATCATGTTCCTCATGAGTGAAAGCAGTCTACCTCTCTTGAACGCACTCAGGCTACGGTCCTTTCCCGGAGGCGCCAGGCGCGTGCTCGCCCGGCTACTCGGTCGTCGAAAAAGGGAGCCGGACCTGGCCATGATCTCGCTGGCGGCATCATCCATCCGGGAGTACGCAGGGAAGCACGCCGCGCTTTTCGAGCGGGCTGAGCGGCTGCAGGAGAAAGCCGACCGGCTGGAGAAGGCCGGGACCCCGAGCGAGAGTGCCGCCAACCGCGCAGAGCGCGCCAGAAAAGAGGTCGAAGCCGGACTCCGCGCCCTCCGCGCTTCTTTCGCTTCATCCGTGGGAGGGAGTGCTGGAGAGCGGGCATTCGACCACGAGGTCGAGCGTCTTTACCCGACGCTTGGCGTCCGGGGCCAGTAACTCCGGCGCTCCTCGCGAAGCGTTCGTTCTTTTCCGCTCCTATTCTCCTGAGGTCAGAGACCCGTAGGTGTCCACAGCGAACTTGCGTGCCTGGGGTCCTGTCCTCGGGTGCAAGAACAGGAAGCCTACGGCCGCTACCAGGAGGAGGAACAGCAGGCGACCGCCCCATCCACCGCGCTCGCGGACCTTCTCCCCCCTTATCCGCTTGCTGCCCTGGCTGGCCGCTCCCGCCGCAGCCTCGACCTGGCCGCGGAGCTTATCGTCGTCCCACAGTTTGGTGATGATGTCGGCGGGGTCCTCGCCGGAGAGCTGGTCCACGATCGAGCGGGCCGACTCGATAAAGGTCCGGATGTTGTCCCTGAGGTCGTCGTCGTAGAGCAGACGCTCGAGAACCGGCATGGCGCCGGTATAGACCGCGGCCAGCGTTGCCATCGGGACTAGCGAGTTGGACTCTGCCTGCTCCTTGAGCCTCTCCGCCCGGCTCTTTCTGCCAAACACACCGAACCTCCCTCTGCTGAATCGTCTATGCCTGTGACCCCTACATCATACCCGTTTCGCCGGGCCTCTACCCTGCCCTGCCGAGCGGCTCCATTCTCACCCATAGAGCCTCCCCGTCGACCGTTACCCTCTCAGAGCCTTCACCAGGGGCGCCCGAATCGATGGAGAGCTCCTTTGCCAGTACCTCGCTCTTGAAGTAATCTCCCCAGCGACCCTCCAGTAGCGACGAGACCCTGGGGTTCCCAAAGAGGCCGACGCTGATGCTCTCCTCTATCTCGAAACCTTTCTCGCGTCTCAGGTTCTGCATCCTGTGGACCAGCTCCCGCACGAGTCCCTCGTCGACGAGTCCGGCGTCGAGTCCCGTGCGGAGCGCGACGGAGAGACCTCCCTCGCGCTCCAGGGCGTAACCCTCCCTCTGTCCCGGCTCGACGAGCAACTCCTCGGGAGAGAGCGTGATCTCCTCCCCTTCCACGTCCACGGAGATGCTCTCTCCCGCGGCGGCCCGGACGCCGACCTCGGGCGCAGCCTCAGCGAGGGCCGCCCTGAGGCCGGGTACGAGCCTGCCGTACCTGG
>DATMVF010000238.1:0-23102 GCA_035563475.1 Rubrobacter sp.
AGTACCTCTGGCCGTAGAGCATCTGGCGCACCATAGACTCGCCGGATGGGATCTGACAGTCCGGCTCCACCCACGAGCCGCCTACGGGCTCCCAGCGTCCCTCCTCGACCCGCCTCCTTACCCTCTCGAAGATCTCAGGCGATCCTGTTTCTATCCACCTGTAGAGCTGGGCCGAGGACTGGTTGAACACGAAATCGGCGTACCGCTCCATGAGCGAGAGCACGCTCGCGAAGGTCCTACGCCCCTTGCGCATGGTCTCGGAGACGGGCCACAGCCAGGCCAGGTCGAGGTGCGCGTGGCCCGTCAAGGCGAGACGCCCAACCGGCGGATACTCGGCCTTGAGCTTCTCGAGTCTGGAGGCGACCATCTCTCGCGCCTCGCGCACGGCACCCCGCGTCTCTTCGGAGAGGGGCTCGACGACTCTGGGGGCGGGCGGCAGGCTCCACGGACCACCGTCGGTCGACTCGGCGTAGGCCTCCAGGTAGCGGGTGAGCGCGACCTCGCTCCCCGAGGGCCACAAAGAGAACAGGCCGGCGAATGCGGTATCGACTACGTCGAGGAGATGGGGGACGACTTCGTGGTCCCCTAGCTGCTCGCAGACCTCGACTATGAGCCCGAGGTCACGCTCGAGCGCGCGAACTTCCGTCTCTGGCACTACGAGCGAGGACCGCCTCAGCTGTGGCTCGGCGACGTTGGAGCCGAACATCCCCCTTGGTACGACCTCGGCCTCGACCCCTACCTTCTCCCCGCCCGCGGCCTTCTGTGTCACGGGGAAGCTGCGGTGGAAAGGGTTGAGGCCACCGCTGAACCCCGTCGAGAGACTGACGAACCCTTCACCGCCGAGCCAGAGCTCCAGTTCGACGGGAGAGCCGGCCCAGGCTTCGGGTATCTTCGCCTCGGCCGAGAAGCTCGCCGGCAGCGCCTCCTCGGGCCAGAAATCCCCCAGCCCGATCTCCTTCACCTCCCCACCATCGGCCGCGAAGCGCCACTCCTCGATGCGGCTCTCGCGCGCGTTGCGCCACAGCTTCAGCTCCTCGACGCGGCGGGCGTGGCGTTCGAGTCGGTGACGGTCGCGGGTGTTCATGTATCTCCTTCTTGTCGGCATAACGACACGCCCGAGATACTACAGGTTGTCCAGCATTTCGCACGCGACCCGACTGGGTGCCCATCGGGGGCGAAGCACCTGGCTCGTAGCAGGCGACGTGCAGGTTGCCCGCTCGGGTCACTCAAAGAGGGGTCGTACGGCGTCCACGTCTTCATTCTCCAACACGTGCCCCATCCTCCCGTCGGCCAGAGCCCGTTCCACCGCGCCCAGCCAGAGGGCGCGTGGGGGGTTGTTACCCCAGGGTGGGCGGTCCATGCCCTCGTAACGGTCGAACACTACCGGAGGCTGCATCTGCTGCCGTGCCAAGGTGCGCAGCATGGTCTCTTCCAGGCGCCCGCCCACACAGAGGACGAAGGCGAAGGTTTGCGGGCCCTGGTCCGTGTACCGGTCACGCCCGGCATACACTACAGGTTCTCCGCCTCCCCAGGCCATCTTCGGGCTCCTGAGCAGGGTCCACTGCCAGCAGTCGCCGTCCAGGCTGAGGCTATAGGCATCGCCTGTCACAAGGGCCAGGTGCCGGTCCGCAAGCTCCACGTGGGACCAGCCCTGCACCGGCCATTCCGTCGCGCTGGCGGTGCGCTCTACATGGCCACCCGGCAACCCATCGGTCCTGCGGGTGGGGAGAGCCGCGAGATGTACGGGCATCTGCAGCAGCTTGAAACGCTCGCTGAAGTTGACCTCTACTCGTATGTGAATCCGGGGCTCGTAGCGGTGCAGCGTGAGGGTCCATCGCACGGAGGAGCGACCCAGCCAGCCCTCCGAGCGTACTCGCGCCCGCAATGGCCCGGTCTCCTCCACGACCCATCCGTCGGTATGTAGAACCGTCTCTATGGGCTCGACGAAACGGTCTGTGTGGAAGGTCCAGGTGTCGGTGAGATCCCTGCGCAGGTGCAGGCCGAAGCCACCCTCTCCCAGCAGGTCTCTTCCTCCTCCTGCGATCAGGCGCCGGATCCCGGAGCCGTTCAACTCCGCGCGCAGGTGGCCGTTCGCGATGAGATGCGGCGAGGCCTCCAGATCCGAGTCTGGTGCTTCGGTGGAAGGGCGTTTATCTGTTCTCACCAGAACCTGGGCGTACTGCCCTCCGGCTAGAGTGAGTGGGAAGACCACGCGCTCCACGTGGGCTGCCGCTGCTGGCTGCACGACCTGAAAGTCTATGGGCCTACCTTCGAGGTCACTCAACCACCGGTTGCCCCATGCGTCGAAGCTGAGGAACGGCTCCGTCTCGACCGTGCCTTCCCAGGGGGCGTCGTCGGGGTTGATAATCACTATCTGCTGCTCGTCGAGCGGCGGCAATTTACGATGCGCCCAGCGCCGGGTGGCCTCCACGGCGACCTCCTCGCCGGTTATCCTGGCCCGGCCCTGCATCGCCCTGATCGAATCCCAGGCTGCCGGAACCGAGGTGCCTGCGAGAACGTCATGAAACTCCGTGAACAACAGGTCGTCCCAGGCACCGTCGAGCCGTTCGTGTAACCCCCGTCTCTCCTCTTCATCGTCCACGAAACCCTCCACGAGACGCCCGCACTGATCTAGGAGGTGCTCGCCACGCTGCTGTTGCTGCTTGATGTCGTGCATCACGCTGTAACAGCCCGGGAATGTGTGTTGTAGCTCGTCGGTTACGATTGGGAGACGATCTCTGGACTGTTCGATAGCGTCGAAGAAGGCCTGGGGTGTGCTGAATCGTAGTTCTGTGTCAGGAAACGATCGTGTGTTCTCGAGGATGTATTCGATGTTGGCCTTGGTCGGTCCACCGCCGTGGTTGCCCACGCCGTAGAAGCACATGGTGTGTCCGAGTTCGGGGTTTGCCGCCTCGATGGAGAGCATGATCTGGCCGTACAGATCGTCCGAGAACGTGACGTAGGCAGGAGAGATTCGAAAGCCGATCACCTCCTCCCCGCCGACACCACGCCACCGAAAGGTCTGGGCCGGCAACTCGACCTGGTGGGCTCCGGGTCGATGGAAGACGTAGCCTACGTAGCCATGGGCAGCGAGCACGTCGGGCAGGGTGGCGGGGTGGCCGAAGGAATCCACGTTGTAGCCCACCTTCGGGCTAACACCGAAACGGTCCTCGAAGTAGCGCTGGCCGTGGATGATCTGACGGTGCAGGCCCATGACCGTGGAGAGGTTGACGTCGGGCTGGATGTACTGGCCTCCCGTGATGTGCCACCGACCGCTTGCGACCAGCCTCCGCACCCTCTCGAAGAGCCCAGGGTCGATCCGCTCCACCTGCTCGAAGAGCCAGGATTCCCCGCGGGTGAATACGAACTCGGGGTACTCATCGCAGCGGTCCGCGGCGGAACGGAACGTGGCCAGCGCCTCGTCCACCCCGGCCTGCCAGGGCCACAGCCACACAGGGTCGATGTGGGCGTTTCCTATCATGTGTACTATCACGAAAGGACTAATCCCCTCGGTTTGCCTACGCTTGCCTTTCCTACCTACCGACGCCGGACAGAGTCGGCGCGTACGGACGTGCTCCCCAGACTAGCCCTTGATGGCTCCGCCCATGAGGGCGCGGACGATGAACCGCTGCAGGATGACGAAGGTGGCGATGGCCGGCAGCATGGCCAGCACACCTCCCGCGGCGACCACTTGTTGCGAGGTCTGGGCGTAGTTGCCCTGGAAGTTGAGGATTCCGATCGAGATCGGGAGCAGCGAGGGCTTGCTGAGGAGTATGTAGGGTATGGTGAACTCTCCCCAGGCGAGGATCGCCGTCAGCACGAACGCCGAGGTGAGGCCTGGTAGGATGAGCGGCAGGGTAACCCTCCAGAACGCGCCGAAGCGCGTGCAACCGTCTACCATCGCCGCCTCGTCCAGAGCGGGAGGGATGCCGTCGAAGAAACCTTTGAGCATCCAGGTGGCGAGCGGCACCAGGATGGCGATGTATACCATCGCCGTGCTGACGTGCGAGTCGAGTATGTTCAGGCGGGCGAAGTACCTATAGAGCGGGACGCCGATCACCAGCGGAGATATCATCTGCAGGGCGAGGACCCCGATCAGCAGCGTGCTGTTGCCGCGGAAGGTAAGGCGGGAGAAGGCGTACGCCGCCGGTGCGGCGACCACCATCGCGCCGACGCCCCCCGCCACGGAGAGCTTGAGCGAGTTGATCAGGAACACAGAGAACTGCGCAGAGTACAGCACCTCGACGTAGTTCTCGAGCGTCGGGGACTCCGGGATCAGCCTGAGCGACGTAATGTAGACCTCCTGCGGGGTCCGGATCGAGAGGGAGAGCACCCACAAGAGCGGTCCGCCGAAGAACACCAGCGCGGCGGCGAACACCAGGTAGGTCAGCGCGTCGCCGATCCTGCCCCTGGCCTTGCGGCTTCTCATACTGTTCCCTCCGATCGCAGCAATCTCCTGTAACCGAGGGTGAGGACCAGGCTGATCAGGAGCATGATCACGGCAAGCACGGCACCTTCGGCAAGGCTGTACTCCCTGAAGATGACGTTGTACGTGTGGAGGGCGAGCACCTCCGTCGCCTGCCCTGGGCCACCACCCGTGAGCGCTAATACCATGTCGAAGCTGTTGAGGGTTTGAATCGTTATCAGGATGATATTGATCATGAGTATCGGCCTGAGCTGCGGTATGGTGATGTACCAGAAGGACTGCAACGTCGATGCGCCGTCCACCTCTGCGGCATCGTAGAGTTCGTCTGGGATCGACTGCAGGCCGGCGTATTGAAGAATCATGCTGAAGGCGGTCCCCCGCCAGACGTTGGCGATTATGATCGACATCAGGGCGAGGTTGGGGTCGGAAAGCCACGCCTTGCCGCCCAGCCCGACGGGGGCGAGCACCAGATTGGCCAGCCCGTAGCTCGCCTCGTTTAGAATGATGGCCCACACGATCCCGATGACCACGCCGGGCATGACCCAGGCGGAGAGGATTATCGAGCGCATGAAGACCATGCCGGGAAGACGCCGCCTCCTGGCCCTGTTGACGGCTACCGCGATCAGCAGCCCGAGAGTGAGCTGCAAGACGACGCTCGCCGCGACGAAGATGGCCGTTATCCGAAGCACCTTGTACAGGACAGGATCGCTCAGGACGTTCTTGAACGTGTTTAGCGTATAGTCGTAATTCGGCTCCAGCAATGAGGCGTCGGTGATGCTGAAACGCAGAACCTCGAACGCCGGGTACAGGTAGAACAGCGTGACGACCGCGAGCAACGGGGCCATCCAGAGCGTGGGCCTGTTCTCGCCTATGAGCTGCCGAGGAGCGAAGGCCTTTTTCGTCATGACTTTTCCTAATCCACCGCTACTTCTTCTGCTCCTCGTAAGCCGCGAGTGAAGCCTTGTACGCCCTGTCGAGGGCCTCCTCCGGCGTCGCCTCCTCGGTGAGTACCGTGCCGATGGCGACCTGGATCTCCTCGGACATCGTTGGGTAGACCGGGACCCCAGGCCGGGCCTTCCCATGCTCGAGCATGACGCGGAAGTCGTCGTAGATCGGCTCGTCGAACCTGTTAATGGTGTCGAAGTACTTCGGGTTGGTCGGCAACTGGCCCGTGACCTCGTTCATGCCCCCAATGAAGACGTCCTTGGTGAACTCCATGCACATCTCGACCTTCTTGGGGTCGTCGGAGAAGGAGCCTATGGTCCATCCGCCGCTTCCCGACGACGGCGTGTCCCCGGCGCTCCTTGTCGGAAGTAGGGAGACCTCCCACTTCTTGAACTCTTCGGGCGGCAGGGTTTCCTTCAAGGTTGGATACTGGAAGTCGCCGCCCTGGAACATCGCGACCTGCTGTGCCTGGGCCGCCGCTTCGAACTCGGCGTAGTCTTTGATCGTCGCGACCCGTTGGGGTGAGGCGCCGCTGTCCACGGACTCTTTGAGGAAGTTCATCTCGTTCAGCATGTACGTGCGGTGCGGCTCCTCGCCGAAGATCGGCTTGCCCTGCTCGTCGACCAGCTCGCCACCCTGGCTCCAGAAGTGGGCCAGGTTGTCGAAGGTGGTTCCTTCCCATCTCCCGCCATTGAAGAGGTAGCCGTCGACCTTGGGATCCTTCTCTTCGGCCGCGTTCGCCGCCTCTATGAGCTCGTCCCACGTCCTCGGCGCCTCCGGCACCAGGTCCGTCCTTCGGTACAGGATCCGCCCGTCCGTGGCGAACCAGTAAGCGTACATCTTCCCGTCATCACCGACGACGATGTCGCTGACGAAGGGGAACAGGCCGTCTATCTCTTCTTCAGTGAAGTACTGGTCAATCGGCTGCAAAGCCCCCTGCTCGATAAACTGTGCGACGACGAAGGAGTCTACGTTGGCGCAGTCAGGCGCCCGCCCGACCCTGGCCTCCTCGAGCAGGCGCGCCTGTTCCTGGGTTGTCTGATCGTCCGGGATGATCTCGAGCTCGAGCTTCCAGTCAGGATGATCCTTAGCGAACTTCGTGAAGAGCCTCTCGAAGCCGTCAGCCCAACTCGGTGTCGAGGACTGGTGGGTGTAGCTGGCGTTGAGTTGCAGCGTCATCGAATTCGGTGCGTCCTCTTTACCTATGCGATCCAGCGTCAAAACGCTGCCGCCACCACCTCCACAACCGACGACGACCCCGACCACGGCCAGAACCACAGCCAGCCGAACCGATAGCGCGACCCACTGTCTCATATAGCACCCACCCCCTAGATCGCACGGCGCCTGACACGCACGGCGATCTCCGTCGACGCCCCTTCACCAGTCAGCGTTCCCCACGCCAGCACTATAACAGTAACCTAGCAGCCGCTGCGCATCAAGTGCTACAAGGGATCGTAACTGTCCCACAGACGGTGGGTGTGGGACGGTTACCACGAAGCTCGGGTGTCTTTCTGGGCCGGCTCACATTAACCCTTCAGATGCCTCTTTTCGATAGATGCCACCAAAGAGTAGGTAGTGTCGACCATATTGCCCACGTACAGGCCGCCCGCCTGGGTGAGCAGTTGGTAGGCGTCCCAGCGATCGTACCCGTGCTCCTGCTCCAGCCACAAGATGAGCTCTACGTTTGCGATGCGGGCCGCGTCCTCCATCGGGCGGGCGCTGCCGACGACCATGATGGCGCCGTCCGACTCAATGCGGGGCCACTCGATCTCTTTGCCCTTGATGACGTCGAACACCACCGTCACCTTGGAGGTGATCTCCAGCGCGACGCCGCAGGCTTCACCCTGACCCTGCCGGGCGTGGCAGTCGCCGGTGTAGAAGAGTGCTCCGGGGTTCCATACGGGTAAGTAGATGGTGTTTCCCGGCTTCACATCCGGCACGTCCATGTTCCCGCCGAATGGACCCGGTGCCAGAGCAGTGATGGCCTCTAGGTCGGGAGCCACGGCGAGTGTTCCCATGAAAGGGTTCCAGTCCAGTTCCACGCCCAGTTCATCGTTGACTAGCTTCTTGCCGTCTACAAGGTTCCAGATCCAGACCCTCTCAGGGAGCGGGTCCTGGAGCGTCCGGGTGAAGATGGTAGACGTGAGGCCGCCGAAGTAGGGTATGAGGCAACTCACGGCGAACTCTCGCGTCGGCTCGATGCTCTCGATCCTAACGACAAGGGTGTCGCCGGGCTCGGCTCCTTCTATGTAGATCGGTCCAGTTTGAGGGTTGAGAAATTTGGCGGCGGCCAGGGCCTGGCTGGGGAGATCATCCTTCGTGGTTATCCGGCTTTCGAAAGAATCGTCTGTGTGGATCACCACGCGATCCCCCGGTTTCACCCTAGCCACGGGTTCACGGTAGGGGTTGAAGACGTAGCTGTAGTCTCGGGGGACTACCTCCACCGCGCGATCCTCGGCGCTCTCCATATGCGGCCCTCCTTGATATTGCCGATCCGCCCCTAATGGTCCTCATGTTTGGCACTGGCGCGGACGGGTTCATAGTACCGCGCCTTAGCTGCGGCGGTAATGGCAACGTGGAGCAGTGGACCGGTCTGCTTCGGCCTAGTCTCATACCGGGAAGTGTGTTGTAATCCGCCACGGGAATAGCAACAATGGAGGAGCAGCATGAGCGAGAAGGTCTACCGCAGCGAGCTTACACCGGTCAGCTTCCTCAGGCGTAGCGCCTACATGTTTCCCGAGAAGGCCGCCGTCGTCTACGGCGAGAGGCGTTACTCCTATAGCGAGCTCGAGGAGCGGGTCGACCGCCTGTCCTCGCGGTTGCGGGACGCCGGGCTGCAGAAGGGTGACCGCGTCGCCTTCCTCTGCCCTAACACGCCGCCCATGCTGGAGGGCCACTTCGCCGTTCCCGCAGCGGGGCTCGTGCTCGTCGCCATAAACACCCGTCTCGGCAAGGACGAGGTCTCCTACATCGTCGAGCATTCGGGGGCGAAGATGGTCTTCGTTGACGCCGAACTGGAGAAGCTGCTCGCCGACGTCGATGGCGTCGAGACCGTGCGCATCGACGATACAGGAGAGCAGGGAGACCCGTATGAGGACTACCTGGCCGAAGGCTCGCCCGAGCCTGCGCCCGACGTGTTAGAAGACGAAGAAGAGACCATCTCTATCAACTACACGTCGGGGACGACGGGGCGTCCCAAGGGCGTGATGTACACGCACCGGGGGGCGTACTTGAGCGCGCTCGGAAACGCGATCGAGATCGGGATGGGCTACGAGACCAAATACCTGTGGACCCTTCCTATGTTCCACTGCAACGGGTGGACGTACCCGTGGGCGGTCACCGCCGTTTCCGGGACGCATGTATGTCTCAGGAAAGTCGAGCCGCCGCGCATCTGGGACCTTTTCGAGGATGAGGGCATTACGCACTACTGCGCCGCCCCGACCGTCCAGATCGGGATAGTCAACGAGGAAGCGGCGCACCGGCTGGAGACGCCCATAACCGCCGCCATCGCGGGCGCTCCGCCTTCCCCCACCCTGCTGGGCGGCCTCATCGAACTGAACATCCGTCCCATGCACATCTACGGCCTCACCGAGACCTACGGCCCGATGACCACGAGCGGGGTACATCCCGAGTGGGAAGAGCTGGAGATGGACGAGCGGGCGAGGCTCATGGCCCGTCAGGGTCAGGGATACGCGACCGCCGACCTCGTGCGCGTGGTTGACGAGAACATGAACGACGTGCAGCGCGACGGGGAGACCATGGGTGAGATCGTGATGCACGGCAACATGGTCGCCAAGGGCTACTTCGAGAACGAGGAGGCGACCGAGGAGGCGTTCGAGGGTGGCTGGTACCACTCCGGCGATGTCGCAGTGTGGCACCCTGACGGATATGTAGAGATCAGGGACCGGGACAAGGACATCATCATCTCCGGCGGCGAGAACATCTCGACCATCGAGGTGGAGCAGGCCGTGTCGCGCCACCCGGCCGTCATGGAGGCCGCCGTCGTCGCCATCCCGGACGAGAAGTGGGGCGAGCGCCCCAAGGCGTTCGTCGTGCTCAAACAGGGGCAGGAGGCGACCGAAGAGGAGATCATAGACTTCTGCAAAGAGCACATCGCCCGTTTCAAGGCCCCCGAGGCCGTCGAGTTCACCGAGCTCCCCAAGACCTCGACGGGCAAAGTCCAGAAGTTCGTCCTGCGCGATAAGGAGTGGAAAGATCGCGAAAAGCAGGTGAATTAGAGGTGTCAGGCTTAAGGTTACAGGCTTCAGGGCTTGGAGTCGAAACTCTGAGGCGGAGAATGGGCCGGTTTCATCTGGTGAGTGGCAACACACGCCGGGGTCCGTCCGACATACGACTCGAAACCTGATGCCTGCAGCCTGATACCTGAAGCCTATACGAAGGAGGCGTTATGATCGAAGCCCAGAAGACCTACGAGCATGTCCTCTTCGAGCAGGACGGCGCTGTTGCGTACGTGACCATGAACCGGCCGAAGAAGAGGAACGCCCTCTCACTCGAGCACATGCGGGAGTTGATCTCTCTATTCCAGGAGATAGGAGAGCACAGGGACGCTTCGGTGGTCATCTTGCGTGGCGAGGGTCCCGGCTTCTGCGCGGGCCACGACCTCTCGGAGATGATCGGAAGGGATCCAGCCTTCTACCGCCACCTCTTCGACGTCTGCTGCGAACTCATGGGGACGATCCAGGAGATCCCACAGCCCGTGATCGCGCAGGTCCACGGCGTCGCCACCGCCGCGGGCTGCCAGCTCGCCGCCACCTGCGACCTCGTGGTGGCCTCCGAGGAGGCACGGTTCGCCACACCCGGAGTCAAGATAGGACTGTTCTGCTCCACCCCGATGGTCGCACTCTCACGGGCCGTCGGCCAGAAAAAATCCATGGAGATGCTCCTCACGGGCGAGTTTATCTCTGCCGAAGAAGCCTTCGCGGAAGGACTCGTCAACCGGGTGGTTTCTGCCGAGGACCTCGAGACCGAGACACGTACTCTTGCCGAAAAGATCGCGGAGGCCAGCCCTCTGGTCGTGGGGATCGGAAAGCAGGCGTTCTATCGTCAGCTAGGATTGCCCACGGAGCAGGCATACGCCTACACCAAAGAGGTCATGTCTTTCAACGCCTCGTTCACCGACGCCCAGGAAGGGATGTGCGCCTTTTTGGAGAAGCGCAAGCCCGAGTGGAAGGGACAGTGATAAAGGCTTCAGGATGTGAACTCGGATGACAGGCACGATCGCGCGTCCGGTAGAGAAGGAAGAGCAGAAGACCGAGGGACTGCCGCCTTACAACGTGGTTTTGCTCGATGATAACGATCACAGCTACGAGTATGTGATCCTGATGCTGAAGCGGATCTTCGGGCATCCCGTGGAGAAGGGGTATGAGATGGCGCGGGAGGTCGACGCCACAGGGCGGGTCGTCGTTGCGACCACCAACCTGGAGCAGGCCGAACTCAAGCGGGATCAGATCCAGGCCTTCGGCCCCGACCCGCTGATCCCGCGCTGCAAAGGCTCCATGTCCGCGACTGTAGAGCCCGCGACGGCCTGACGGCCGCCGCTTGTCAGCACGGCGGCTTTGCCGCCTTGTCAGCACTTCAGCACGCCGCCCGGCTTCGCCGGACGGCTTGTCAGCCAGGGCTCTTGCGCTCGCAAAAACTGACACGCTGAAAGCGAGGGCCTGAAAGGTCCGAAGCGTGCTGACAAGCCTGCGAAGCAGGCGTGCTGACTTACGCCTGGTCCCAGTAGGTTACGGCTTCGTTCTTGCGTTTGACGAAGCGCACGTTGCCGTCCTGGGAGATGACGACGGCTATGACGTCGCCGAGCGCGTTGCAGAGCCGGTATGCGGAGCGGTGTCGGGTCCCCACGTCCCCTACCGACTCTTTGACGACGGCGTCTGCCTCGACATCCAGGGCTCTGGCGACCGTCTTTACGCCGGGTAGCCGACCGGAGATCTCACCACCGAAACCGAGCATTTCGAAGCGCTGGGTCATAACGACGGCGCCGTCCACGGCGGTGAGGCCGGCGATCAGGTGCGCCACCTCGAAGATGGCCTCGTCGAGCCCGGTCAGTTCGCTGTCGCTGCTCGACTCGTAGTCGTCCCAGCCGACGGGGTCCCTTGCCGGTGTGCCGGCATAGGAGCGGGCCAGGGCGTTCGTCACATCGACTATGAGGGTGCGGAAGCGGCGGCGCGGCTCCGCGTCGACAAACTTGTACTTGAGGGATACGTAGCGGTCTTCGACTATGTCGTCGGCCAAATACGGCGGGACGATGACGAGGGTTCCTCCGTGGTGGGAGTCCCTAACGGCGGAGATGATACGTTTTATTGTGTGTTGGCCGATCACGCGGATGATGTCGTTGTCAAGGCGGGCCCACACCTCGCCCTTCTTCCGTGCCTGGTCGCGGAGTCCGGTGTGGATCTGCGCGATCTCGCCCCTTACAGGGGCGAATGTGTCGGGGAGCCAGCGCGAGTCGAATACGTCCATCGAGACATCCGAGAGTCTGCCTTCTTCCAGCTTGCAAAGGGATTCCAGCCCGACGTCGACGGCGATGCGTCCCGGGCCGTGTACCCTGAGGACCAGTACAGGCGGCAGGGGAGGCGGGACATCCCTACCCCCCTGTCCTCCCCTCAACCATCTTGGTCCCGTGTGGACGAGGCCCCAGATCCTCAACCCCTCTTCCTCGTCGAAACGGACCCCGATGAGCGAGCGGTAGTAGTCGGCTGCGGGTGAGAGCCGCCTTATCTCCTGGACGTCGAACCGCCTGGGCCTCGGAAACTCGAGCCTGTGCGTCCCGTCGGGTGGTCCTTCACGCGGCGGCAGCAGGTCGGGATCGCAGAGGATCACCCTGAACGTAACGGCGCGCTCCTCCTCACGCAACAGACTGGCCTGGTAGCAGGTCGAGATCAGGGTCTCCAGCGAACCCTGGCCTGGCAGCGTACCGGCTCTATCCTCATCCCACCGCTCGCGGACGAAGCGGGCGAGCTCTGCCGGGTATGCATCCTGGGTACTTCTCAGCGTGTCTTCCACGGGGCTCATTCTATTCTCCGGCCGGGGCGAGGCGTAGTATGCGGTCGTCCTGCTCGCTGACCGGGTTACCGTAGGTGTCGTAGTTGGATGTCGAGACCCACAGGGACCCGTCTGGGGCCTGTATGACGTCCCGCACGCGGCCGACTTCCCCGTCGAGAAGCTTCTCCCTATCCACGACCTCGCCGCTATCGTTCAACTCCAGGCGCCAGAGCCGCTCTCCGCGGAGGGCTGCCACGAAGAGGTCGCCCTCCCACTGCGGGATGGACCCTTCGACCATGATCTCGGCACCGCTCGGGGAGGCTTCTGTGGTCGGCCAGACGGTGATAGGGTCGACGTAGCCCCGGTCCTCTCCGCCTCTGCCCTCGACCGCTGGCCAGCCATAGTTCTCGCCGGCTTCGATCCTGTTGACCTCATCCCAGGTGCTCGCGCCGAACTCACTAGCGTAGAGTTGCCCCTCCGAGTCCCACGCTAGCCCCTCTACGTTGCGGTGGCCGTAAGAATAGATGGGGTTGCCAGGGAACGGGTTGTCCGGTGGAACGGAACCATCTGGCTCTATCCTAAGGATCTTGCCTCCCAGAGAGTTCCGGTCCTGGGAGTTCCCGGAATCTCCTGCGTCGCCCGTGCTCACGTAGAGCATGCCGTCGGGGCCGAACTTGATCCTGCCCCCATCGTGATAGGTGTTTACGGGTATCCCCGTCAGTATGGGCTCCGGCCTCTCGCCCATGCGGAACCTTACGACCCGGTTGTCTGACCTGGTCGTGTAGTAGGCGTAGATATAGCGGTTATTCTCGTAGTCGGGGGAGACGGCGACGCCGAGAAGACCGCCCTCGCCCGAGCCACCCTCCGGAAGGGTCTGGATCTCCTGAACCTCACCTGTGGGGCTCACCCGCAGAAGCCTCCCCGAGTCGCGCTCGGTAACGAGGGCGTCGCCACCTGGTAGAAACGCGAACGACCAGGGTACCTCCAGGTCCGCGGCGAGCGTGCTCACCTCGACCCGCTCCACAGAAGCCCCACTTTGATCCGAGGTATCCTTCTCTCCTTGCCCCGTGGTGATCCGCTTTCTGTCGTTGTCACCCTTTCCTCGCTCTTCAGCGGCCCCGTCGCACGCCGCGCCCGGGAGAACGAGCAGGACGGCAAGTAGCACAGTCTTGCCAAACGAGCCGCCAGATCCTTGCATGTTCACGTCCTCTCTACTACGTAGACGGAGATTATATTGCGCACAGTACCGCGACCGCCTTGCAGCCGGCGGTCGATTGGTCCCGCAAAGCCCCCTACTGGATTCATCCATGCTCTAGAATCGTGGACCAGGACTGTATTTTGTCTGCTCGGAAGCGGGTCAGAGGTGATCGAGAACACCGAAAAACAGCAGGGGCAGGGAGCGTGAGGTCGTATCTGGACGGGTTGCGTCCCTTGCTCGTCATGGTCTTTTTGGCCGGATACGTATGGCAGACGTTCGCGCCAGACTCTTTCGGGACCGACCTCTTTCTGGGGGTGGGAACGGTGTTGTTCGTGATCTCCGTGCCGTGGTCGAGCGCCTTCCACAAGGCTTTCGTCCTGGCCGCCTTGGCCGCTCTAGGCACGGTGATCTTTACTGGACGGTTCGACTTCGGAGCCTTTCTACAGGGCATGCCTACATACTTCGGGATAGTGGCCGTGTTGCTCGTCCTCAGCATCGCCGGCTACCCGATCCAGGCCGCCCGTTACGAGGTCCAGATCAGGGCCCTGATGGCCGCCCTAACCCGCCGGGGAGTAAGCATCAAGGCGACGGCCGGGGGCCTCGGGCATGTCCTCGGTGCTGTTCTCGATGTGGGAGCATTCGTGCTCATAGACGTAATCTCGGGCCGCTCCGCACCTAAAGAGCGCCTGGAGGCCTTGAAGTGGGCCGGGCGCACCTTCTCCTTCGCACCCTTGTGGACCAACCTGAACGTTCTGACGGCGACGACCATCGTGCTGACCGGGGTCAGCTACCCGACGCTCCTCGCGGTCATGCTGCCCTTCGTGCTCGCCGGCCTCGGCGGGACGTTGTTCTTCGCCCAGAGAGCAGGAGGCGAAGTGGAAGAGATCCCTCAGGCACCCCTGGACCGGGGCGCTGCCGCAGTCCTCCTCTATCCCGTCTTGCTCGTCTCTGCAGTCGCGCTGGTCAACTTGACCTTTCCCAAGCTCCCGCTTACGGCGGCCATCGCGGTGACGGTCGCGACCATCGTAGTGCTAATCGCGGTACTCGCGGCTGTGCTCACCCGCAGAGCGTCGCCCCTGGCGCGGCTCGGGAAAGAGACACGAGGCTCGCTTACGGCCTCGTACTCCGAGTTCGCCCTTTTCGGAGCCGCCGGCATCCTCGTGCTCTCCCTGAAAGCCCTCGGCGCTCTAGCACCGCTAGGCGCATTCCTCTCTGCCTTGCCCACGGTCCTCGTCGCACCCGCGCTCGCGCTCATTATGGGCGTGGGTTTCGTCGTGGGCATTCACGTCATACCGATGGTGCTGTTGCTCAACACAGCGTTTCCGCTCGACGGCGGACCGGCACCTGCCCTGTGGGCGGCTGCCCTCTTGCTGGGCGCCCAGTCCACACTCTTGCTCACACCTGTTTCCAGCGCCGTCACCATGCTCTCGCGGCTTACCGGACTGCACCCGCTGGAGATAGGACCCAGGCGAAACCTGGGATTCTGCCTCATCATGGCCGTCGCCGCTTTGCTGTATCTGGGCCTTCTTACGCTGTTGCTCCTGTAATGGCAGCTTTGGGAAGGGCCGATCTTTCCCAAAGCCGCGCCGGTCAGCATTTCAGCCCGCCGCCCGCAGGGCGGCTTGTTGGCACGTCACTTCGCACCTTGTCAGCCAGTCGGCTAACGAGAAGCTTGCCTGTTGAAGTGCGTAGGAACTATGCGGACTGGAAGGTGATGGTCTCGTCCTCTATCCGCTGTGCTTGGCCCTGGAGAACGAGGTGGTCCAGGTGCGCCAGGGTCTCGGCGAGCGCGAAACACCGCTGGTGATCTGTCAGGGTCCCGCGGAACACGATTCGTGAGACCTCGTACGCGGTCATCGGGCGGTCGGAGACTACCCGCCGCATCGTCTCCAGCCGCTCCTCGTGGTGGTAGATCAACTCCCCTATCCGGCCGACCAGGTCGTGGAAGACGGGTCCGTGCCCGGGGAGTACGAGGTCTGCGCCGAGGCCGCGCGTGTTCTCCAGAGATTCCAGGTAGCGGGCTAGCGGGTGCGGCTCGGACTCGGGCCAGAGTCCGATGTTCGGGGTGATACCGAGCAGTAGATGGTCCGCGGCGAAGAGGATGCCGCGCGTCTCGTCGTGCAGCACGATCTGATTGTCCGCGTGCCGAGGAACGTGGACGATGCGGGCCACGCCATCGCCCATTGTCAGCTTCTCGCCGGGTCGAAGCGGGACCATCTCGTCCGGTAGCGGCAGTGAGTAGCGGACCACGGCGGCGGTAGCTCCTGCTGCCTCCTGTGGCATCCCGTGCCGGATCAGGTACCCGACGAAAGGCCCGGCATCCGAGGAACCCCAGAGTTTACGGGCGAAGGGGATCTCCCGCTCCATCATATAGACCGGCGCCCGGGTTCGTTCCTCCAGCCAGCGTGCCGCCCCGATGTGGTCGGGGTGGAAGTGCGTCACCACGATCCGGTCTACGTCCCGCCCGAGATCGCAGCCTGTAGCGGCTGCCCCACTCTCCCACGCTGCGCGGGCCGGCGGGTAATCATAGCCGGCGTCCAGGATGGACCAGCCATCATTGCCCTCGACGAGGTACACGGAGACGAAGCGCAGCGGGAACGGCACAGGCAGCTTGAGCTGCCAGACGCCCTCCGCCACCGGGGCTGCTTCGCCGATGGGTTGCGTGGCGAGCCCGGAGGGGGCGACGGTCACGATAGCGCCCTGAAGAAGTCGGAGATCTCACGGTTGGCGAGATCAGGCCGCTCGTAGTGGGCGAAATGGGCGGCTTCTCTCATGGGGGCGAAGTCGAGGTCGGCGAAATAGTCTCCGAGCCGGTCGGCCCACTCCACCTTCAGCACGCTGTCGCTCTCACCCCACCTGATGCGGGTTGGCGTCTCTATCTTCGGCAACTCGGGGGGGCCGTTGCGGATGAGATCCAACCTCGACTCGTTGGTGCTCGTATACCAGTCGAACCCACCCTGCAGATTGCCAGGCTTCATGAAATTGTCCACCCAGAGGTCGAGGTCCTCGTCGAAGAAACCCGGTTCGTAAGACCAGCGATCTAGGAAGTGGCGGAAGTATGCCTCGCAGGTTTTCCGGTTCTCTCCCACCAGGGAAGCGGCCCACGGCTGCTGGTGGAATGTCTGGTACCAGATCTCATTGATGCTATCTGGCGACGCCCATCGCCTCCCTATCCCCGGATAGGGACAGTCGAAGAAGAACAGCCCGCTGAGACGTTCTGGATACTTCCTCGCAAACCCCTGCGCCACGTAGGCACCCACATCATGGCTGACCACTCCGAACCTCTCGAAGCCCAGAGAGTTCGCGAGGGCGTGCAGATCCTCCACAAAGTCGCCGAGTAACCTGTTGGGAGGATCGGGCAGGCCCGGCTTGTCCGTGTCCCCAAAGCCCCGAAGATCGGGAGCGACCACGTCGAACTCTCCGGCGAGGACCGGTATGTTCTTGCGCCACGTATACCAGAACTCGGGCCAACCGTGCAGCAGCACCAGCGGGGAACCGCCCCCTTGGCGGACGTAGTGAATCCTGATGCCGTTGGCGTCGACCTGCCGGTGGTTCCAGTCGAGTCCGTTCATCATGCCTGTCCTATGCTGAATGCTGACCGCTAATTCTGCAGGTTCTCGAAGATACCCGCGGCACCCATACCTCCACCGATGCACATGGTGACGAGACCATACTTCGAACCGCGCCGCCTCATCTCATGGATTAGCTGGACCGTGAGCTTGGTGCCCGTCGCACCCATGGGGTGGCCTAGCGCGATGGCCCCGCCGTTGACGTTGGTCTTCTCCAGGTCCATTCCGACCTCCCGGATCACCGCCAGAGCCTGGGCCGCGAACGCCTCGTTGAACTCGATGAGGTCGATATCGCCCAAGGTGAGCCCGGCCTGCTCCAACACCTTGGGAATGGCCACGGTCGGCCCTATGCCCATGACCTCGGGCCTGACGCCCCCCACGGCGAAACCGACGAAGCGGACGAGCGGCGTGAACCCGCGCCTCTCAGCCTCCTCCCTGTCCATCACCACGACCGCCGCCGCCCCGTCGCTCCTTTGCGACGAGTTACCAGCCGTGACGGTGCCGTCCTGCTGGAAGGCAGGCTTGAGGTTGGCGAGCTTTTCGGCCGAGGTATCTCGCGGGCCCTCGTCGCGCCCGAAGCTCGTCTCCACGTGTTGTGGTTCACCGGCCTCATCTACCCAGTCGAACTCCACGTCGAGGGGTACGATCTCCTCGTCGAAAACGCCGCTTTCAACCGCCTCTTTCGCCAACGTATGGCTGCGCAGGGCGAACTCGTCCTGGTCTTCGCGGCTAACGTCGAACTCGTGGGCTACCTGCTCCGCGGTCAGGCCCATGCCCATGTAGGCGGCGGGGTTGATCTCCACGAGCCGCGGATTGGGCGAGAAGTTGGGCATCTCGACGGTCGAAGACATGTGCTCTGTCCCTCCCGCCACGATGGTCTTCGCGGTGCCGACCATGATCCGTTCGGAAGCCATCGCGATGGTCTGTAGCCCCGAGGAACAGAACCGGTTGACCGTCTGTGCCGGCACCGTGTCGGGCATCCCGGCGAGCAGCGAAGACAACCTGGCGACGTTATACCCCTGCGTCCCTTCAGGCATCGCACACCCGATGATCACGTCCTCTACATCCTCCTTGTGAAGCCCTTCCGCACGCCTAACCGCCTCACCGATAGCGGCGGCGGCCATGTCGTCGGGGCGGCTGGCCCGCAAAGTCCCCTTCGGCGCACGCCCCACAGCGGTTCTGGCTCCTGAAACGATTACCGCTTCCCTCATTGTCGCTCCTTTCAGTCGCTCAGCTTTTCAGCACGTCGCCTGTTCCAGGCGACTTGTCAGCATATCAGCACGCCTGCTTCGCAGGCTTGTCAGCATTTCAGCTTCCGCTTGCGGAAGTCCTGGCCGACGATGCGGCGCAGCGCCGTGCTGAAGTGCTGACAAGCGAAGGCCGCAAGGCCTGAGTGTGCTGACTAGCTGAAATGCTAATTCCTTACCGGCTTTCCTGTTTTCAGCAATGCCTTGATGCGTTCGTGGGTTTTCTCTTGTTTCAGAAGTTCGAGGAATGACTGCTTCTCCAACTTCAGGAGGTACTCTTCGGGGACCCATTGGGGGAGCGAGAGGTTGCCGCCGGTGAGGATTCGGGCGACGTGGCCTGCGATGACGCCGTCGTAGGCACTCGCGTAATTGCCCCATTGCATGGTCTTTATGCCCATCTCCAGGGCTGCACGTGCGATGCGACCGGCGGCGTAGACGTTGCTGGTGTGCTCGGGCGGCGTATAGCCGTCTGCCAGGTCCAGGGTCTCGCGTTTGGCTGCGGAGATTAGGTGGTCTGCGTTCATTACTATGCGGTCGTTATGGGTTAGGAAGCCCATCTCTTTCGCTTCCAGGGCGCTGGTCGCGGTCTTGGCCAGCGCTATCTGCTCGAAGGCTTTCTGGAGGAAGGGCAGTGGTGGTATATCCGGGGCGGTGTGTAGCGGCGGGGAGACGAGGCGGCGGGCCATCTCTTTGGTGCCTCCTCCGGCAGGGATCAGGCCCACCCCGACCTCGACGAGGCCCATGTAGGTCTCGCCTGCGGCCACGATGCGGTCCGAGTGGAGGCACACTTCGAGGCCTCCGCCCAGGGTCTGGCCGTGGGGGGCGGAGACTACAGGCTTCGGGGCGAAGCGGAAGGCCATCAGGAGGTTCTGCAAAGTCTCGACGCTCTCTTCGATCTGATCGAGGTTCCCGTTCTGGATGGCGTGGGCCATCTCTCCGAGGTTGGCGCCTACGGAGAAGTTGCGGCCCTCGTTGCCGATGACGAGCCCGACCACGTCATCACGCTCCAGCTCCTGCAGAGCGCGATTGCCCATCTCGACAGTACCAGCTTCGATGCAGTTGCCCTTGGAGTGGAACTCCAGGCATAGGACCCCGTCGCCGAGATCGAGCAGGCTTGCCGAGTCGTTGCTGGCGAGCTCTTTGCCCTCGCCCCGAAGTCGGTCGAGCGAGACGTACATGGGGTCTTCGCGGACGGGTTCGTACTCCTTGCTGACCGGGCTGAACTGGAGTTCGGTGCCGTTCTCGGTCTTGTAGAAAGAGTCGTTGCCCGCCTGGAGCATCTCCTTTACCCAGGAGGCGACCTCGATGTCCATCGACTCCATCTTCTCCACGGTCTCGCGTACGCCGAGCAGGTCCCACGTCCTGAATGGTCCTGCCTGGTGGGCGAAGCCCCACTCCATGGCGTGGTCAACGTCCTCCAGGGTGTCGGAGATCTCAGGTACGCGACGCGAGGCGTACGCCATGTACGGCAACAAGGTGTCCCTTATGTAGCGGGCGTGCCTGTCCTCGTCGGCTTTCTCGATCAGGAACCGCAGCCTGGAGGCGAGATCTCCCTGTTCCTGCGCCTCTTTGGCAACGGGGATCTCGGGGTTCTCCGCGGGATGGTGCTCGAAGGTATCGAGGTCCAACACGTCGAAGACGGTCTTGCCGTCGCGTTTGCCTCGTTTGTAGAAACCGGCGCCGGTCTTGTTTCCGAGCAGGTCTTTCTCCTGCATCTCTTCGAGCTTCTGCGGCGGCTTGAGCTCCTCGCGCGAATCATCCCCGGGGACGGCCTCGTAGAGGTTCTCGGCCACGCCGATGGCGATGTCCAGTCCGACCTGGTCGTTGAGCCTGAAGGTCGCCGTCTTCGGGTGGCCGATGAGAGGTCCTGTTATGGCGTCGACCTCTTCGATCCCGTAGCCGTTCTCGAAGGCGTAGCGCGCGGATTGCATCCCTGCGAAGGTTCCGATCCGGTTACCTATAAAGTTCGGGGTGTCCTTGGCGATGACGCCGCCCTTGCCGAGCACCCGCTCTCCGAAATTACGGACGGCCTCGACGATCTCTGGGTCCGTATATTCTGTGGGTATAATCTCCATGAGCTTCAAGTATCGCGGCGGGTTGAAGAAGTGGGTGCCCACGAAACGCCTCTTGAATGCTTCGGACCGCCCTTCGGAGATGCTGTGCAACGGTATGCCCGAGGTATTGGTCGAGATGATCGCATCTTCTTTCGCCGTCTCTTCGACGCGCTGCATGAGCTCTCTCTTGGGTTCGAGCTTCTCGATTATGGCCTCGACGATCCAATCCGCCTCGCCGACGCGCCCGAAGTGCTCTTCGAAGTTCCCGATTCTTATCCTGTCGGCCACGCTATCGTTCATAAGCGCCGCAGGCCTGGCGTTTTGCATCCTGTCGAAACCGGCCTTTACGACAGCGTTCTTGTCGTCGTCGTCCGGGGCTATGTCGAGCAGGTCTACTTCCAGGCCCGCGTTGGCGCAGTGGGCGGCGATGGCGGCGCCCATCGTGCCGGCCCCGAGTATGGCTACCTTCCTGATCCTGTACGACATAAGGCCTCCCGATCATATCCGTAGAGCTCCCTGTGCAAAGACTCGATAGCCTCTCTTACCCTTAAGAGGTGGGCCTCGAATCTGCCCTTGATCTCAGCGTACTTCTCTTTGCTCGCCGCGTCGCTCTCCATCGCCTCAGCTACCCTCTCGTCGAAAACGTGTCAAAATCGATAATAACGCGGGTGAGAAGTTTTGCGTAGAGGTCTGGGTCCCGATAGAGTTGGGATTCGGAGAGGCTGACAGAAGGAGGAGTTGGAGTGATCGCTGACGTCACTCGGTCATTGGGGACCGACTACTATCTGCTCGACGAGCTGTTCACGGAGGAGGAGCGTGAGATCCGGGACAGGGTTCGGGCTTTCGCTGACGCCGAGGTCATCCCGATTATCAACGAGTACTGGGAGAAGGCCGAGTTCCCGTTCGAGCTCGTACCCAAGGTCGCCGCCCTGAACATAGCGGGTGGCCCTATCGAGGAGTACGGGTGTCCTGGCATGAGCCAGGTCGCAGCAGGGCTCGTCGCTATCGAGATGGCGCGTGGGGACGGGAGCTTGAATACTTTCTTCGGGGTCCATTCCGGGCTTGCGATGGGGACAGTGGCGATCTGCGGTTCCGAGGAGCAGAAGAGAAGGTGGCTCCCCGAGATGGCGAGGATGGAGAAGATCGGGGCCTGGGGCCTGACGGAGCCGGATCACGGTTCTGACTCCGTGATGCTGGAGACAACGGCCCACCGCGACGGGGACTCCTGGGTCTTAAACGGCGAGAAACGTTGGATTGGCAACGCCACGTTCGCCGACCTCGTCATAATCTGGGCGCGCGACGTGGAGGATGAGCAGGTGAAGGCCTTCGTGCTAGAGAAAGACGAGAACGGCGAGCACCATCCAGGCTACTCCACGGAGCTGATAAAGGGCAAGATGGGCAAGCGCGCCGTGTGGCAGCCGGATATACATCTAAAGGATGTCCGCGTTCCCGACGAGAACCGCCTGGAAGGCGCCAACTCATTCAAGGACACGAACAAGGTGTTGACGGCCACCCGCAGCGGAGTCGCCTGGGAGGCCATAGGGCATGCCATCGCGGCTTATGAAGCGGCGCTGCAGTATGCCCAGGAGCGGGTACAGTTCGGCAAGCCGATAGCCGGCTTCCAGCTCATTCAGAACAAGCTCTCCGGCATGCTGGCGGAGATCACCAACATGCAGCTAATGTGCTTTCGCCTCGCCCAGCTCCAGGAGCAGGGTAAGATGACCGGTCCTATGGCCTCCCTGGCCAAGATGAACAACGCACGCAAGGCAAAGCAGGTCTGCGCCGACGCCAGGGACATCATGGGCGGCAACGGGGTCTTGCTGGAGTACCACGTAGCGCGTCACCTCTCCGACATGGAGATCGTCTACACGTACGAGGGCACCGACACGATACAGTCGCTGATAGTGGGGCGTGACGTGACGGGAATTTCGGCGTTCGTGTAGTGAAGCTGGTCAGCACGCTCCGGCCTTCGGCCTCCGCTTGTCAACACTTCAGCATTTCAGCTAAGGGCATTTAGGGATGGCACGTCACCCCGGCAACCACGCTGGTGTAGAAAGCAAAGTTGTCGTACGACAGCATGAGAGGCGCATCCGTACTAAGCTGACTAGCTGAAATGCTGACTAGCTGAAATGCTAAGCGACCGAAGGGAGAGCCCATGAAAGCCATTCGTCTACACGAACTCGAAGGGCCAGACGAGCTCGTCTACGAGGAGGTGCCGGAGCCGGAGCCGGGGCCTGGTGAGACTATCGTCCGGCTGCGGGCGGCGGCGCTGAACCGCCGGGATCTTTTCGCCACCCAGGGGCAGTATCCTGGGGTCACGCCTGACATTCTTCCGATTATTCCGGGCTCTGATGGGTCAGGCGAGGTCGTTGCGCGCGGAGATGGCGCCGAGGGGCCTGACGAGGGGACTGGGGTGGTCATCAACCCTGCCCTGTACTGGGGCAACGACCCGCGGGTGCCTGGCAAGGAGTATCGGATTCTCGGTATTCCGGACGAAGGGACTTTCGCCCAGTTTATCAAGGTGCCGGCGGATCACGTCTTCCCCAAGCCCTCGCATCTTTCGCACGAAGAGGCCGCCGCGCTACCTCTTGCCGCGTTGACCGCCTACAGGGCGCTCGTGACGCGCGGCGGGATCTCCGAGGGCGAGACCGTACTCGT
>DATMVF010000239.1:0-9103 GCA_035563475.1 Rubrobacter sp.
AAGACAATACTCAGACGCGCCCTCATAATTGCCGCGCCGATTGTATGGCGCAAGATCAGGAACCGCAGGCGCGAACGCTGATCAGCACTTCAGCACGCTCCGGCCATTCAGGCCTTCGCTTGTCAGCAAGTCAGCTTCTTCCGTTTCGGACCTTGCTCTGCCGCGCCCGACGAACCGCTACCAGCGGCAGTCGGGTACTATGCTCCCGGCGAGGATATACGGGACGACTTGCTGAAATGCTGATAAGCGAAGGCTAAAAGCCTGAGCGTGCTGACAAGGCGCGAAGCGCCGTGCTGAAGTGCTTATGCTCAATCCCCTATCGGGATGGCTTCGAAGCCGTCTCCCTTGCTGCGGACCTTGACGAGGCAGTCCTGTGGCTCATGGTAGAGGATGACGGGGGCGTCGCGTGACTCTGCGGCCGAGAGCACTTCGATGCGGTTGCGGCGGGCCGCTTCCGGATCTGTATCCACGCCGGCGATGAGATCGGGGTCGAGCCAGATCTTGGCCGGCGCGAGGTCTCCTGTGTAGAGCGCGAGGTCGTCTCCCTCCCCGATCCAGACGATCTGATGCCCCGCAGAATGCCCCGAACGCACCTCGACGTCAATGCCCGGCAGGACGTCTCCGTCTTCGTCGAGCAGCTCGCACCAGCCATCTTCCACGCCCTTCTCGACGGCGGGGACCGCCGCCCTGCGCCCGTCCTTCTCCGGCATCCTCCGCGCCTCCTCCAGCGCGGACTTCTGCACGTAGACCGTGGCGTTGGGGAAGCTCGGAGGTCCCAACGCCCAGCCGACGTGGTCGGCGTCCAGGTGCGAAAGGACGACGTGCGTTATGTCCCCCGCGGAGAAGCCCGCTTCGTCGAGATGGTCGAGGAGATCCGAATCCCGTCTCAGCTCGTAGCGGCCGACCAGGATCTCTGGCAGCTCTGGTCCGAACCCGGCGTCGACGAGCACGAGGTTATCGCCCGTCTCGACGAGGACGGGGTGCATGGCGCCCTTGATGCTGGCCTTCCGAGAGCCGCCAAAGAGGTTGCCAGCGTCGGTAACGAACACGCCGTCGTCCAGAATGTGGACCCGCATCTTTGCCACGTCGAAGGTTGTCCCGGTAGCCAAGTCGCCGAACCCTCCTCTAGTCGTGAATCTGAATGATAGCGGGCCCGGCGACTCGATGCTCTGTTAGTGGATGCGGCCCGCAGGGATCTGCGGCGTAAGGGGATGGACTCAGGAGGAGCTACCCGGACGACTTGGTCTTTATGACCGGATCTTCTCCGTGACGCCATCCCTTAGTGCTGTCGCCAGCATGCGGGGATGTTTGAGGAGGCTGTAGACGGGTGCGTCGCCCGTAAACGCCTCGAGGAGCATCCGGCGGGCCTCGGGGTCCTTCTCGCAGACCTTGAAGAGGGGCTCTAGCAGCATCAGGTTCGGCACGAGGTTGACCAGTGCGTATCCAGAGAGGTGCTCGCGGGCCCGCCTGCGCTTGAGCTGGCGTTCGTAGCCGGAGAGGAGCGAGGCGGAGAAATCCTGCCTGGCATGTGCCTCGTGGGCCCACGAGGCGGCGAGGCGGCCCGACTCCAGCGCGTACCCGACGCCCTCCCCGCTTATGGGGTGGACCATGCTGCCTGCGTCCCCGACCGCCATCAGCCCCTGGTCGTAGCGTTTCGCGCCCCACATCCCCATCTTGAGCGACCAGCTCGTCGGCGGACCTTCCGGTGTGGCGTTCTCCAGCCAGCCTGCAAGCTGCGGATGTTCGAGAAAGCGGTCGAAGAAATCCTTGAGGTTTCGGCCCGTGCGGGCTAGCGCCGCTGTCGAGACGCCAGCCCCGACGTTCGCCGTGCCGTCTCCCAGGTAGAAGACCCAACCGTAGCCCGCGCCGTGCGAGTTCATGTCCTCCGTAATAAAGACCTGCAGATCCTGCTTGTCAGGGCCCTCCACACCGCTGAAGTATTGCCTGCGGGCGACGGCATTCTGGTGAGCCTTCATACCCTTACCCGCGAAGCCCCCGACGCCGTCGGCGACGATTACCAACGGGGTTTCGAAGCGCAAGGACTCGCCTGCGTTGGCCGCTTCGAGGCCACTCACTGTGCCAGCCGCCGATTTCACGAGGTCGGTAGCCCTGACCCTGGAACGGAATTGGACGCCGGCGGAGGTCGCACGCTCGAGGAGCCTGGCGTCGGTCTCCTTGCGCCTTACGACGTAGCCCCGAGGGCCGTGCAGGGTAGGGGGGACGCTCTGGCGCAGGTAGGCGGTGTGGGTGTATATGGAAAAGCCAGTGAACTTGCCGTGGTGCGGCTCGTCGAGCCAGTCGGCAAGCCCCATCAGCGCGACCTCCGAGGCGGCGTGCGGCATCAGGCCGTCGCCACAGGTCTTGTCCCTGGGGAACTCTTGCCTGTCGAGTAGCAGTGTGTTCAGCCCCGCCTTCGCGGAGTGGTAGGCCGCTGAGGTACCACCAGGACCGGCTCCAACGACCACGAGATCGTACCGTTCGGCCATCGTCCTCCTTACCTGAGCCCTCACTAATGTGCCAGAATTATACTTCTGCTACGACGAGGAGGAAACGTGGTCGACCGCAACAGGCCTGCGCGCTACACAGTCGGGGATCGCGCGGCCCTGAACGCTACCGGACAGCCGGTCGAGATACTCGACGTGAGGCGGGGCGAGTTCGTTCCCGACTTCGTCTACAAGGTTCGCGTTCTCGCAGAGAAGCCAGCACGGCCCTACAATCTTTCGGTACCCGAACATGATCTTTCAGACCTGGATTAAGGCTTCAGGCTACAGGCATCAGGTAGGAGAGGGCCGGAGAGGCTGCTTCGGGGTATCCGAACCTGGGGTCAGAGGCCACATTCTGGTCGGCGAGTTAGTGAGAGGTCGGGTGCCATCGAGCAGTCCTGAAACCTGATGCCTCTAAAAGCCCTCGCCCGTAGTGACGTTCATGTAGGCTACGTCGACGAGGGGGACGCCGGTCGAGAGGGCCTGTCGTACGCACTGGGTGAGAACTTCGGCGGCGACGCCCGCGTCGGGGAAGTGGCCGTCGAGGAGACGGGCGGCGCGGGCTATCTCGTAGAATGAGAAACGGCGACGTTGGCCGGTCAACTTATAGACCGCCTCGAGCACCTCGAAGCGCAGGGAGATCAGCTGCTCCAGCCTCCAGCGGATCTCATCCACGGTGAGGCTCATGGTCTGATACAGGCGGGCGATCTCGGCGATCTGGACGAGGCTCCGGGGGCGCTTGCCGAGGCGTCCGACTGAGTTTTCGTCGAGGTAGCGCCGCGCTGTGATGCGCGCCAGCGCCATTCGTCCCTCAGCACTCTCGTAGCCGGCCAGGGTCCTAAGCTCTCGCGGGCTCCTGAAGGAGCCCGCTCTTATCTCCACGTGGTCGACGAAAGTGCGCGGGGTATGGCCGCCCGCGTAGTAGGAGATCTGGCGCGCCATCCTTCCTGCCTCGGGCGAGTCGACCTCGCTCCTTATCTCCACCCACCTGCGCACCGTGCCCGAGTACAAACGCTCCAGTGCCCGCCACGTCGCGTCCCCACGCAGGTCCACCTCGCCCGGTCTCTCGGTAACCACGGAGACCCGCGCGCCGGGCAGAGTGTCGCTGTAAGCTTCCCTGACGGCCGCAAGCAGTTCTTCGAACTCCTCGTCGACGGTCCCTGACAGGTACCTGCGCCGCTCGGCAGGGAGCACGTACATGAGCCGGCTCTTGATCCTGCGCTCCTTGCCCTCCGCGGCCTTGAGCCGGTCTATGGCATCGTAGAGCTCCCTCCGCCGGCGGTAGACCAGATCGGTCAACTCCTCCACCTCGGGATCGGCCGCAGAGCCCTCGGACCAGGCCTCATCCCGCGCCGAACACGCCGCCTCGTGGGCGTTCTCGGCCCTGACAACGGCCCGTTGCTCCGCTTCTCGTTCCGTCTGGGCGTCGCCCAGTTCCCGCTCGAGGGTCTCTATCGTCGAGGACATAAACAGTTCCCGTTCCCGAAGACGCACGACTCCACGCTTATTCTACAGTACCCCGCATGCCCACGACGCTCCCTGAACGACTCGCTCCAGAACGCCGCACGTTGCCCACAGGCGCGGTTGCGCGGGTTAACTGGAACGTGTACATTACTACTAGTTATCCGAAGTGCGATGGGAGAGGAGATTCGCGTGGACTTCAACACGGAATCTGGCGGTAGCGGGGGGTCGAGCGGGCCGCCCCGGGTATCTGGTGGCACTTCGGGTGGGGAGTTCGACTACAGCGATCCCGTCCAGAGCTTCATCAACGCGGTTAGGGGCGTCGTAACCGCGCCCGTCGGCTTTTTCCGTGGCATCAGGCACCAGGGAGACTTCGTAAACCCATTGATCTTCGCGATCATCTGTTATGAGGTTTCGGCGGTCCTGGGTGGCTTGCTCGGGCTTGTGGGTGTTAGCATGGGCGGCACCCAGGGGTTCGGTGCTTTCCTCGTTTCGTTGGTAGTCGCCCCGATCTTCGCCGCCGTCGGCCTGTTCATCGGGGCCGGCATACTGCACCTGCTCGTGATGTTGATCGTCGGCTCGCGCAACTCCGGCTTCGAGGGCACGTTCAGGGTAGGCGCTTACTCTTCCGTGACCAGCCTCGTGAGTTGGATACCCGTTATCGGGTGGATAGCCAGCCTGTACGGTATCTACCTGGCCATAATGGGGATCAGGGAGGTTCACAACACCAGCACGGGTAAGGCAGTAATCGTGGTCCTAATACCCGCTGTGGTGGTGTTCCTGCTCGCCCTGTTGATCATCGCCGCTGTCGGGGCCGCTCTCTTCTTCGGCACCCAGCAGTAACGAGCCTCCGGTACGGTCCGTAGTCGGGCATAGCTGCCCTCACGCCAGGCCGCTATACTATCGGCGGTCTACAGCGAAGGGGGTTTGCGCGTGGCGCAGACGGTTACTCTCATACCGGGCGACGGGATTGGCCCGGATCTCACGGACTCCGTAAAGGAGGTCATTGGCGCGCTCGACGTCGACGTCGAGTGGGAGATCGCCGAAGCTGGCGAGACGGTGATGGACAGCGAAGGTACGCCTCTTCCTGAGTCCGTGCTCGACTCTATCCAGCGCAACAAGGTGGCGCTGAAGGGGCCGCTAACCACGCCCGTGGGAACGGGGTTCAGGTCCGTGAACGTGGCGCTGCGCAAGGAGCTCGACCTCTACGGCAATATCAGGCCTTCCTTGAGCCTGCCAGGGGTAGAGACGCCGTACCAGAACATCGACATCATCATCTACCGCGAGAACACCGAGGACCTCTACGCCGGTGTGGAGCACACGGTCGGCAAACACGCGGCGGAGTCGATCAAGATCATCACCCGCGAGGGCACGGAGCGCATCTGCCGGATGGCCTTTGAGCGCTCTAAAGAGCAGGGCCGCAAGCACATCACGGTCGTCCACAAGGCCAACATCATGAAGTTCACGGACGGCCTGTTCCGTGACGTCTTCTTCGAAGTCGCCAGGGACTACGAGAACGACTTCGAAGAGATAGACGACCGCATCGTCGACAACATGTGCATGCAGCTCGTCATGAAGCCGAACCTCTACGACGTTCTGGTCTGCCCCAACCTCTACGGCGACATCCTGTCTGACCTCTGTGCGGGACTTACGGGCGGGCTCGGCGTCGCCCCTGGGGCCAACATAGGGGAGGAGATCGCGGTCTTCGAGCCCGTCCACGGTTCCGCTCCGAAGTACGCCGGGCAGAACAGGGCCAACCCGCTCGCGACGCTGCTGTCCGCCAAGAACATGCTGATCCACCTCGACTACAGCGGGGAGGCCGACAGGATGCAGGCGGGGATAGAGGCGGCCCTGAAGAGCCCCGAGACGCGTACAAAGGATCTAGGCGGCAGCGCCGGGACCAGGGAATTCACGCAGGCCATAGTCTCGAACCTGTAGAGTCGGGGTAGGGATCGTTACGAGCAGACCTAGGAGGGTGGTGTTGGCCGGTAGCGAGAGGACCTGTAGGGGAGCGGGTTGGCGGCGATACGGCGCGGTACCGGCCGGGTCAGAGCGCTGCTAGCGGTCCTGTGCGCATCGCGTTCTTTACCGAGACCTTCCTTCCGGCCACCGACGGTGTGGTCACGAGGCTCAGGCACACCATAGAAGAGTTGCTCGGGATGGGCGACGAGATGCTCGTGATCGCCCCCAAGTACGGAGAAGGCCCGGGTTCCTACGAGGGGGTCCCGATCCACCGCGTCTCCAGCGTGCCTCTCCCGCCCTATCCCCAGATAAAGCTTGCGCCCATAAACCCTGGTGTGGGCACCGCTCTGCGCGGCTTCGGACCCCAGCTGATCCATGCCGTCAACCCTTTCGTGCTCGGGGGGGGAGCTCCTTTCTACTCCAGGCGCCTGGGCGTCCCTCTGGTGGCTTCCTACCACACGAACATCGCCGCCTACGCCCGCTTCTACCGGCTCGGGCTCTTCGACCGCGCCACTCGCTGGTATACCAGGAAGCTGCACAACAGGGCCGCCATCAACCTCTGCACCTCTGAGGCGACGCTCCGGTACCTCGCCGGGGAGGGCGTGGAGCGGCTGCACCTGTGGCCGCAGGGTGTCGACGCTAGGCGCTTCCACCCCGACAAGTTCTCGAAGGATTGGCGGGTCAGGCTGACGAACGGTCACCCGGCTGAGCGGCTTCTGCTCTATGTAGGACGCCTCGGTCACGAGAAGGACATCGGTAAACTCAAAGTCGTTCTCGGCGAAGAGCCCGGAGTGCGTCTCGCCATCGTCGGAGACGGACCCGCCCGCAGGGACCTCGAACAGGAGTACGCGAATACGCCGACGGTCTTTACGGGGGTGTTGCAAGGCGAGGAGCTCGCGTCCGCGTTCGCCTCCTCCGACGTTTTCTTGTTCCCTTCGACCACGGAGACGCTGGGGATAGCGATGATCGAAGCCCTCGCCTCCGGGCTGCCCGTGCTCGCCGCCAGGGCGGGTGCGGCCGGGGAGGTCGTGGACGATGGCGAGACGGGACTTCTCTACGTTCCTGGTTCCGACGCAAGCCTCGTCGCCGCCGTCAGAAAGATCGTCGCGGACGACGACCTGCGGGCACGGATGGGGCGTAAAGCCCGCGCGTCCGCTGAGAGACGAGATTGGGAATCTTCGACACGCACGCTGCGCGGGTATTACGAACGGGCCCTGGAGGAGAGATGAGCGAGGCCAAGGCCAAGCTAAAGAGCGGGGGAAAGCGCTTCTCCAAGTTCTCCCTCGTCGGAATCTCCAACGCTGCCGTAGATATCGGGGTTTTGAACCTCTTCTTGTGGCTGGCGCCGACTCGCGAGGTGACCCTGCTCGTTATTTACAACGGCGTCGCGCTCATTCTTGCGAACCTGAACAGCTACGCCTGGAACACGTTGTGGACCTTTCGGGGTAGGGCCAAACACGATACGAGGCAGATAGTCCTGTTCGGCCTACAGGTGCTCGTCAACATCGGGATAAGCAACGGGCTGTTCTGGGCCCTGATCCGGCCCATCATCGTGTATACGGAGGTGCCGACATATCTCGCCGGCAACGTGGCCAAGATCATCTCCGTTATCGTGGCCTCTACCATAAGTTTTTTCATCATGCGCTACGTTGTCTTCTCCAGAAAGCGGTGGTTCAACGGACGCTTGTAAGAGCCTTGGGCCCGTGCTAAATTAGGGCCGCGTGCGGAAGTAGCTCAGTTGGTAGAGCATCACCTTGCCATGGTGAGGGTCGCGGGTTCGAATCCCGTCTTCCGCTCTGGCCGTAGGGCGCCGCTGGCGGCATGGCCGAGTGGTTAGGCAAGGGTCTGCAAAACCCTGTACCCCGGTTCGATTCCGGGTGCCGCCTCTCGGAGTGGCGAAGTAAGTACGGGCGATTAGCTCAGGGGGAGAGCGCTTCCTTGACGCGGAAGAGGCCAGTGGTTCGAATCCACTATCGCCCACTCTGAAAGGCCCTGCAAATACCGAGAAAAACACGCGCCTTGGATTCTTGCGCCGGGGACTTTGCGCATCAACCCGCGTTGAGGGGGTTCTCGGAAGCGCGTCCGCTGCCCGTCCTCGGACGGTGAGCCGAAGGGTTTAACCGAAGTCTCGCGATCTCGCCACGCTGCCCGAGCGTTTTCTGGGCGGCGCCTGCGGGTATCCATGCCAGAGGAAATGGATCGGGGTCCGACCGGGAGGTAGTAGGCATGGCAGACGACAGGCTCCAACAGAAGTTGGTCGGCTACGTGGAGGACGCCCACGCCATGGAGCGCAATGTCTCCACGATGCTCGACTCGATGATCTCCACCACCGACGACCCCGAGATCAAGCGGATGCTCGAGGACCACAAGCGCCAGACCCAAGAGCACGAGCGGAGGCTGCGCGAGCGCCTCGATGCCATGGGGGCGTCCACCTCGACGATCAAGGAGGTCGGGGGGGTGGGCGCCGCGCTCTTCAAGGGCGTGGGCGACATGGCCCGTTCCGACAAGCACGCCAAGAACGGCCGCGACGGCTACACTACCGAGCACATGGAGATAGCCGCCTACGAGCTCCTAGAGCGCCTGGCCAAGAGGGCGGGCGACGAAAAGACGGCGGAGGTTGCGCGCCAAAACCGCTCAGACGAGCGGGAGATGGCCAAGAAGATAGAGTCCAACTGGGACAGGTTCCTGGACCTCACGCTGGCGACGCCGGGCTTCCTGGCCGAGTAGGCAGCGCGTCCACATCTCCGGTCGGGGCCGTTACGCATCGGCCCTCCTTTGCTTCCTATTCAACGGAGTGCGTGGAAGAAAAATTCTCGGAAACTCAGCTTCCGATGTTAGGCGTTTTCGGAAACTGAGCAGCACGCTGGTCGCATAGACTTACGACAGCTTGCGTAAGCGGTGAGCTCGTGCCAGACTGCTAGCAGCGAGCAGAGCGGCCGAGCAGAGTGGGCAAGCTATGCTCGATAGATACCAAGCAACGCGCGGGTAAACTGGTCGGAGGTCGAAGGTGGGCACCTTCTTCAAGGACGATGATTTCGAGTATATGATGCTCGGTGCCCTAGATGTGTGTTGTCAGGATCATGCCCACAGCTCCTTGATGCGCCCTTGAGGACGTCCCAGCTTCCGGTTGACCACGAAGGCATATGTGTAGGCTGCTATCTTGGCCGCGATCCTGGTGGCCAGCCCAGTGAGCGTGG
>DATMVF010000240.1:0-8316 GCA_035563475.1 Rubrobacter sp.
GGTTGAGCGAGAAGACGATAAGCAAGGTCCCCAAGCCGTAGACGAGCAGATCGTATTGGTAGATGCGCTTGCGGCCGAACAGGTCGCCGAGTCGCCCCCCGATCAGGGCTCCGATCGCCGCTCCGAAGGCGTTCGGGCCCAGGGCTGCGAGCAGTCCTACGGTGGTGCTGCTCATGCCGAGATACTCCTGCCACAGCGCGAGTCCCGCGGCGAGGGCCACGATGGACCCAGCGTCCAGGTATGAGGCCATGCCCGCCAGGACCGTCCACTTCCACTGCTGGCCCGTGACGTGGCTGTCCTCGTCGTATTGCCTGTTTACATCCTCATCCGAAGTAGCCATGATTCAGGTGAGCCCTCCCCCTGCTCGTCGCTTCCGTCCAACATACCCTATTTCCGTCCCAACGCTCACTCTTTCGCCTCCCCTTTTCATACGCTCCGCACGTCGACCCCGAGGTCCCCGAGAGCCTCCACGTGCGGGCGACGGGCGTCGGCCGTCACCACCAGGCTCACCTCCGAGACGTGGGCGATGACGCTGGAGCCCCGCTGCTCGAACTTCCTGCCGTCGACGAGCAACACGGGCCTCTCGGACTGCCGGATCATCGCCCTCTTGACCTCGGCTTCGAGCGGGTGGATATCCGTGAGGTACCCCTGAGACGTGATCCCCTTGACGCTTATCAGGGCCCTGTCCGCGATGTATGACTCGATGGTCTGAATCGTGCACGGCCCCACGAACGAGAGGGTCAGCGCACGAAAGATCCCCCCAAGCCCTACCATACTCGCCCCAGAGGGATCGACCGTCGAGAAGAGATCCATTACCGGCACCAGGTTGGTCAGGCAGGTGACACCTGGGGTGCCGGCCAATATACGGCGCGCCGCGTAGTACGCCGTGGTCGACGAGTCGATAAACACCGTCTCATCCGCCTCGAGCAGCGCCGCTGCTGCACGCGCCAGACGCCGTTTCGGCTCGACCGCCTCACCCAACCGCTGCTGGAAGGAGTCCTCGTGCTGCGTTAGCCCGGGCGCAACAGCCCCACCATGGGTCCTCTTGACCTTCCCCCGACGCTCGAGCAACGTAAGATCGCGCCTCGCAGTAGCCGCCGAGATGCCAAGCTCTTTCTCCAGCCCGGCTACCGTGACACTCCCCACCTCGCGAACCAGCATCGCTATCCGCTGCTGACGCTGCTCAGGTAAATCTGCGCGTTTTTCCGACATATTATGATTGATCGAGCAGTTTTTCGTCCAAACCGCTCAAATCCTTCCCTAGCTCGCGCATACAGTAACGGAGGCTTCACATCGATGCAACCCTGGTGCTACACGCCGGGGTGGTGCTCGGTTCAAGCCTCGCTGCAATGTCCGGGACGCATGGCGGGACCAGGAACGGCCACGAAAGCCAGGTTAAGGCGTCCTTCTTCACCCGCGGTGAAGGTGGGTGTGGGGCGAGGTTCAGGCGGCTCGGGTGACATTCGGCATGCCGATCCCACGACGATCATCACTACCGGGCGCCGAAATTCGCCTTTAGACTCGTCCGTGAAGGGAAAACTGAATGGAAAACAAGGCTAAAGGGTGCAACGAAAATTGTCCGTGAGGCTCGAGAAAAGTTCCCTACCCCCTTCGAAATCTACCTTTTGGTGGATGTCTCTCTACCCGGTCTCGCAATACTATCGTCAAGGCAAACCGATGGAAGGAGAATCGAGATGGGAAAGCTGATCGCCACCACGCAGGCCACCGTCGACGGCGTCATAGACCCGGTCGGCGAGTGGGTGCAGGCGGACGGAGACCACGCCGAATACTCGTTCGAGCGTCAGGCGAGATCCAGCGGTCTGGTGCTGGGTCGCAAGACCTACGAGGGTCTGGCGGGATACTGGCCGAGCCAGTCGGGCAAGTGGGCGGACATGGTCAACCCGCTGCCGAAGTACGTTGGGTCCAACACCCTCTCCGGAGATCTCGAGTGGAACGCGACCCTGCTCGCGGGGGACCTCGGGGACTCGATCCCGAAGCTGAAGGACGAGGTCGACGGTGACCTGTTCATGCACGGGAGCGGCGAGTTCGCGTACGCCCTCGCCGAGAGGGGTCTGATCGACGAGTACGAGGTGTACCTGAATCCGCTCGTGTGGGGCAAGGGAAACGTCCACGTGCTCGGCGACAGGGGAACCATTTGGATGGAGCTCGCGGACGTGACGCGCTTCGACTCCGGAGTGGTCCTGCTCACCTACCACAACCGCGCGTCGAGCCGGCGTCGAGCCGACTGAACGCCCGTAAGCGGATCGGCTTGCGTGCGGGTTCTCGTTCGGCGGTGTGGCGCCCCAGGACCGTGACGGCCAGAAGCAGGTCCTACTTCCGGCTGTCGAGAATGCGGCGCTGGCTCCGTCCTAGGTACACCAGTGGCCACGCCAGGCCGCGCGACGAAGAAGGAGAACTACCATGACACTTCTGCGGATGGACAACGTCCTCATCGTTGTCGACGATCTCAAGGCTGCCATCGCGTTCTTCGCTGAACTTGGTCTGGAACTTGAGGGCGAGACGACCGTCGAGGGACAGTCGGTGGACCGCCTCGTCGGGCTCGACGGCGTCCGAAGCGACATCGCATTGATGCGGACTCCGGACGGCCAAGGGCGGATTGAGCTGGACAAGTTCCACACGCCAACGGCGGTCAGGGCTGAGCCAGAAGACGCACCGGTGAACGCGCTGGGCATCCGTCGCATCATGTTCGCCGTCGACGACATCGAGGACGTCCTTGCTCGCCTGCGCACCCACGGCGCCACGCTCGTCGGCGAGGTGACTCAGTACGAGGACACCTATCGGCTCTGCTACGTTCGCGGCCCCGAGGGGATCATGGTCGCGTTGGGTGAGCAGCTCAGCTAACGGCCTGACCTGCGACCAACCAGAACGATCCGCTTGGATGGACCGAGAACGACAACGGGAGGAATAACCGTGCAACCGAACGAGATCGCCGAGGTTCTGAACCGACCGATCAGTCAGGAACTGTTGGCCCGCGACGTGACCCGCTTGGCCTAAGTCGCCAAGGACGACACACCCCGCAATGTCCCGATCATCTTTACCTGGAACGGCTCGCAGATCGTCATGTGCACTTCGAAGAACGCTCCGAAGCTTCAGGCCTTGAGCGAGAACCAGATGGTTGCCCTGACGATCGACACCGAAGTGCACCCCCCTAAGAGCTTGCTCATCCGGGGTCGGGCCGGGCTGGACTTCGTCGATGGCATCCCGGACGAGTATCTCCAGGTGACCAGCACCTACGAGATGACGCCCGAGCAACGGGTCGAGTGGGAGGCGGAGGTGCGTTCGCTCTACCACGATGGCATGGTCCGGATCGTCGTAACCCCGACGTGGGCGAAGCTGATCGACTTCGAGTCGACTCTGCCGAGCGCAGGACGCGCCCGTCTCATCCGCTCGCATGTCTACCGGGTAACCGAACAGACCAGCGGTCGGATGAGCTCGTAGTCCCTCTGCTCGGGCCTCCCGCACAAAAGCTCGACCTGCTCCCATTCGTCGGTCGGCTCGGCGCGCCGGCAGCGCTGACTGCTCCCCATTCTCCCCCCTCGTCCCTCTTCGCCGCGGGTGAAGAAGGATGCCACAAACCGGCTTCAGCGGCCAGCTTAAGTCCCGCTATGCGTCCCAGACATTTTACGGCGAGGTTTCCTCGGTTAGGGTGCGATCCTGTGCGCCCGAGGGTCACTCCTTTATCATGGTGCCCGAGCCGGGTGGAGTCCGGCTGAGGCCTAGCGGGGGTGAATGGACGGTGGTGCGGGAAGGGTTGACGCGGAGGCAGGGCGGTGAGGACGGCTTCCGCTGGCGCGGGGAGGATGTCTCACGCATCGAGGGGTTCTCGGACGCCGTCTTCGCCTTCGCGGTAACGCTCCTGGTGGTGTCCCTGGAGGTCCCGAAGACCTTCGACGAGTTGCTCGCGACCATGCGGGGCTTCTTCGCGTTCGCGATCTGCTTCTACCTGCTTCTCATAGTTTGGTACGAGCACTACAAGTTCTTCAGGCGCTACGGGCTGAGGGATCTCCTGATCCAGTTCCTGAACGGGGCGATGCTCTTCCTCGTTCTCATGTACGTCTACCCCTTGAAATTCCTCTTCACCCTGCTGATAGACCAACTGTTCGGCTTCGCCGAGAACGAGACTATAGAACCGTCCCAGTGGCCGCAGTTAATGGTCATCTACGGCGCCGGCTTCGTCGCCATCCAGCTCGTGTTCGTGCTGATGTACCTGCGGGCCCACTCGCTGCGCGCTACCCTGGAACTCGACGCAAGCGAGCTGTCGATGACGCGCGAGGAGATCCAGGGTTCCCTCCTGAACATGTCGGTCGGTCTGGCCTCGGTGGCCATCGCTTTCTTGGGCGGGGAAAGGCTACTCCCGTGGGCAGGCTACGTCTACGTGCTGGTCTTCCCACTGCAGGTGATCAACAGCCGCGTTATGGGCTCCCGCAGGAAGAAGGAGAGTTCGTCCCACACTCAGGCCACAGGAGAAGATGCGGACGGCGAAGGACCTTAACTACCCGGTAGGGAAGTAGTGCCCCGGACGGTCCTCGTTTGACAGGCATCCTGATTGGTATGACAATGCTTTGGGGATATGGAGCAATCACCACGAACCAGGCTCAGGGACCGGGCGGCGGACCAGTTGCTGGAGATGGTTATCTCGGACGGGCTAAAGCCGGGAGAGCGTCTTCCGCCCGAGCGTGAGCTGTGTGAACTTCTCGGGGTGAGCAGGACGGTGGTAAGGGAGGCTCTGAACCTGCTCGAGGCCCGCGGCTTGATCAGCATCGAGCACGGCCGCGGCGCCGTGGTCAGCGGCGGTAATCCGCGGGCCGTGCGCGACACGCTCGGCCTGCTCTTGCGCGTTCAGCCGAAGACTCTGTGGGAGCTTCTCGAGATACGCAGGATCCTCGAAGTCGAGGTCGCAGGCCTCGCGGCGGAGCGGGCTGGGCCGGATGACGTAACGGCTATGCGGCTCCAGCTCGACAGGATGCGGGACTCCATCGATGCGCCCGAGGGCTACGTCGACGCCGACGTCGAGTTTCATGCGTTGCTGGCGCGGGCGACCCGCAACGAGGTCTTACTGACCATGCTCGAGCCCGTGGTCGACCTGCTGCGGGCGAGCCGCCGGGTGAGCGCCGCCAGGCCCGGCAATGCGTTGAGGGCATTAGGGGAGCATGAGGCGATTCTGCGCCGGGTGGAGGCAAAAGATGCGGGCGGAGCGCGGGGAAAGATGCGCGCCCACCTCGCGAAGACGGCCGAGGACATCGAGGCCGCCATCGGTGAAGGGGTGCTCATCGCCGGAGCGTTCTCAGAGAAGGAGGAGGTATGAAGGCCCACGAGATGTTGTCAGAGCTGGGGTTGCCCGGGCGCGACCTCTACGGTCCGCCCGTTTCGGGGAAGCGATTCCCCGACGGGGCGCAGTACAGGGTCGAGATCCCCAGCGTCGAAGGGCCGCGAGTGCTGGAAGCTGTTATCGAGGAAGCCGACAGGAGAGAAGTCCAGATCCACCGCGTCTCTCAGGGGTCGGGGATCATGCTCCTCACGGACGCCGAGATCCTGGAGATGTGCCACATGGCGCGCGAGTCCGCCCTGGAACTCTCCCTCTTCGTCGGCCCGCGGGCCTCGTGGGAGACCGGCGCGACCGCCGTCTCCGGCGCAGGCAAGGTCCTCGGGGCCCAGCACCGCGGCCAGGACCAGCTCGCCTACGCCATCGAAGACGTGCTGCGTGGTGTCTCTTTGGGACTTCGCGGGGTGCTGGTCGCCGACGCCGGACTCCTCTGGGTCCTGAGGGACCTCAAGGCGAAGGGAGAGTTGCCCGAAGACCTCGTCCTGAAGGTCTCCGTGCAGCTCGCCGCGGCCAACGCGGCGGCCGTAAAAGCGATGGAGGACCTCGGGGCGGACACGTACAACGTGCCAACAGACTTGTCGCTGGCCCAACTCGCCGCGATACGCGACACCGTCGACCTCCCACTCGACGTGTACGTCGAGGTGCCCGACGACTTCGGCGGGTTCGTGAGGCACTACGAGATACCGGACCTCGTAAGGGTAGCTTCTCCCGTCTTCGTCAAGTTCGGCCTGAGGAACGCGCCGAACATCTATCCCAGCGGGACGCACCTGGAGGCGACCGCGGTCGCCCTCGGAAGGGAGAGGGTCAGGCGAGCCAGGATCGGACAGGAGATGCTCGCCCGCTACTATCCGGAGGCCGAGACTACCCCGCCGGGTGCGACCTTCCCAGGCCTGCCCGTCGACGCCAAGGTAAAGGAGAAGGCATGAAGGTTACCCACGTAGAGACGTTCGTGGTCGGCACTGAATGGCGCAACCTGACCATCATCCGCGCCCACACCGACGAGGGATTGACGGGCCTGGGAGAAGCGCGGATGGTCAACCACACGGACGCCCTGGTGGGGTACCTGGCCGAGGCGGCCCCCAGGCATCTCGTCGGGCACGACCCTTTCAGGATAGAGGAGCTGGTCAAGAAGATGGGCCGCGACGACTTCTCGCGCGCCGGCGAGGTGATGAGCAGCGGCATCGCGATGTTCGAGACGGCCTGCTGGGACATCGTCGGCAAGGCGCTCGGCCAGCCCGTCTACAACCTGCTGGGCGGTCCGGTGAGGGAAAGGGTCAAGGCCTACGCCAACGGCTGGTATAGGGTGGAGCGCACGCCCGAGGAGTTTCACGAAGCCGCGAAGAAGGTCGTAGAGCGCGGGTACAGGGCTCTGAAGCTGGATCCCTTCGGTCCAGGACATTACGAGCTGGAGTACGAGGAGAAGATAAAGGCCGTCTCGCTCGTCGAGGCCGTCCGCGATGCCATAGGACCGGAGGTCGAGATCCTGCTGGAGATGCACGGCCGCTTCTCCCCCGCTACCGCCATAGAGATGGCCAGGCTGCTCCAGCCTTTCGGACTCGGCTGGGTCGAGGAACCCGTGCCTCCGGTCAATCTCAAAGCGCTGAAGAAGGCTTCGGATGGTATTGAGGCTACCGTGGCCACGGGCGAGCGCATCCACCAGCGCCACGAGTACAGGGAGGTCTTCGAGCTTCAGGCCGCGGATGTGATACAGCCCGACATTAGCCACATCGGCGGGCTCCTGGAGACGAAGAAGCTCGCAGCGTGGGCCGACGCTTACTACGTGACCATCGCCCCGCACAACGTGGGAGGCCAGATCAACACCGCCGCGGCCCTCCACCTCGCGGCCTGCACCACGAACTTCCGCATCCAGGAGTACTTCAACGACTTCGCCGACCCCTGGGTCCGCGAGACGGCCCCCGGCCTCTCCGAAGTCAGAGACGGCTACTTCGAGCTCCCCACGGGTCCTGGCCTCGGAGTCGAGCTCGACGAGGAAGTCATCGAAGCCCACCCCAAGCAGGACGTCCACTTCAACCTCTTCGCCGAGGGCTGGGAGAGGCGAGAGGGCGCAGAGACGAACCAGTGAGCGACCTCTCGGGCAAGAAGGTCCTGGTCACCGGCGCCGGCATGGGGATAGGCCAGGGCATCGCCGTGGAGCTCGCCCGACGCGGGGCCGAGGTCGCCGTCCACTACGCCCATACCGAGCCGGAAGAGACCGTCTCGCGGATAAAGCAACTCGGCGCCAGGGCCGCAACGGTACAGGGCGACCTGAGCAAGGTAGAAGCCTGCGAGCGTACGGTGGACGCTGCGGCCGAGGCCCTCGGCGGGCTCGACACGCTCGTCAACAACGCCGGCGTCACGAAGACGCTCGACTTCCTCGACACGGACGAGGAGACCTACGACTCGGTCTTCGACCTCAACATGAAGGGCTACTTCTTCCTCGCCCGCAAGGCCGTACCTCTCATGGTGGAGCGGGGAGGCGGGAGCATTGTCAACGTAACTTCCGTCCACGGGTTCGCGGGCTTCCCCAACCACACGGCCTACGCGGCTACTAAAGGCGCTATAAACGCCTTCACCCGCCAGCTCGCCATCGAACTCACAGACCGCAAGGTCCGCGTCAACGCCGTCGGTCCCGGCATCATAGAGGTCCCCCGCTACTTCGACATCCCGAACTATACGACCGAGTTCGGCGATACCCTCGTCCCCTGGGGCCGAGTCGGATACCCCGAAGACGTCGCCCCAGCAGTAGCCTTCCTGGTCTCCGACGCCGCCGACTTCGTTACAGGACAGGTCCTCTACGTGGACGGCGGCACTACGGCCAGGATGGGCCTCTGGTGGGATCAGGGAGACGGTCCAGAGTAACGCCAGGCGGGCGAGCTTGACACGGATACACATTGGTATAACAATGCCGGCAGGGAAGGGATGTTGAAGGCTAGAGACAGGGGCGATAGATGAGTGAGCGTGGATCCGGGCTC
>DATMVF010000241.1:0-19518 GCA_035563475.1 Rubrobacter sp.
GAGGCCACCCTCCTCGCGAAGCTCGAATACCTGAATCCCGCCGGCTCGGTAAAGGACAGGCCTGCTGTCAGGATGCTCGAGATCGCCGAGAAGGAGGGGCTACTCGGGCCCGGCGGGACCGTCGTCGAGCCGACGAGCGGGAACACGGGAGCCGGCCTGGCCATGGCCGCAGCGGTCAAAGGCTACAGGTGCATCTGCGTGATGCCGGATAAGGTGAGCAAAGAGAAACAGGACCTGCTGAAGGCTATGGGCGCCGAGGTGGTCGTCACGCCGACTGCTCCGCCCGATGATCCCGAGAGTTACTACGCCGTCGCCGAGAGGCTGGCGGAGGAGACCCCCGGCGGCTTCAAGCCTGCCCAGTACGAGAACCCGGCCAATCCTCTCTCCCACTACGAGACGACGGGACCCGAGATCTGGCGCCAGACGGAAGGACGTGTAACACATTTCGTCGCCGGGATGGGCACCTGCGGAACCATCACGGGAGCTGGCCGATATCTCAAGGAGCAGAGCCCCCAGGTCAGGGTCGTCGGCGTCGACCCCGAAGGATCTATCTTCTCCGACCCCGACAACGTACACCAGTACGCCGTCGAGGGCGTCGGAGAGGACTTCTACCCCGGTAACCACGACCCGACCGTGGTGGACGAGGTGATCCAGGTAGACGACCGCGAATCGTTTCTCATGACCCGCCGCCTGATGTCAGAAGAGGGCCTCTTCGTCGGGGGTTCGTGTGGGATGGCCGCCGTTGGGGCGGTCCGCGCGGCGAAGGGAGTGCCCGAGGGCGCCGTGGTCGTCGTTCTGCTGCCGGACACCGGGCGCAACTACGTCTCCAAGGTCTTCGACGACGAATGGGTGCTCGCCAACTCGGACGCTACGCAGGAGGACCTCGAAAGGTCCTACCGCATCTTCGAGGAGGGAACATGAAGTTCGAGGGCAGCGGGTTCTCCACGCGCGCCATACACGCTGGGCAGGACCCCGACCCGGCGACGGGGGCGACGATAGTCCCCATCTACCAGACCTCCACCTACACTCAGGAGGCGCCGGGCCAGCACAAGGGCTACGAATACAGCAGGACGGGCAACCCGACTCGCACAGCCCTGGAAGAGTGCGTGGCGGCGCTCGAAGGGGCCGACTACGGCGTCGCCTTCGCCTCCGGGCTCGCCGCGACGACCGCGGTGATGAGCCTCCTCTCGCCGGGGGACCACGTCGTCGCCGGGGACGACCTCTACGGCGGCACCTATCGCCTCTTCGACAAGGTCCTCCCGCGCTCCGGCGGGCTCGAGATCACCTACGCGGATACCACGGACGCCGCCTCGGTCGAGGAGGCGCTGAGGCCAGAGACGAAACTGCTCTGGATCGAGACCCCTACCAACCCGATGCTCACCCTCTCCGACATAGCGAAGCTCTCGGAGATGGCGCACGAGCGGGGCGCCTTCGTCGCCGTGGACAACACCTTCGCCTCGCCTTACTTCCAGAACCCGTTGGTACTCGGGGCTGACATCGTCGTCCACTCGACGACCAAGTACATGGGCGGCCACTCGGACGTGGTGGGCGGGGCCGTCGCGACCTCCAACGAGGAGTTCTGGGAGGGGATCAAGTTCTACCAGAACGCCGCCGGCGCCGTACCCGGCGCGTTCGACTCCTGGATCGTACTCCGCGGCCTCAAGACCCTCGCCGTCCGAATGCGCCAGCACGAGGAGAACGCACTGGCGGTGGCGCGGTTCTTGCAGGACCATCCCGAGGTCGACGAGGTGTACTATCCCGGCCTGCCCGACCATCCCCAGCACGAGCTGGCGAAAAGGCAGATGAGGGGGTTTTCGGGGATGGTCTCGTTCACCCTCAAAGGCGGCGCGGAGGCCGCCTACGCGGCGGTGCAGAAGACACGAGTCTTCCATTTTGCCGAGAGTCTGGGCGGGGTGGAGTCCCTGATCACCCATCCTGCCACCATGACCCACGCCGCAATCCCGCGCGAACAACGCGAGGCGAGGGGGGTTACAGACGGCCTCATGCGCCTCTCTGTCGGCATCGAGGACCAAGAGGACCTCATCGCCGATCTAAATGGGGCGATAAGCTCCGATTAGTCTGGCTCCGGAGGGTTCGGCGGCCGATCTCGGGCCGATCAGCCCGCGAGGGTCTCTCCGTTGCGCTCCCTGTGGTCGTCGCGCCAGGCGATGAGGTCCTTCAGGGGGCTCAGGTCGTAGTCGGGGCCGCCGAAGCCCATTATGAGGTGGGTGATGCCGTTCTCCACGTAGCGGCCGGCGTCCCCGAGGAGTTCCGGCCTGACCGAGATGGAGCGCTCTATCTCTTCCTTGTTGCGCCCTACCTTCTCGCACCAATCGTCCAGGATGCCGCTCTTTCGGGCTGCCCGCTCCGGGTCCCCGAAACCGTGCCAGATGTTGGCGTGTTCGGCGACGATGCGCAGGGTGACCTTCTCGCCTCCACCGCCGATGAGGATAGGGATCTTGCGCAGGGGCGGCGGGTTCAGCTTCCCGAGCCGGTTCTCTATGACGGGCATCGCGGCGTCGAGGTCCCGCAGCCTATCACCCGCCGTCCCGAACTCGTAGCCGTACTCGTCGTAGTCCTTCTCGAACCAGCCAGAGCCGATCCCGAGTATGAGGCGTCCGCCGGAGATGTGGTCGACCGTACGTGCCATGTCGGCGAGCAGGTTCGGATTGCGGTAAGAATTGCACGTGACGAGCGCCCCGAACTCTACCCTCTCCGTGACCTCGGCCATCGCCCCGAGGAACGTCCAGCACTCGAAGTGCTTGCCTTGGGGGTCGCCGTAGAGCGGGTAGAAGTGGTCCCAGGTGAAAATAGTGTCGGCGCCCATCTCCTCTGCCCTGAGCCACGCGTCGCGCATCTGCGCGTAACTGGCGTGCTGCGGATGGAGCTGCACCCCAACCCTTACCGTCATCCTTCGCCTCCTCATCTGGCCAACCGGGAGATTATGCCACGTGGAGGACGCGACCGGGCTACAGCAGCGCCAGGGTGGCGGTGATGACACCGAGGGTGCCGGTCAGGAGAACGAGCCCTAGAGTTAGTGCCCGGAACGCCCCTTCGGAGACATGCTTGAGGAGCGCCGTGCCGAGTGCCTTCCCGGCTATGGCGGCGGGGATGAGCAAGAGCCCCAGGGGGATTTCCGCGGACTCAACCAGGCCTCGGAATGCCAGGACCGCGAGTCCGACGACGCTCATGGGCAAGAAGTACAGCGCGCTCGTCCCCCTGAACTCGTGCTTCGGGAGGTCGCGCGAGGCCAGGAGCAACACTATGGGGGGGCCGGCGAGCCCGGTCGAGGTCGAGAGCGCCCCGCTGGCCGAACCGGCGACGAGGGTCCCCCACCGCGTGCCGGCCCCGGGCAGACGGATGTCCCTTACCAGGAGCAGGGCCGAGAAGACGACGATCAGACCGACCCCGAGGCGCACGTAGTCGGGGTTTATCACGCCAAGCACCCAGGCGCCGGCCACGATGCCGAAGAGGGCGGGGATCAGGAGCGCAAGCGCGAGCCGGCGCCTCGCCTCCTGCCAGGAGTCCCACACTACGGCGCTGTTTATGACGATCGAGAAGATGGTCGTCAGCACGATGACCGTACGGGGCTCGTAGACGAACAGAAGTATGGGCGTGCTGATCAGGGCCAGCCCGAAACCCGTAAGCCCGGTGACGATCCCGGCGAGCAACGCCGCAAAGATCGCCACGAGCAACGCCGCGCTCAACAAGGAAGGAGTCCTCCCCCGAAACCTGAAGCCTGTAGCCTGATGCCTGAAACCTGATTCAGCGCAGGATGCCGGCGTAGAGGCGCTCCCAGGCCTCCATCTCCGGCGTGAAGTAGCGCACCCGAGTCTTCTTGTACTCGCGGGTTGAGTAGAGGGAGGTGTAGTCCGTGAGTCCCGTCTCCTCGGACATCGCCGTTAGTACGTTCTCACATTCTTCTACGCTGCGGCCGTGGACCATGGAGAAGACGGAGTACGGCCAGTCTTCGTAGGTCGGCCGCTGGTAGCAGTGGGAGACGGCCTGGTAGTGGGCGAAGGCGTTGCCCACCTCGTCGATGCGCTCGTCGGGCACCCTCCAGACCCCCATCGCGTTGGCCCTGAAGCCGGCCTTGCGGTGGTAGAGAACCGCAGAGAAGCGGCGCATGATCTTGCGGTCGCGCAGGTCGTAGGCCCTCTCCAGGAGCTCCTCGTGGGAGAGGCCTACCTGCCTTCCCCACAGGTCGAAAGGACGCGGCGTAAGCGGGACGTCCTCCTGGAGGGCCCTGATGGCCGCCTTGTCGTCCTCGGAGATGTTCCTGTCGGCGCTCTCCCTGTCTGACTCGCCGTATTGGGGGGCCTCCTTCTTCGCCGTAGCGCCGGCATTCATATCCAGGGTCACCCCGATCTTGAAGAGCTTCAGGGTGGGCAGGATGCGGGTCTTCTCTGCGCCGCTTATGTGGTGCAGCACGTCCACGGTGCCCTCCAGCCCCAGGCGGGAGTCGGGCGGGACGGCGACGGTGTACCAGAGGTTGAACTCGTTGTTGCGCTCGTAGTTGTGGGAGACGCCGGGGTGGGAGTTTATGGCCTTGGCGCCCTCGTTTAACCTGTGGGCCGGGATCCTGGCGGCGACCAGGCTCGACTCGTAGCCGAGGACGCGCGTGTCGAAGATGGCGCTGATCTGGCGTATCACCCGCCCCCTCTTGAGCGACTCTATCCTCCGGATGATCTCGTCGCCCGCGATCCCCAGCTCGCGCCCGATGGCCTCGAAAGGCTCCCGCTCCAGCGGGACCTCGCGCTGGATCCGGTTGAGTATCTCTTTGTCGGTGCTGTCCATCATGCGACTGCCGGTAGTTGTGCTGACCACGCTTTACGAGCCCTTCTCGACGATTTCTTTCTACAGCTTTGCACTATATCAGGCGCAGCCAAAACCCGGTATGAGAATGTTTACGTTGTTCAATGCGATTTGCTGAGGTCAATACCTCAGCAAATCGCGCCGTCAGGACTCTCGCGCTTCCATCGCCTTCTGGTATTCGGCGTAGACGTTCTGGATGTCTTTCCAGACCAGGCGCTTGGCGTTGTTCAGATCGTCGCCACGCTGCCTGAGGATGTAGGCGGGATGGAAGGTCGCCATCGTCTTGATGCCGTCGATCTCGTACCAGGCGCCACGGTCCTTGGTGATCCTGAAGTCCTTGTCTATGATCGTCTTCGCGGCGGGACCGCCGAGGCAGAGGATGATCTCCGGCTTGACGGCCTCGATCTGGCCCTGCAAATAAGGGTTGCAGGCCCTTATCTCCCCGGTCTTCGGTTGGCGGTTGCGCATCCTGCCACCCTCTTCGACGGCGGCCCTGCACTTCACCACGTTCGTCAGGTAGACCTGCTGCCTGGTCAAGTCCACGGCCGCCAGTATGTCGTCGAGGAGCTTGCCCGCCCTCCCGACGAAAGGCAGTCCCGTGGCGTCTTCGTTCTCGCCAGGGCCCTCGCCGACGAGCATCAGGGGCGAGTAGGGATCTCCTGTCGCGAAGACCGTGTTGGTGCGGCTCTTCGCCAGGTCACACTTGGTGCAGACGGAGACCTGGCGGGCGAGTTCCTCGAGCCGTCTCTCGCGGCTCTCGCCGCCCTCGGCAGTATCGAAAAGACTATCCAAAGCTCCTCCGCAGGCTGTCCTGGTGACTTTCCCGCCAATTGTACCCCGGCGACGCCGGCTCCTAACGCGTGACAAGCACCGGGCGCGTGGTACAGCATCTGTTCACCCGCGGCACTAATGCCGGGTGTTACGGATTGTATCGACCGCGGATAGCCCGATCAAACCGCCGGCCGCGCGGGGGCCGCGTTGCGGGGGCCGCGTTGCGGGGGCCGCTCGGGTGCACTATCTTCTCTTGCAAAGTCGTTTGTCTCTCGGAGAGGAAGACTTATCTTGAAGCTAAGGGCTGTGCTGGACGAGATACGTCCCTACCACCCGCCGCGGCTGGAGGAGGAGATCTCGGTCGACCGCGGCTCGAAGGATTACGTCAAGTTGACGATGAACGAGCTGTCCTTCGGCCCGCTCCCCGAGGCGAGGGAGGCGGTCGTCGAATCTCTCGCAAGGGCCGGGCGCTACCCCGACCGCGACGCCGACCCGCTGCGTGAGGCGATAGCCGAGGCGAACTCTGGTGTCGGCATCGATAACGTCGTCGTCGGGAACGGCACGAGCGAGGTGCTGGTCGACCTTATGCAGGTGGTGGACCGCCCCGGTGAGCTAGTCATCGCCTGGCCCTCGTTCCCCTTCTACGTCTCGGCTGCCAGCGTGGTCGGACTGCGGACGCGCAAGGTCCCGCTCGACGAGCACCACAGGGCCGACCTGGACGCCATGCTCGACGCCGTCTCCGGCGAGACGCGCATCGTGATCCTCTGCAACCCGAACAACCCGTCGGGCACGTACCTGCCGCTAGAAGAGGTGCGCTCGTTCGCGCGGGCGTTGCCGGAGGACGTGCTCCTCATCCTGGATGAGGCCTACTACGAGTTCGTCGACGATCCCCTGTACGTCGGCTCGCACCGACTGGCCCTCGGCTCCGAGAACGTCGTCTCCACCAGGACCTTCTCCAAGGTGCACGGTCTCGCGGCCCTCAGGGTCGGCTACGGCATCGCCTCAAAGCGACTGGCGGACCACGTCTGGCGCGCCCACGTGCCGTTCAGCGTGAACCAGGCGGGGCAGGCGGCCGCCACGGTCTCGATGCGCCAGCAGGGAGTCATCGCCCGACGCTCGCGCCTCATGAAGGAAGAGCGCGAAGGCGTCCAGGCGGGTTTCGAGGCGGCGGGCCTGGAGTACGTGCCCTCGCACACGAACTTCGTCATGGTCCGCGCCGTCCCCAAGGTCTTCGAGAAGACCGGCGTGCTGGTGCGCGAGGGCGAGGCCCTAGGGTATCCCGTCGGATGGAGCCGGGTCACGATCGGCAGCCCCGAGGAGAACGGGCGTCTGATCTCCGCGCTCTCCTAGCCCGGGGATCTTACAGCGGGTTGCAGGAGGATGGACCTCCTGCAACCCGCGCCGTCAGCTCTCAGCTATTAGCCTTCAGCTCTTTGTTCTTGGCTGAAAGCTGATAGCTTATCGCTGATAGCTCGTCGTGCATAAGGGTTCAACCCTTATGCACGACGCTGTCAGCCGGTTCGGCAGGCGTTTCTCGAGCCGGGATACCGCGGTGTAAAGCTCCTGACTCTTCTAGTCGGCCACGCCGCACCAGTCGGCCAGGAGGCAGGCGACCGTGGAGGTCGCGGTCAGAAGCTCGGTGATGCTTATGTGCTCGTCGGGGGCGTGCGCCACGTTCACGTCCCCTGCGCCGTACATCACGCAGGGCATGCCTCCGAAGTGGATAAAGAGGCGCATGTCCGCGCCGTAGGGGACGCCTTCTATGGCTGGCACCTCACCTGTCACCCGCTCGTGGGCCTCCTTTATGGCCTCGCAGATCGGGGCGTCCGGCTCGACTTCGGCGGGGGCGAACTGGCCGCCGAACCACTCCAGCTCCGGAGGATGCTCGCGCAGCCAGGGGTCCCGATCTGCTACGGCGGCGATACGTTCGGCAACCAGGTCTTTGAAGGGATCTACCTCCTCGCCGGGGATAAGGCCGACGCGGCCCTCCGCAACGAGGGACTCGGGGACGGTCGAGGCCCAGTTACCGGCCCGTACGACGCCTATGTTGATGGGCACTTTGTTACGCAGGGCGTCGTAGAGTGGGTGGCTGAGCACGCCGTTGCGCTCCAGCTCCAGCTCGCGCAGGTTCTCGAAGACGGGGACGAACTTCTCCAGCGCCGAGACGCCCTCGTCGCGGACGGCGGCGTGGGCCGAGCGGCCTGGGATCTTCAGCCGGAAGATGAGCGAACCGCCCTGGGCAGGCACCAGGGCAAGACGGGTTGGCTCGGTGATGATCGCGGCGTCGGCGCGGTAGCCGCGCAAAACGGTGGAGAGGGCGCCAAGTCCCCCGTTCTCCTCCCCTACCGTCGCCGCCACGGTGACGTCGCCGCGCAGTCCGAGACCGAGGTCAGAAAGGGCGTCGAGCGCAATGAGGTAGGTGACGAGCCCGCCCTTCATATCGCAGGAGCCGCGTCCGTAGAGCAGGTCTCCCTCCAGGTCGCCCGAGAGTGGATCCCCTTTCCACGCGGCCGGGTCTCCCGGATCCACGGTGTCGGTGTGGGCATTGAGCAGGATCGAGCGTCCGTCTCCCATCCCTCTCCTCGTGCCGGCGACGTTCGGTCGACCCTCGTAAGAGCTCTGCTCTCCGACGTGATCTCGGTACGGTTCGGTCTCCTCGCTCGTGGCCTCCCACGTGTCCACCTCGAGGCTACGCTCCGAGAAGGCGCGCCCGACGACCGACCCCACGGCACCCTCTTCGCCCGTAACAGAAGGGACGCGCACGAGCTCCCGTAGCAGGCTCACTGCGTCCTCGCGCCTGGCCTGTACGGCGCCGCGTATGGCCTGTGCGAGCCCGTCGTCGAACCCTACCATCAGCCGCGTCCTCCCTCTCTGGTGCCGGTAAGGCGGCACCGTAGCATGGCCCCCCCTTCCAGGCAACACCCGGCTTGCTTGACCAGATGCCGATGCGTAATTAGTATTGTCGTTCTGGAGCGGGGCTTCGAGAGCGAGTACCCCGTGCAACGAGATGTCGTACCTAGCCAACTCGCCGGCGGCCGGGTCCGGCCGCAGTCACCCTTTCCACCGCGGCCGGGTCAGACTAGAGGGCAGACAACAGGAGGATAAGTTCAAGGTGACGAGACGCTCTAGGAGCCACCTTCCGGCGGTGCTCGTCTGCGCCTTTGTCATGGCCGTTACGCTGGTCCTCCCGGTCGGCTGCAGCGCGGGAACCGAAGAGTCCATCGAGGGCGCCGCTCCCGGCGAAACCACGGGCCCGATAGGGATAGTGGGCGAGAAGATCACCGTCGCCTCCAACATCGCCTATCCGCCTTTCGAATCCTCACCCAAAGGCAGACCGAAAGGATTCGATATAGAACTTATGAATGAGATCGGGAAGAGGGCCGGCTTCGAGGTCGAATACGAGAACGTCCGCTTCGACAGTATCCTGCGGGGTCTGAACACCGATCTCTTCGACGCTGCTATCTCGGCGATGACCATCACCGAAGATCGCGAGCGGCAGATAGACTTCTCCGATCCCTACTTCAACGCCGACCAGGCGCTCCTGGTGGAGAGCGGTTCAGGAGTCCAGTCTATCGAGGACCTCGCCGAAGAGCCCGTCGGCGTCCAGGCCGGCTCGACGGGCCAGATGAAGGCCGAAGAGCTCCTGGACGGCGAGCAGATCGGGGAGATCGCACCTTACAGGACCATAGGGGAAGCCTTCGCGGCGCTCGAGCACGAGAAGGTCGAGGGGGTGATCTACGACCTCTCTGCCGCGCACGGGAAGATCGTAAAGCGCGACGGGAAGATCAGGTTCGTCGAACCCATCTCGACGGGCGAGCAGTACGGGATCGCGTTCCCCAAAGGCAGTCCTCTCGTCGATCCCGTCAACAAGGCCCTGGCCGAGATCAAGGACGACGGCACCTATGAGAAGCTCTACAAGAAGTGGATCGGGATGCCTCCCGAGGACATACCGTAGAGAGCTTGTCAGCACGCTGCCTTCGGCAGCTTGTCAGCCCGGCGCCGTTGGCGCCTTGTCAGCACGCTTCGGGCCTATAAGGCCCTCGCTTGTCAGGTTCTCAGCTTCTTCCGCTCCGGCTTCACCCTGCCGCGCACGAGATACCGCTGCTGAGGTGGTCGGGTTCTACGCTCGTGGCGAGGCCACGAAACGACTTGCTGAAGTGCTGACAAGGCGGCGCAGCCGCCGGGCTGACTTGCTGACAAGCGCCCGACAGGGCGCGTGCTGATATGACTGCCATTCTGAGGTCCGTTCTCTCCATCTCCGTGGCGACGGTCCTCTCCAGGGCGACGGGGTACGCGAGGTGGATGGCCCAGGCCGCGGCCCTCGGCGCCGGGTACGTGGCCGATGCGTTCACGGCCGCCATCCTTCTGCCGGGCCTGATCTACGAGCTTTTCATGGGCGGCATACTGTATTCGATCTTTATCCCCGTCCTGGTAGACCGCATTACGAAGGTGGGAGAGGAAGACGCCAGGCGGTTTACGAACGCCCTCTTCACCCTGGTACTGCCGCTGATGGTGGTGCTTTCGGTCGCGGGCATCGTGTTCGCCAGGCCGCTGGTATTGCTCGTAACCGACTGGCAATCGGGGCTCCCCCCAGCCGAGGCCGGGAGGACGCTGGATCTCGCGGTGCTGTTCTTCCGGGTCTTCAGTTTGCAGATGCTCTTCTACGGCATAAGCACCATCAGCACGGGCGTCTTGCAGGCCCACAGGCGCTTCTTCTTGCCCACCTTCGCCCCCGTGCTGAACAACCTGATGATCATAGCCTCGTTCGTCGCCTACGTCCTGCTCGTCGACGCCGACCAGACCCTGGCCCTCTACGTGCTCGCGGTGGGGGTCACGGCGGGGCTCGCGGTCATGGCCCTGGCGCTGGTGCCGACGATGCTGAGCCTCGGATACAGGCCTCGCCCGCAGTTTGGCCACCCCGCTCTGCTCCCCACGGCCAGGCTCGCAGGGCCGATGGTCGTACTGGTGGCCGCCTCCGTAGCCTTCCAGCTCTTCGGCGCCTACCTGGCAACGGGGTTCGAGGCCCTCTCTGAACTCAACTACGCCTTCACTATCTTCTCGCTCCCCTACGGCGTCTTCGTGGTCGCCATCGCCACCGCGCTCATGCCCGAGCTCTCCGAGAATCACTCCCGCAGGGACGCTGACGGTTACCGCGAGACGTTCTCCTTCGGGCTGAGGACGATGATCTTCGTCGTCGTACCGTCGGCGGTGGGCATGATCTCGCTCTCCGAGCCCATCGTCGGGTTGCTCTACGAGCGCGGAAGTTTCGATGCAACGGACACCTTGACGGTCTCCGGGTTGCTCGTGGTCTACGCGGCGGGACTGCTCGGCTATTCGGTGTACTTCTTCCTCGTGCGGGCCTTCTATTCGCGGCAGAACACCAAGACCCCGGCCCTGTTGAACGTCGCCATCTTCGTGCTCTACGCGGGTCTCGCCTACGGCCTCTCCCGCGTCTGGGGCGTGACGGGCGTGGTGCTCGCCCTTTCTATCGCCTACGCCGTGCTCGCCGCTCTGGGCCTCGCGGCGACGCGCCAGGAGATAGGCCGGATAGAGGGCCGGCGCCTCGTTCGCTCTCTGCTCAAGATCCTCGCGGCAGGGACGGTCATGTACGTCGTCGCCAGTGCGGGAACCCTACTCCTCGGGACGGGCTCGGACTTTACAGGGCGCCTCTTCGTCCTCGTTACGGTGGGCGGCGCCTCGCTGGCCGTCTACATCGGGGCGGCGTACCTTCTGAGGGCGGAGGAGCTAGAGTCCGCCCTCTCCTTACTCAGGCGGCGAGCCGGGAAGGCCGCGGGATAAGGCATCAGGTTTCGGGTCACAGGCTTCAGAACTGCTCCCTGGCACCTGACCACTTTCGAATGCGCAGACCTGAACGTGGCGGCTGACAACGGGTTTGAATAGCGGAAGGCAGTCTCTGTGTCTTCCCCTACCTGATGCCTGTAGCCTATTTCTCTTGCGCCTCCCAAACGGCGCTCGAAAGGTTCTTGATCAGGTCCTGCCCCTGGTACACGTCGGCCCCGCCGTGCTTGCTGAGGATCGCCATGGCGTAGTGGCGGCCGTCTTCCTCGACGATGCCTACCTCGTCATAGACCCTGTAGAGCCAGCCTGCCTTGTTCGCCGCATCCACGCCTGGGGGAAGGCCTTCGTCGAGCCACCAGTCGAGCTTGTTCTCGTGCATGAGGTCGATCATGTACCCGCAACTCTTCTCGCTCGCGGCCTTGCCTTCGGCTATCTGTTGCATCATGGTAGCCATATCGCGGGGCGTGCTCCTGTTGTCGAGGGCAGGAACGACGCCCCTCTCACTACTCACCTTCTGGTAGAGCACCGTATCCTCGGCCCCCATAGTACGTGCGACCTCGTTGACGTGGTCGGCCCCACCCACGGTGCGCACCAGGGCGTTGGAGGCGACGTTGTCTGACTGGGTCATCATCAGGACCAACAGGTCCCCCACGGTCTGCCTGGTCCCCGCCTTCTCCCACTGCAGCCATCCCGCCCCTGCGGCCCAGTCTTCTTCCAGGATCTCGACCTCCTGCGAGAACTCGAGCTCACCCTCGTCCACCTTGCGGTAGACGGCCACCATTATGGGTATCTTTATGGTGGAGGCCGCGAAGAACGGCTCGTCGGGCCTTATCCCATAGCCCGAGTCCCCTTCGAGGTCCCACACGTAGAGACCCGCAACACCGTCGTAGTCCTCGATCTTTTGCCTCGCCCCTTCGAGAACTTTCTGCACGCGCTCGCGGTCGGACTCGGGCACACCATCCATAACTGGCTCCGTAGATGAGAACTCCGCAGGTCCCGCGTCAGGCAGGTCTTCGAGGTTCAGTTTCTCGACTTTCGGCTCGGGGACTTCGGCCGCGAACACGTTCTCGGTGTAGAGGTACTCGATGAGGTCCTTCGGCACGCCGGAGAGCGGAACCACGTCGTTCTTCGCGTAGTTCGGCTCGTCGGCGCGCACGGACTTTTCGGCCCTCCACGACTCGCCATCCTTGTGGGTAAAGACGACGAAAGGCTTTCCCTCATTCTCGGGCTGGACGCGTACGGAGGCCCACGACTCGTCTATCTTGCTCCGGTACACGCCCTTTATGCTCTGGGGGGTCGTACCCGGCAGCTCGGGGGCGAGGGCCACGTAAGCCGCGGCCTCGGGCGAATCCTGCTCGGGGTCTGGCGCGGTCTCCTCAGGCGGAGGCTCCCCCTGGTCCGACCCCTTGGTCGGAACCCCTTCGGATCTAGCCTCCTCGCGAGTCTGGGAGGGGGTGTCCCTTCCAGAAGAACCGGAGAGGTTGGCCGTCCCATCCCGAGTACTGGTTACGACGTATGCGGCCCCGGCCAGGAGCACCAGGGCCACCAGGATGGCGGCCGGCAGCCGGCGACGGCGACGCTTGTACCAGGGCTTACGGCGTGGAAACAGATTCAAGGCGCGCTAGTGGGGGCTTGCCCAACCGGTGGTGTTCGTTGGATCGGACCACCCGGCGACCCTGGGGGCGGTGGTCTTGAAGTGCGGCGCGTTCTCCGGGGGTGGCGGGTTGAAGCTGTAGCGGTACGTGTAGAGGAAGCCGTCGCGGATCACTTCGCCGTCTTCGGTCACCTTCTTGTAGGTGGTCCACTTGATCCCTTTGACGGGATCCTCGTAGATCTTCTGCGTGCTCATCTCTACCTTCTTGCCCGTGGGCCGGCCGAGGATCTGGGCGTTGAGCAAGCCCTTTTCGTCGACCCACTCCCGGACTACGATGTAGCCGTCGGTGTTGTTCTTGAACCGCATATCCAGGGCGCCCCAGCCGTTCTCCCCGAACCATACCGTCGCGTCGAAGCCGGGCTTTATGTAGGGGAGCACGGCGTAGTGCGGGTGACGCTCCAAGATCTGGAGCCCGGCGTAGTTGGCCGCCATGTACAGCGTCGAGGACACCTGGCAGAGCCCACCACCGTTGGCGATGCCGACGCCGCCGTTGGAGAAGGTCTTCGCCTCCTCGTAGTCGAGTGACCTGGTCAGGTCGTTGAACGAGAACACCTCGCCGGGTTTTAGGACGGTGTTGTTCACGGATCTGGCGGCCAGCTTCATGTTGTACTTGCGGTTCGGGTTCGAGTCCCACAGGAAGTCGGTCTGGTACTCCCCTATAACCTCCTTCGGCCTGTGACTCTGGACCTCGGCCGTAGAGACCTCCGGCTCTGGAGGGGGTCCTTCGGCTATGGCCACCCGACCGCTCATGTTCTTCAGCGCACCTTCGAGGTTCGCCAGGGTCTCCTCCTGATCCATGACGCGACCCTTTTCGGCCTCCTCGACCTCTACCTTGCCGCTTTCGGTGACGCTGAAGGAGGCGTCCTTGGGCTCCTCGTTGAACTCGCCGGCCCGCTCTTCCAGAATGCTCCTGGCCATGTCTCTGTCGTACCCGGCTTCGAGGTCTACCCTAACCCCTCCAAGGTACGAGCGTGAGGCGTCGGAGAGGTGCTGGAATACGTTCCCCCGGCGTCCGACGGAGTAGGCTTCGTCGACCGCAGAGGTCGCGTCCACCTTTATGCCGAGGTCGTCTCCGTTTACGGAGAACACCTCTTTAGAGGTGCCGAAGGAGATCTGCTCGAATGTAGCCGAGGCGTCATCCTGCACGGCCTCGCGGGCCTCGTCTCTGGTCATCCCGCCAACCTCGACGGAGCCGATGCTGACGCCTCGGCCTATCTCGTCGTCTCCCCCGGTCAGGGAGTAGACGATAAGAGTCCCGATCAGCAGGAAACACGCGATCAGGGCCACGCCCGCGGTCTTGCGCCTGCGCGCGAAGGTCGTCCTCCTGCGCTTGAGCTTCACCGCCCGTGGCGTATCGTGGTTGTACCGCCGGGCGGTGCCCGGTCCACCCGTCTTGCTCATCTCTTTCAAGCAGTCGCCCCTCCTGCGATACCAATTAGCGCCACCGGGGTCGCGGTGGCACACAGGCGCCAATTATCTGGGATATCGTTCGAAGCTTCAACCTCCCTGGAGTGAACGCCGTGAAAACACTCCTGCCTTATTGGAACACTACCACAGAGGGCCGCTACCGTTCACGAGAGATGCCAGGCCACGAGGTGCGTGGCTTGGCTTTTGCGAACGGCTCCATTACACTTTGCCCTTTGGATCTGCACCGTGAAACCCTACAGAGTGGAAGGGCCCTTGCGTCACCGATCAGAAGGTAAGAGAGCAAGCCATGGAGCACGTATGCCGGGAAGATCGGCTTGCCGGCTTCCCTTTGTGAGGAGCGCCGGATCGGGGTTCTGCCGATGAAGGCGGCCGTGGAGCCGGTCGAGGGGCCGGGGCTGGAAGACAAGATCGGGCAGCTGCGCATTCTCGCGTTCCCGGATTTCCCCGAGGTTCACGAAGTGGACTATTACTCCGCCCTCTACCGTTGGTACGAGGATCATCCCCTGGCAGGAGAGTTGTACCGTTGGGTCTCTGTGACGCAAGAGGGAGAAGTCGTCGGCCACTTGACGGCGTTCCCGCAGTTCTACAGGATCGACGGCCGGCGGGTCGTCGCCCACACGCCGGGAGACTACATGGTGCTTCCCCAGCACGGTTTCCAGGCTATCATGCTGATGCGCTCCTTTTTCCGCCAGGTAGAGAATTGCGTGGTCTGCGATATGGTACCCGCGGTGATCGGCATCGAGACGCGCCTGGGGGCCGAGGTGGTCGGCGACCTGCAGTACGCGGCGAAGCTGATGAACGTCTCGCGCCTACCCATGCCCTCCGTCCCGGCGCCGCTGCGGAGGCTCCTCAAGCTCCCCGAGCAGTTCGCGCCGGCCCGAGGGTTCACCGACAGGCCCGGCGCCGAACCGCACGAGGTGGAGGAGCACGTCGCCCCGCCGGCCCCGCGCCCGCGCGCGCCGATCCCCCGCCCGCTGCAGGGACTGCTGAACGGGGGCCTGCGGGCGGTGGACGATGCACTGGGCAGCAGCCTCGCCCGCGACCTCGCAGTCGAGGTGCTCGATGGGTTCGACGATTCCTTCGACGACCTGTTCGATAGGGTCGCGGCGGTGGTGCCCTGCACGGCCGAGAAGGATGCGGCGTTCTTGAGCTGGCGTTATGGTCCCGGTTCCCCCCAGTCCCCCGTGACCGTACTCGGGGTGAGATCTAGTGGGAGGCTGCTCGGCTACGCCGTGCTCAAAGCCGCCTTTCACGGCCAGGACGGTTACATACTCGACCTCACGGCGCTCCCTGGGCGTCAGGACGTCGTGCTGGCCCTGCTGCGCGAGACGGTAAGTTCCTTCGGACGGATGGGCGTCCAGATAATAAGGTACAGGTTCGTAGGGTCGCCTACGTCGCCGAGGTCCGCCGACCTGCTGCGTCTTGGCTTCTTCTCCCGCAGGGGAAGACGCCACAAGCTGCTTGTCAAGTTCACGGATACCAACCTGCGCGGGACGACGGGCGACCTCGTCAACTGGTCGCTGTCTTTCGGCGACGGCGAAGCTGGCTTCTGGCTCAGATAAGGAGGTTGATACATGATTTCTGGCAACGGAGATGCGAGGGCCGCCATACGCGGATGGCTCCAGGACAACGTGACCGGCGGGCGCGACGTCCCGAACGACGAGCCGCTCATAGACAACGGCGTAATGACGTCGCTGCAGACCGTCGAGCTCGTCGTGTTCCTCGAGGACACTTTCGGTATCGTCGTGGAGGACGAGGAGTTCGACGAAGAGAACTTCGGGTCCGTCGAGGCCATCGCCAGACTCGTGGAGAGCAAAGCGGCGTGAGACCACGTCCTGAATTCACGCTCCACGATCTGCTCTACAACTCCGCGGCGCGAGACCCGCAGAGAGCAGCGGTCGTGGACGGCGATACGAAGTACACCTACGAGGACCTGCAACGCCAGAGCGGTTCCCTCGGCGCCGCGCTCGCCGAAGCGGGCGTAAGGAGGGGCGATAGGGTCGGCGTCTACCTGGAGAAGTCCTGGGAGGCCATCGTGGCGATGCTCGCCGCCTCGCGCATAGGCGCCGCCTACGTCAACGTGAACCCCCTGTTCAAGGCGCCCCAGGTCGAGTATCTCGCCGGCGACTGTGACATAAGGGTCATGATCGGGGACACCTCGAGGCTCGAAGAACTCCAGCCGAAGTCGGTCCAGACCGCCTTCTACAAGGGCGCGAAGCCGGAAGGACCGGCCGCCCGTACGTATCAGGACGTGGCTGAGGCCTTAGAGGGCGAAGGCCTCACGGAGGACAGGAACGTCTCCGAGTCCGACCTGGGGACCATCCTATACACCTCGGGATCCACGGGGATGCCAAAGGGTGTCTCGACGAGCCAGCGCAATGTGGTGGCGGGGGCCCAGATCGTCTCGACGTACCTGGAGAACAAGCCGGAAGACCGGATACTCTCGGCGCTTCCTTTGAACTTCGACGCCGGGATGAGCCAGTTCACGACCTCCCTGCGGGCCGGCGCGACGTTGTACCTGCTCCGATCCAGGTTGCCCGGGGACCTGCTGAAGGCCTTGCGCCGGCATGAGATCACTGGCGTAACGGGCGTGCCGCCCTTGTGGGCGCTCCTGATCCTGGGTGCCAGGTCCATCAGGGAGAAGCCGCTTACTCACCTGCGCTACCTCGCTAATACGGGAGGTCGCATACCCCAGGCCAACCTCGACGAGCTCCGGGATCTGCTGGAGCCCGCGGGGACCAGGATCTTCCTCATGTACGGGCTTACGGAAGCGTTCCGCTCGACGTACCTCGCGCCCGAGGAGATCCACCGTTCCTCGCCCGAGCAGGGTAACTGCATCGGTAAGGCTATACCGAACACCGAGATCATGGTCATAACCAAAGATGGCGAAGAGGCGGCGCCGGGCGAGCCGGGCGAGCTCGTCCACCGGGGCCCCACCGTGGCGATGGGCTACTGGGGCAACGAGGAGGCGACGCGGAGGGCCTACCGCCCGAACCCTCTGGCCCCGCCGGAGCTACTCGATATCGAGCGGGTCGTCTACTCGGGCGACACCGTAGAGCGCGATGCGGAAGGGTACCTGTACTTCCTGGGGCGCGAAGACGCCATGATAAAGAACCAGGGCTACCGCCTGAGCCCCGAGGAGGTCGAGAACCTCCTCCTGAGTTCCGGGCTCGTGCACGAGGCCTGCGCCTTCGGGGTGGAGAACCCCGCCGTCGGGCAGGACGTGATCGCCGTGATCTCCCTGCGGAAAGGCAGCGAGGAGGGCGCCGTGGACAGGGTCAGGGAGTACGCCATAAACAACGGGCCACCCTATATGGTGCCCAAGGAGATACTCGTCAAGGACGAGCTACCCAAGACGGGTTCGGGCAAGATCGACCGCAAGGGGATAAGCAGTGCTTACTCAAACGGATAAAGCCAACGACCTGGCCGGACGCTTCGGCGGGGAGAGCGGGGGCGAGTTCGCCCCCGCCGGCAAGCCCATCTCCGGGCTGGCTCGGGAGTTCGGTACACCCTTCTACCTCTACCACGGGGAGATGATCTCGGAGAGGGTCGGCCGCGTCAGGGAGGCCCTGGGGACGGAGGTCTCCTACTCGGTAAAGGCTAATCCGAGCCTCGGGGTATGCCAGCTCATAGCCTCCGAAAGGGAGGCCGGGGCCGAGGTCGCCTCCTCGGGTGAACTCGCGGTGGCCCTGGCCGCAGGGTTCGAGCCCCAGGACATCGTCTTCGCGGGCCCGGGCAAGACCGACGACGAGCTCAGGCGCGCCGTCACGGAGGGGATCTTCGCCGTCAACGTCGAGTCCGTACACGAGATCGACCGCCTCGCCCGCCTAGCCCGAGAGGCGGGCAAGACCATCGGTGTGGGACTCAGGATCAACCCCGAAGCCCAGCTTATGGGCTCGGGGATGCGCATGGGCGGGACGGTCGGACAGTTCGGCATGGACCAGGCGGAGCTCGGGGAGGGTGTACGGAAGACGCTCGGTAGAGCCGAACTCGTCCTGCGCGGCGTCCACGTCTACACGGCGACACAGGTCTTCGAGGTGGGGCCCCTCCTGGAGCACTGCCGCAATATTCTGGAGATCTCGCTGGAGGCGGCCGACCTGGCCGGCCGGCCGCTGGAGATGATCGACTTCGGCGGCGGCTTCGGGGTCCCCTACTTCGAGAAGATGAGCGAGTTCGACCTCGACGGCTTCGCCGAGGGCTTCCGCGACCTGCTCTCCTCCTTCCGCTCCGATCCGCGCCTCCGAGGATGCCGGTACCTCTTCGAGTTGGGGCGCTACCTGGTGGCCGACGCCGGCGTCTACGTCACCAGGGTCGTCGACGTGAAGGAGACGAGGGGCAAGACCTTCGCCGTCACGGACGGCGGCATGAACCACCACCTCACGGCGACGGGGAACATGGGCCAGGTGTTCAGGAAGGCCTATCCGCTCCTCAACCTCACCCGCATGGGCGGGGTGCCCGAGGAGGGCATCGCCGTAGCCGGCCCCTGCTGCACGCCGCTGGATATGTTCGGCAACAACATCACCCTGGCAGCCCCCGAGGAGGGGGACCTGATCGGCGTCTTCTACAGCGGTGCCTACGGCTACTCTGCCTCCAACCTGGGCTTCCTGAGCCATCCCGCGCCAGCCGAAGTGCTGCTGTGGCGGGGAGGGGCCCACCTCCTGCGTCCCGGCGGCAGCCCGGAGGACGTCTTGAGCGGCCAGAGACCGCTCTCGAAACCGGAGTCCGGCGTACCAGGCTAGGTGTCAGCAAGCCAGCACGCTCAGGCTTTTAGCCTTCGCTCGTCAGCACTTCAGCATTTCAGCTTTCTTGGTGTAGGTTCGCTACTCTTGCTCGATAGTGAATCATTCGCCACTACAAATAGTCTCTCCGTAGGAGCTTCCCTCCGCCATTCCAGGCCTAGCTGATTGCTGACTAGAGCAATTTGCACGATTATTGATCGGCTGAGATACTCCGTGCATGAGAGCTTATTCGATGGATCTAAGGGAAAGAGTGGTTGCCGCCGTCGACCGCGGCACACCTAGAAAAGAGATAGTGCGCACGTTAGGAATCTC
>DATMVF010000242.1:0-2896 GCA_035563475.1 Rubrobacter sp.
TCCAGCACCGTCATAGCCCGTCCGATGACCACCATATCGTCGTGGAGAGGTTTGATGTGCGGTGGCAGAAACTGGCGTAGCAGTCCCATGGTGTCCATGACGTCGCCAACCACCGCCGTGAAAAGATCGCGACGGATCGTGTCGTATAGCTCTTCGTCCGAGCCCCAGTGCATCACGTTCTACTACCTTTCCCTTGTCCGTCACGGCGCTAATGAAAGTGTAAGGTGAGCAGATGGCACGCGCCATGAGGATCATCGGGCCGCCCCGCAGGCGTGTATATTACTGCCGCTCCTGGCAAGCTGGCCGTAGGTTCAGGAAGGATATTCCACCAGCTCAACGGGCGACCTCCTCGGACTTAGTTCACGGTGGACTCGCGCAGTAGACAACGACCTCAGTCTCCTTGCGGGGGATCAGCTCCTCCGCTTGGTCGGCTTGACTTGGCGGCAGGTTAATCGCACCCGACAGGTGGCTGTAGGCCCGTGAAAATATGGTTCAGACCGGCCGGAGGTCACTCGCCACCCATATTCTCGCAGTGAAAACAGCCTCGGCGGCAGCTCGATTTTCATGGCTGCGGGATGGCCCGGCCAGGCTATGGGTCACTTAGGTGAATAAGCGTCGAGGTAGCTCCGTTCTCATCCGGCTAGGAACTCGGCCAGCACCGGTACGAGGATCTCGGGGGGCACGACGTGTTCCTGGCCCTCCAGAACCCTGTACCGCCCGTGCGGCAGGGCGTCGGCAACCTGCCTGGCGACGTCGATCATCCACTCCGGGCTCGCCCCGCCGACGAGGACGAGGGTCTCGCTCCTCACGCGGCCGGCCAAGTCGGTCGGCACAGCCCCGCCCCTGCCGATGTCGCCCATCACCTCGGAGTCGTAGGCCATCGTGGGCGCCATGGCCTCCAGCTCTGCCCACCTCGGGGTCTGGCGCAACCCATCCACCATCTCCTGGGGCATCCCGATGGACCTCCAGAAGTACTCGAGCGCGTGGTCTGGGCGGTCTTCTGCCAGCAGGGTCCTGATGTGTTCGGCTTCCTTTTGCGTGGCGCGCTGCCGGTACTCGTCGCCCTCGGGGTTGTAGGGCGGCTCGTGCAGGACGAGCTTGGAGATCGGCAGACCTCCCGCCGCTGCGTGGAGGGCGAGGGCGGCGCCGGAGGAATGGCCGTAGACAGAAGCCTTCCCTCTGGCCTCGGCGATCAGCGCGCCGATGTCTTCGACCTCCCGCTCGAGAGCGTACGGCGAGGTGTCGCCGCTGCCGCCCCGACCCCGGCGGTCGTAGTTGAACACGGTGAAGCGCTTGGCTAGTTCCTCGGCCGTCGGACGGGTCAAAGCCCGGTCGCACAGTTGCCCGCCCACCACGATAACTGGTGGACCGTCGCCCAGCCGATCGAAGGCGATCGTGGTGCCGTCGCTCGAAGTCAGCGTTTCCATGGGGACGCTCTCCTCCCTCGTCCGGTAGCTCACGCCCGTCCGCTTGAAGCATACGGCAATGGTCTCGGGGTCCACCATCGATTCGAGTTTTGGCGAAAGTATAGTGGGATGCTAGCAGCGACACGGCGCGGAAGATCATGCCACAGCATGGGCGCGACAACACGCTTGAGCTGCTCAACTTCGCAGAATACCCCTTCCAAGCACTCCGGTGAATAGTGCCCTCCGAGATCCTCCCTACACGCTCACCACGTCCGCCGATCCTGCTCGCAGAGCTGTGGACGTCCACGTCCGTGATCCTCTTCGAAACCCTTACGGGTCAATGGAGGGTGGGTCGGTAGACGAGCTCCTGGGTGTGCCCGTCGAGGGTCCGGTGCTCGATCAGCTCGAGGTCGAAGTCGGCCGCACCCCGGAAGATCGGGTCTGCTCCGGTCTGGCCGGTAATGACCGGGAAGATCGTCACCTGGACGCGGTCGACGAGGCCGGCGGCCATCAGCGCCCGGTTCATCGACAGGCTGCCGTGGGAGCGCAACGGCACCTCGGACTCCTCCTTGAGGCGGGCGACGACGTCGACGGCATCCCCGTTCACGACGGTCGCGTCTGGCCAGTCGAGGGGTTCCTCCAGGGTCGTCGACACCACGGTTGCCGGCATACTCCTCATCCGGGTGACCCAGGGGTCACGCACCTCGGACTCCTCGGTGCTCGAGGCCAGCATCGACACGAACTGCCGGAACGTGGTGGCGCCGAAGACCATCCGCTGCTCATCGTCGTACAAGGCAAGGCGGTGGTCCAGCAGATCGGGGCCTTGCTTGCCCCAGTAGCCGCCCCAGTCGCCCGGGGGGTCGTAGGAGCCGTAGCCGTCGAGGCTGGAAAAGACGTCGAAGGTGTAGGGCGCGGTCATGTCGTTCTCCTCGAGTGGTTCGCGGTGGTCGTCAGCTTCATAGTGGGTTCCCTTCTCATCTAAGTCGATGAGGTGATCTTAATGGAACTCGGAACCCCGACCACCAGTAAACTGCGGAGAACGTGCATAAGGCGAAGTTCGCAGAATCCGATAAAGGCGAAGTTCACAGTATTCCTCTTCCCCGACGTTAGGGGAATAAGGTGTCGCAGTCCCCTTGCGGATACACTGAAGCGTTGTTCTGGCGCTCCACGAGGGAAGGGACCCCGCTGTGAAGATAGAGCCGTTTGCCTTAGAACGTTGGATGACCGCCCACGAGCTCTCGGCCAGCTACGACATAGCGGAGAGCGGCATCCTCCCCCTCTCTACTAACGACCTGCTCGCCTTCGAAGAGCCCGAAGAACGCCAAGCCATCCTGGAAGGGCTGCTTGAGACCCCGCTCGGATACAGCGAGGCCTCCGGCTCGCTCGAGCTCAGGACCACCTTGGCGGGCACGTACCGCGAGCGCGGGCCCGAGAACATCTTGGTCACCACGGGCGCGATCGAGGCCAACTTCCTGCTGTTCAACGTCCTG
>DATMVF010000243.1:0-4133 GCA_035563475.1 Rubrobacter sp.
CGGCTCGTAGCGCGACCTCCTCCTGGCTGGCCGCGTGGCCAGCCGCCGAGAGTGCCAACGCCCCCCAGAACGCGCCGCACAGCTGGTCCTTCTGCGGCATCGCCCTCTCGTGGAGCAGGACGAAGTCCCCGGGACCGGGGAGGATCTCACCCGCTCCGACTAGCGGACCGATCACGCTGCGCCTCCTTTCACATTAGGTTACAGGCTTCAGGCATCAGCTTGCCGATAGCCGGCGGAGCTCTTGCGGACACACCAACCCGCGAGGTGGTACGTATCGCCTCCCGGTCTGGCTTTCTCCGGACGATTCCTGAAGCCTGATACCTGTAGCCTTTCTAGTAGAGCATCGCGGCCGTGGACGCTACATCTTCCGGTGGAAGCTCTCTTGCTATCTTTGCCTGTGCCCGGGCCACGGCCACGTGGGTGCGCACGAGTGGTTCGCCCAGCGCCTCTATCAGGACGCGATCTTCTTCCAGCGCGTCCAGAGCTTCGTCCGGGGATGCGGGGAGCGGCAGGATGCCCCTGGAAGCGCGCTCCTCATCGCAGAGCGTGGCAGGGTCCACCATCGTCGGCTCCCCGGGATCGAGGCCACGATCCATACCGTCCAACCCGGCGGCCAGGACCGCGGCGAGGGCAAGATAGGGGTTCGACGTGACGTCGACCGGTTTGATCTCGACGTTGGCGGTAGCGGCCTCTCTGCCGGCCACCGGCGAGGCGAGCCGCACGGCGGCCTCCCTGTTATCCAGGCCGTATGCGGCGTAAGCCGAGGCCCACATGCCAGGGGCGAGGCGCTGGTAGGAGTTGGGCGACGGTGCTGTGAACGCCATGACGGCGGGCATGTGCTCCAGTATCCCGGCCACAAAGCCCGAGCCAGAGCTGCTCGGGGCTCCTGAGGCGTCGAAGAGCACCGGGGTATCACCCTCGTAGAGGCTCACGTGCAGGTGGTGACCGTTGCCTGCCCCTTCCAGGTACGGTTTCGGGGCCATCGTGGTCCCAAGCCCCATCCGGTGGGCCACGCCCCTGATCGCCTCCAGCACCATAACGCGCTTGTCTGCGGCAGCCAACGCCTCGTCTTCACCCACGGAGAGCTCGAGGTTTCCCTGCCCGACCTCGGCGTGGCACTGCTCCGGCCGGATACCCATCTCCTCCAGAGTCTGTGCCAGCTCTGCGACGAAGTCCGCCGCCGGGGTCAGCGCATAGCTCCCCGCGTACGGGGTCTTGTCCAGAGGACCGTCGGCATCCCACACATAGAACTCGACCTCGTTGGAGGCGAACGCCCTGTAACCTCTATCCGAGAGCCGTTCGAGCACCCGCTTGAGGGCGCTACGCGGGCAGCCCTCCCAGGGCGTGCTCGCGTCCGGCTCCGTCATGTCGACGGTGACCATCGCCTGCCCGCGGGCGAAGGGCAGGGGGGTGAGTGTCGAGAGGTCCGGGATCAGCCGGCACTCCCCTACCGGGCTCAGGCCCGACTCCGGATGCAACGCCCCGCTCGGATCCAGCGCCAGGACTCCTTTGGCGAGCCCAACCCCGGCCCTCGCCCTCCCGTCGAAACCATCTCTATAGACGGCCTTCGCCTTGGGGATGCCGGCGTGGTCCACGAACACGAATCGGACCCACAGAGTACCTTCTGGCAAAGGCCGTACCACTCTCTCCTGCGCTTCGCGCTCGGCTTGCATCTCACCCTCCAACATTCGCTGAATACCTGTTCTCGGGCCTCGCTCAATATCTCATGCCAGAGCCATACGTTCTAGAGCATCGACAACAATGAGCCAAAAAGCTGAATTGCCGACAAGCGAAGGCGAAGCCTGAGCGTGCTGATTTGCTGACAAGCTGCCGCAGGCAGCGTGCTTACCTGTTGCCCTCCGTCCGGGAGCCGGTCTCTGCGGCGAGGCCCTCTTCGGCCATCAGCCTCTCGCCTGCCCGCTGCGTCGCGGCGTAGCGGACGAACGTAAGCAGGATTCCAGCTATGACCCATAGTGTGGCAATGATCGGGTACCATGCAGCGGCGTCTGTCGGGTAAGGGTAGATGTTGCGGAGGAGCGTATAGCCGATGACGACGAGCGCCAGGAAAGGCACCACGACCTCCCACGCGGCTACCTGCCGCTCGCCCGAGAGGAAGAGCAGCTTCGCCGCCCCCACGGTCGCGAGCGCGTACACGAGAAGCAGGATCAGGGTGCCTATAGTGCCCGAGGCCACGAACAGGTCGAATGGAACCACGCCGAACACCAGCCAGCCGAGCGCGATGATAACGTAAGCACCGATGGAGACGGTGGCCGTAGACCGCGCCGGGACGCCGCTCCTTGAGGAGACCGCGCCGAGCGAAGCGGGGCCGACCTCGTCTCGGGAGAGTGCATACAGCAGGCGGGCGGCCCCCACTATGCAGGCCAGCGCGCAGCCGAAGGCGCTGATCGCGGCGCCGATGGTTATGAGCTCGCCGACCCACCCGGCGACGAACTGGCTGCCGAGGTCGCCGAGAAGCGAGCCGGACGCGATAAAGTCCTCGACTCCCTGCCTGTCCGTCCCGAAGCCCATCACCTCGATGGCGGTGACGAAGACATAGTACAGGCCGCCGAAGATGGCGACGCCAAGGATCGCACGCGGTATGTTGCGGCGGGGCTCCTGCGCCTCCTCGCCGAGCGTCGCGGCAGCCTCGAACCCGGCGAAGGAGAGGAACCCGAACACCACGCCGAGGAAGAGCGCCGATGTACCTATACCACCTGGTACCGAGAACACAGAGAAGTCCAGGGTGTTGCCGTTCGGGGCCGTACCGGTCGCGAGACGGATCAGGATAACGACGCTGACGATGAGGATGAGCGCGACCGTCGTACCCTCGATCACCAGGAGTACCCTGGTACCCCCACGGATGTTCGAGGCCGCGAGCGCCCACACCCCGGCGAGGGCGACCGCACCTACCAGGAACGGCGCCCACCCCGGCTGGTTCGTCCAGATACCCAGGGCGTCCAGGAATTCCGCGCCGAAGATGCCGGCCGCGGTAGACGTCACCACACCGTAGAAGGTGTACGTGCCCATCAACGCCCACCCCGAAATGACGCCGGCCCTGGCTCCGAGCGTCGCCCCGACGAAGCCGTACACGCTTCCAGCGTGGTTGAATCGTTGGGTCAACCGGACGAAGGTCCAGGCGATAAGCAGAACTCCGATGGTCGCAAGCGCGAACGCGAGCGGAACGGCGCGTCCGACGCCGGTGTCGGCGGTTCCCTGCGGGTTGATGTTGGCCGCCATCGAAGGCGCCATAAGGGCCAGCGAGATGCCGACCGCCTCCCACAGGCGCAACTCACGCCGCAGATGTGGGCTCTCAGTGCTACTAGCTTCTGTAGACATACTGACTCCTTCGCTCAGTGGTGCCGGGTACAGAAGATCGCGGACTGGTTCAGACCGATTCCACAAGCACCCAACCGCTTCGCAGGGCGACGGCCATGGTTTGCCCTCACGCTTACAATATCTCACGCCACGGGCCTCTATTCCATAGCGTTCAGCGAGGGTTGGGGGCTACTTCTCATGAAATCATTAACACGTATAACGTAATGCGTTATACTGGAGAAGGTGATCGCTACGTTCAAAGACGAGGGTACGGAAGACGTCTTTGACGGACGGAACACTAAGAACGCCCGAAAGGCGTGTCCGCAGAACCTCTGGCGTGTGGCCTTTAGGAAGCTGGACCAGATCAACCAGGCCACAGAGCTGAACGACTTGCGGGTTCCGCCAGGCAACAGGCTGGAAGGGCTAAGTGGAAACCGAGAAGGCCAGCACAGTATAAGGATCAATGGCCAGTACAGAGTGTGTTTTACGTGGACGGAACGCGGAGCCGAAGAGGTGGAGATAGTCGACTACCATTAAGGAGGTGAGGGGAGTGCGTATACCAAAGGACAGAGTTCCAACGTCTCCCGGAGTGATGTTGCGCGAGGAGTTCCTCGAACCTCTGGGTATGACACAGGTCGAGCTTGCGCAGAGGATCAGGGTGCCCTACGTCAGGGTCAACGAGCTCGTAAACGGCAAGCGGCGCATCACTCCCTCGACGGCGTTACGTCTGGCTAAGGCGTTTGGCACCAGTCCGGAGTTCTGGTTGAACGGGCAGCTCGCGCTAGATCTCTACCGGGTGATCAACGACAAGCAAGAGA
>DATMVF010000244.1:0-3576 GCA_035563475.1 Rubrobacter sp.
TGCGAGCACGGCAACCAGTTCGACTCCGAAAACAGGGTCGGGGATTACCACGATCCTCTGGACACGCCGCTGGGGCACCACGTCGTGATGGACGGCACCAGGCGCATCGCGCCGTTCGGTGAGATCTCGCCGGGGTTGGACCTTTCAGAGATAAAGATGGTCTACCCGCTGGTGGCGATTCCGGCCTGGATCGTGAGCCGCTACTTCTACCACTGGGCCGGCAAGGTCGCCCGTTACCTGCTCATGCCACTGCTCGTGGCTTTCGCGATCTACAAGGTGGTCGCGTTCTTGATCTCCCGCGCCACCAACGGTCAGGCGAGCCTGCTGTTCGGCAGTTACCGCGAGCTGCCCCAAATCCACCAGCTCTTTCTCGATACCGCCCTTTTCCTGCTCTTGCTGCTCGGGATTTTCGCGATCTTCTTCCTGGTGGCGCGCCACGCCGTCCGTAAGACGTTGAGGGCGGTGAGCCCTGGCGGGACGCCACACTACTCGCCGGCGGAGGCCTCCCAGAGGAGGATCCGGGCTGTCCTCGATGGTGATGCCAGGGCGCCGATGGACCCCTCGTTCGATCCCACAACGGCCGACGTCTTCGTCTCTGGGCACACCCACCTGCCTTCACTCTCCGAGACCGAGAGGCCTGATGGTAGCAAGGCGGTGCTGGTGAACTCCGGATGCTTTTTGCGGCAGCTGCAGCCCATAACGCCCCGGCCAAAGGGACCGCCCATCTTCGTCTCGAAGTTCGTGCTCACCCATGTGCGGGTGTTTGCAAAGGGAGAGAAGTTGCGTGTCGAGCTCTGGGAGCAGCCGAAGCCGGCACAACAGACCCTGACCCGTATCGAGCGCCTCGTTTCTATCGGGCGTCGGCCGCCACAGCCGCCCAAGGGGGCAAAGCCTCGCCTCGTGGCCTCGGCTACCTTGTAGTCGGCCGCGTAGCGTGTCTTTTCGGGAGTGGTAGGGTATACATGAACAGCATTATTTCTTATGGTCGACTGGAAGAGATCCGGAGGAAATAGGTGTCTGATCAGGAGTTGGACCAGCAGTTCGTAGAGAGCCAGCGAGAGAGGCTGGTAGGCCTGCGCGACGAACTGGTGCGCATACGAGATGGCATGTCCGCTGACGAAAGGGACCTCGGCGAGACCGAGGGGGAGACTACGCTCGACTCTGGCGACCTGAGCCAGGATATGTTCACCCGCGAGATGGACGCCTCCATAGGGGAACAGGTCGAGCGCCGCCTCAGGGAGGTCGACCGGGCGCTGCGGAAGATAGAAGAAGGCACCTATGGGCTCTCCGACGACAGCGGGGAGTCCATACCCAGGGGAAGGCTCGAGGCCGTACCCGAAGCGGTAAGGACCGTCGAAGAGCAACAGCGTTTCGAGCAGGAGCGACGCCCCCCGATTTAGAGCATTCTGCGATCAGCGGTCAGCCGTCAGCTGACACAAAGAGCTGAGAGCTGAAAGCTGAGCGCTGACAGCGCGCGAAGTGGTCCAAGACCACTTCGCGCACTTCTCTGGCGGTATAATCTGCCTATGGATCATCGTTCGTCAGGCGGCGAGACAAGAGAGCCCATCTTCCGCAGCGACCTCGAAGGGCCGAGACCAGAACCCAGGTATGAGCCCCTGAGGCCAGAAGGCGGCCTGTGGAGCGTTATAAAGCGCTGGATCGCGCCGCTCGCCGCGGTTGGGCTCTTGCTCGCCAAGTTCAAGGGCCTGGCGCTTCTCCTTCTCAAGGTCAAGTTCCTGGGCACTGCGCTGACCATGCTCATCAGCATAGGGGCTTACGCCCTGCTGTTTCCCGTCTGGTTCGCGGTCGGGATAGTCGTCCTGATCTGGGTGCACGAGATGGGCCACGTCTTGCAGCTAAGACGCGAAGGAATCCCGGCTTCGGCCCCTATGTTCATACCTTTTCTCGGGGCCTTCGTAGCGATGAAGCAGATGCCCAAAGATGCCCTGGCCGAGGCACGCGTCGGGCTTGCCGGCCCCGTGCTCGGCACGCTTGGAGGACTCGCTACTCTCGGTCTCTACGCCGCCACGCGGGAACCGCTGTTTTTGGGGCTCGCGTTTTTCAACTTCATCATAAACCTGTTCAACCTCGCACCGCTGCTCCCGCTCGACGGCGGCAGGGCCGTTGGGGCGATGTCCCCGGTCTTCCAGTTGCTAGGTCTCGTCGTGATGGTCGCGTTGTTCTTCGTGGCCCCCATCATGGCCTTTATCGCGCTGCTCGGCCTGCCTGAACTCTGGCACCGCTGGAAGACACGCAACACGCCGGAAGGCAAGGCGTACTACGATATTCCACTACGCCAGCGCGTCGGGGTTGGCATGGTCTACCTGGGTTTGATCGTGGTGCTTGGATTGCTGACGGGGGCCACGTTCGTGCCGGACCCGACGGTGCTCCAGTAGCTTGCGTACGATCCTCTACACTGGAAAGGGCGGCGTCGGCAAGACGAGCGTCGCCGCGGCGACGGCCCTGAAAGCTTCTCTCGCGGGAAAGAAAGTGCTCGTGATGAGCACCGATCCTGCCCACTCGCTCGCCGACGTCTTCGACACGGAGATAGGATCTGATCCGAAGGAGATGGCACCCGGCCTGTGGGCCCAAGAGATGGACCACACCTCCATGATCGAGGAGAACTGGTCCGAGATACAGGGGTACATGACCACGCTGTTCGAGTGGCAGGGCGCGGATACGCTCGCGGCCGAGGAGTTGGCCATGTTGCCCGGGATGGACGAGCTCTTCGGGCTCCTTATGGTCAGGCGACACAACCAGGAGGGCCGCTACGACGCCCTGATCCTGGACGCCGCGCCGACGGGCGAGACGCTGAAGCTCCTCAGTCTTCCCGACCACATGAGCTGGTACGTGGAGAAGATCTTCCCCATACAACGCCGCGCCGCTAAGCTAGTCAGGCCATTTGCGAACAGGGCGAGGTCCCTGCCTCCGCTGCCCGAAGACAGCGTCTTCGCCGCGGGGCAGAGGTTCTACCAGGCTATCGCGAGCGTCGAGGAGATCCTGACCGACCGCGATAGCGCATCCGTGCGCCTGGTGCTCAACGCGGAGAAGATGGTCATAGCGGAGGCGCGCCGCGCCTACACCTACCTCAACCTATACGACTACGGTGTCGACGCCCTAGTGGTCAACCGGCTGTTGCCGGAGAGTGTGAGCGACCCTTACTTCGCGCGCTGGCACGAGGCGCAGGTGCGGCACATGGGGACGATAGAAGAGTCTTTCGACCCCATCCCCATCCTGACCGCACGGCTCTTCGACCGCGAGATGTTCGGCCTGGAGGCGCTCGCCGCGCTCGCCGAGGACGTCTTCGAGGACACGGACCCTCTGGGGGTGCTATTCAGGGGCGCAACGCACGACATAGTAAGGAACGGCGACGGATACGACGTCGTCTTCAATCTCCCGCTCGCCGAGAAACGGAACGTGGACCTGTCGAAGAAGGGGGCCGAGTTGCTCGTGAAGGTCGGCAACTACCGGAGGAGCATCCTGCTGCCTGACGCCCTCGCGCGTCTCTCCGCGGCCGGGGCGAGCTTCGAGGGAGGGTCGCTGAAAGTGAGGTTGAAGGATGAGTGAAGAGAAACG
>DATMVF010000245.1:0-6444 GCA_035563475.1 Rubrobacter sp.
CCTGCAGCTCCCAGATCCGCTCGTGCTCGCCGGGCGCCAGGACCTCCGCCGGGTCGCCAACAGCCACCCAACCGATGGGAACCACCGTCTCCGGTGGTAGCACCGTCCTCAGGTGCACGGTCCCGTTGACGCGCACCTCGGCCCCCTCGCCGACGACCGCCCCGTTGAAGACCGTGGTGCCCGTGGCCAGGAAGGCGTTATCCCCGACCCGGCAGCCCACGAGGTGCGCCCTCGGTCCCACCACCACGTTGTCCCCGATGCTCGTGGGGTGACGTTTGGTGCCGCGCACCACCGCGTTCTCCATCACCACGCAGTTGGCGCCGACATCCACGGGTCCGCCCTCGGCGGTGAGGATCGCCCCGAACATGACTCGGACGTTCTCGCCTACGGTTACATCGCCGCAGAGGGTGGCGTTGGGCGCCACGTAGGCGCCGTCGTGGACCTTCGGGCGTTCGCCCCGGTGTTCGAGAAACACGGTTAACCTCCTGTCTGTTACCCACTGGCGTAGGTCTTTGTACCCGGCGGCCCGAGGCTAGCAACCCGTCACGGGCCAGATCCCTCCGTCCTGAGCTGCGTGTTGGCGTCCCAGCCACAGGGCGAGTACTGGTCAGCTTGCACGGTAGCCAAACCTCGCGGGTTCTGCCGGTCTACAGCCATTCGTATCGAGCAATGCGCGAAGCGAATTCTCGGCCAAGAATTCGCAACGGCGGCGTGCAACAATCTCGCCATGGCCATCGAAGTCACCTTTAGTGAAGATCCCGAGTGGGTGCTTACCGAGGCCGAAGTATTCCTGGCTTCGGAGCCGGTACTGCACAACCTCATACTCGTGCTCCTAGGCGAGCGCCTCGCTTACCCCGAGCCCGGCCGATACTGGTTGGCGAAAGACGGCGAAACCGTTGTGGGCGTGGTCTTCCAGTCTCCTCTGGACTTCGCCGCTACCCTCACACCCATGGGGCCCGAAGCGGCCGCAGGGATGGTAGACGCGATCGTGGAGACGGGTGTCGCCCTCCCGGGGGTGATCGGCGAGGCGGCGACGGCAGCACGCTTCGCCGGGCAGTGGACTGAGCGCCACGGTTCGGCGGCTTTTCCCGTCGAGGGACAACGTATCTACGAGATGGCTCGGGTGCCGGAAAGAGTCGAGGTTGGCGGTCGCCTTCGCAATGCGTCTCTCCACGACCGCGACCTCATCGTCGCCTGGATGCGCGGCTTTTACGCCGACGTCGGTCAGGAAGCAAGAGGCCACGAACCCGTTGTCGAGCGGCGGCTGGCAGCCGGGCAATTCTGGTTGTGGGAAGACGGCGAGCCCGTGTCAATGGCGGCCAACTCGAATCCCGTAGAAGGTGTTCTCCGCGTACAGGCCGTCTACACGCCGCCGGACAGACGCAATCGCGGCTACGCCGGAGCGTGCGTCGGCAATCTCTCGCGACGTATGCGCGACGAGGGATACCGCTGCATCCTCTACACCGACCTGGGCAATCCGACCTCCAACTCGGTGTACCGCCGGATCGGCTTCAACGCCGTCGCCGAAGCCCTGTGGTACCGATTCGAGTGAGACATTCGGGTTCGTAGCGCTCCGACGGGACGTCTTTCGGCAATCGGGTACTGATAATCCAGAGTGGATGGTCCGCTACTTCGAACTGCTCCGGGATGTCCCGACTCGTGTAGGCTAGGTGGACGATGACCACAGAGACGCCAACCCTCCGGAGAGCTGCTCGCGTTCTCTTGCTCGACGAGAACAATCGGGTGCTGCTCGTGAGGCTCGCCTACCGCGGGAAGAGATGGTGGGCTGCGCCGGGCGGTGGGCTCGAGTATGACGAAACACACGAGACCGCCGCGAGGCGGGAGGTTGCAGAGGAGACAGGCTTCGAGCTCGATGAGCTGGGACCCTGGGCCTGGAGGCGCGAGGATGTCTTCCGCTTCGAGGGGCGCCTCTACCGCCAGCGGGAGCGCTACTTCATAGCAAGCGTTCCGGCCTTCGAACCTCACCCGCAGGTGATCGATGCCGAGGAGGCAAAGGCATTCGATGGGTTGCGCTGGTGGACACTCGGAGAACTAGAAGCCACCGATGAACGGTTCGCCCCCGCCAATCTGCCCGCGTTGGTCAGAGAACTCGTCGAGGAAGGGCCTCCGGAACACCCGATCCTCGTCAGCGTATAGCTTACCCGTCGAGGATCTCCGCGATACCGCCCAGGTCCTCGCAGTAGGGTTCGACACCTTCCCGATGTTTACGCACGAGAACGGCGGGTATGCCGGCGGCCATGGCGTCGCCGCTAAGAGGCTGCGACGAAGATCAATTCGCGGCTCGCCACGTCGGCCGGACGACTATCCCAGTCCCCGAAGACACTCTCCACCGAGAAGCCAGCGTCAGATAGCGACCGGCTCAACTCCGCCCGGGTGCGAAACCTCAGCTCGTTGTTTGAAACCAGCACTTCACCGGAGCGCGTGAAAAGATAGTGAATGGCGGTGCGCACCCGATCGTCCTCGATCTCCAGGATCTCGGTCCACCACTCGATTCGACCCGCCATGGAATCGTCGACCCTCCGGCGAGACGTTTGCGCCGGCCAGTCCACGTGGTCTTTGATCATCTTGTTGGCCCACGGTTGGACGAGGGGATTGCGACTTTCGAAAGCGATATGACCGCCCGGCCGCAACGCTTTGCGGATGGCAACGAGCGTCGAGTGCCAGCCAGCATCGTCGAGGAAGAACTGGGCCACATGGCCGGTCATAATCGCAAGATCTGCCTGGAGTTCGTCCAGGCCGAGCACGTCCCCCTCGATCCATTCCACCCGTGCGCCGCAAGCCCGGCGCCGGGCCACTTCGAGCATCGCTTTCGACGGCTCGACCCCGATCAGCCGGTGGCCGCGTTTGGCCAACTCGCAGGTCAGCAGCCCGGTACCACACCCGATGTCGATGATCGACGATGCCGAGAGCTTCGACGCGAGATCCAGATAGAACCTTTCGTACTCGGCGACGGGATTCGCCGTGTCGTAGATTGCGACGAGTCGGGGATCGTAGAACTCGTTGAGATCCGGCCCGTCGTCCACCTCTTGATATTTGTCCTCCATGAGTTTGAAGTCTATCAACCTCGACCCTGTCTCTTGTCTTTGTTCATGCGAGTGCGCGGAAGGCCGACCAGTAGAAGATCAAGAGGTGAGGTTGGCCAACCTCATGCTTCTAGGAAGCCCGCTCTGAAAACACGGCGTAACCTCGGTCGAAGTTTACGGCCCAGGCTAAACGGAGGCTGTTTGGGGAGCACCTGCCATGAAGAATATTCACCCTGGGGACCGCGGGCCAAGGCCTTTAGACTAGGCGGGTGGTGAGGGAGACTGATCTGGAGCTGAGAGACGGTCGCACGCTACACGTGTACGACACTGGTTCGGATGACGCTGACGGCCGGCTCGCCGTTTTCTGGCACCACGGCTCGCCGAACATCGGCTCCCCTCCCCAGCCCCTCTTCGCGGCCGCCGAGGAACTCGGCATCCGCTGGGTGTCATTTGACCGGCCGGGATACGGTGGATCAACCCCCCACCCGGGTAGGAATGTGGCATCGGCGTCCGCTTACGTCTCGACCATCGCCGACGCTTTAGGCATCGATCGGTTCGCGGTCATGGGTCATTCTAGTGGCGGTTCGCACGCCCTGGCATGCGCAGCACTGCTCCAAGAACGCGTCCTTGGCGCGGTCGTAGTTGCCGGGATGGCTCCGTACCATGCCGAGGGACTCGACTGGTTCGAAGGATTCGGGCCAGGTGGCGAGGCCCAGCTGCGCGCGGCGGCAGCCGGACGCGCCGCGCTGGAGAAGCGCCTGGCTGAATCCGACGACGAGCCGGACTTCACCCCCGAAGACGAAGCCGCCCTGGCAGGCGAATGGTCGTGGTTTATCGAGGTGGTCCGTCCCGCCCTCGCTGGCGGCATGGGAGGGTTCATCGACGACGACCTGGCCGGCGTCGGAGAATGGGGTTTCGACCCCGCCGGCATCGTCGCTCCAGTCCTTTTCTTACACGGGGGACAGGATCGAGTGGTGCCAAGTTCGCATAGCGAGTGGCTCGCGCGCCGCTGCCCCACCTCAGAACTGTGGCTGTACCCGGAAGATGGGCACATCTCCGTCCTCAACTTCAGCCGGGCGGCCATGGCTTGGCTCCAAGAGCATGCCGATCAAGGCTGAACCTCGCGTGGCTTCCCGGCTAGGCTCGGCCTGGCGGCGAACCTCCCTTTTGCTCGCACTTTGCAGGACTCCGTCTCGGCCAACCACACGTCCTGTTGCTTCCCGGTGAGATCTCTTACCATGCCCGCGAATCGCTGAGCAAGGTTGAAGGATGCGGCGATCGCCTCATCGTCTGCTCGAAGCTGCTTCAGACAGACTTTCTGCTCTGCGGTGAGTCCACCCACGGTCGGGCTCACGAATAACCCGAGCTCGTAGCCGGTCAGGGGGCTTCGACGCCGTCTTCGGTCGCGGTGTCCGCCTTCGGTTCTCGAAGACGTAGTGAGAGCACGAAGATGGCGAGGCCCGCCACAGCGACGACGCCGAGGGCGCCCCTGAGGCCTGCCACCTCCGCCAGGCCCCCCACGAGCGGCGGCCCCAGCAGGAAGCCCCCGTAGCCGAAGGTGGTCACGACCGAGATCGCCGACCCCGCCCTCTCGGGCACCAGCTCGCCGGCTACCGAGAAGGCCACGGGCGCGACAGCGGCGAGCCCCATGCCCACGAGCAGGAACCCGCCGATGACGAGCGCGGAGCTCGTGGTGGCGAGCGCGAGCAGCATCCCGCCCGCCGTCAGCAGGCCGGAGCCGAGCAGCGTGCGGCGGTTGCCCACGCGCCCGACGATCCATCCTATGGCGAGCCTGCCCAGCGCCTGCGCCCCGTAGAAGACGGCCACTCCCGAGCCGCCTACGATCGCGGCGAGTCCCAGAGTGTCGCGCAGGTAGATACCCGACCAGTGCTCCATCTCGCCCTCGGCAAGAAGGCCCAGGCAGGCGATCGCTGCTACCAACAGGAGCGGACCGCTGCGGTAGAGATCCCACCGCCCGGCACTGCCTTTGTCTCCCGAGTCCGCGGCGGGGGACGTACCGCTATGCGATCGTTCGTCGCGGGTGCCTCGAGTCCCGGGCCTCGGGAACCTTGCCGCCGTGAAGGCCGCCACCAGGGATATCAGGGGCAGCAGCAGCGCCAGGTACACCAGCCGGTAGTCCACCCCGGCCTGCAGCAGCGCGCCCGCACCAACCGCGCCCGCCATCGCCCCGCCGGAGAAGGCGGCGTGCAGGTAGGACATGAAGCGCCTCCCGCTGACACGCTCCAGGTCCACCGCCAAGGCGTTTATCCCCACGTCGTAGAGGCCGCTGAAGGAGTAGAGGACCACGAGCGTCGCGAGCAGGACCGTGTAGGAGCCCGAGAAAGCAAGCCCCGCGATCCCCATCCCGAAGGCGCAGGTCGTCAGGATCAGGTACACCCTCCTTCCGAGGCGGTCGGAGGCCCATCCGAGGGCTGCCATTGCAGCTATAGACGCTCCCGCCCCGACGAAGAGGGCGACGCCTAGCGGTCCGGGCGAGAGGCCAAGGGCGCCGCTCAGGTCCGCCAGCAGCACGGCGAAGCACCCCCAGAAGAGCCCGAAAAAGCCGAAGGCCGAGACCTCTAGCGCCAGCAACCGCTTCCAACGCGTCTCTGTCTGCACGCCGCCCCTCCCGACTAGTCGGTCCTTCGCGCGGATGGTAGGTCGCCGCGTCCCCGGCTACAAGTACGTACCCGAAAGTGACATACTCACCTCCGGGTAACCAAGGAGGGAACCACGAGGAAGATACAAAGGACCACGTCCACTGCGTGCTCGACCCGGCTACGAGGACGAGCGGGCCGTAGCCTTCCTCGACGGTTACCCGAGGGCGTATGGTTACACCCTGGTGGCCCCGAAAGAGCACCGCGAGCAGGTGACGGGTGACTTCACGATGGAGGAGTACATCGGGCTGCAGCGGCTCGTCTACCGGGTCTCGGAGGCGGTGCGCGAGGAGGTCGGCGCCGAGAGGATGTACATCTTTACCTACGGTTCCAACCAGGGCAACTCCCACGTCCACTGGCACGTAGTACCCTTGCCGCCCGGCGTGCCTTACGAGGATCAACAGGGCGCGTGGACGAGTTGGAGTAAGGGCGTGCTCGAGATCCCGCAAAGTGAGATGGCATCCCTGGCCGCATGCATCGGACGACGGGTCAGGGGAAAGACGTGACCGACTCCCACCCGCGCCACGTAGTGGCCGTCACATCCGTCGTCGTTGAGCGAGTTCTGGAGGTCATTCTGGTGTAACCGATGCTGATCGGGGGAGCACCTCGAAGGCTCCGAGCGGGAACTCCTCTTCGGTGAGTTCCTCGAACAGGCGGTCGAGCCTCCGATACTCGCTGCTGAAGCGGGAGCGGAACGTTTCGTATGCGGTACGAGAGACCCAGCGGTCCAGGGTGAGGTACTC
>DATMVF010000246.1:0-16135 GCA_035563475.1 Rubrobacter sp.
CGGTGGTGAGGGAGGAGCCGGAAGTTCCCTGGGCGCCGGGGGCCGGGGAGGCGGGTTGCAGGTTCCGGTCGTGGATCTCGGGGGCGGGGTCATGGCGCGCGAGCTCTCCACGCCCGTGGGCTCGGTACTCGCTTGGAGCGACGGCGGAGTCTCTTACACGCTCGCGGGGAGCGTGCCTACCGCCGAGCTCAGGGAGGCGGCGCGCGGGCTGCTGGCCCGTTAGACGGTGGGAGGTCGTCGGGAAGCTTCGGTACTGGAGGTTCGGGGCTTCACCAAGAAGTTCGGGGACTTCGTCGCGGTGGATTCCCTCAGCTTCGAGGTGCGCCGGGGGGACGTGTACGGGTTCCTCGGGCCCAACGGGAGCGGTAAGAGCACCACGATACGGGCCGTCCTCGGCCTCGTGGAGCCGACCGAGGGCGAGATACACATCCTGGGGCGTCCGGCCGGCGGGCACGGGGGCCGCGAGGGCGTCGCCGGCTTCGTCGATGCGCCCGGCTTCTACGACTACCTCTCGGCGCGCGACAATCTCAGGGTCCTCGCTGCCGCCGACCGGCGCAAGGGGGAACCACCCATGGCGAGGGTCCTGAAGACGGTCGGACTTCTCGGGCGAGAGCGGGGCAAGGTCAAGACGTATTCGACGGGGATGAAGCAGCGCCTGGCGATAGCCTCCGCGCTGTTGCGGGAGCCTGAGGTCCTGATCCTGGACGAGCCGACGAACGGCCTGGACCCGGGCGGAATGCGCGACGTGCGCTCGCTCATCCGCCGCCTCAACGAGGACGGCCTGACGATCTTCCTCTCCAGCCACCTCCTCGCCGAGGTGGAGCAACTGTGCAATCGGGTGGCCGTTATCGGTCACGGCCGCCTCCTCGCCGAGGGCACCATCGCCGAAGTCGTCGGAGGAGACAACGGCCGCCCAAGATACCGGCTCGTGGTCGACGACGCAGAGAGCGCGCTGCGCATCCTCGAAGGCGGCGCCCACGCTACCGGCGCGTCGATCGCCGACGCCGGGCCGCCGGATGGGCTCGCGGGCGAGGAGATAAGGCTTTCGGTCGGCCCTGCGGGAGCGGGACCGGTCGTGCGGGACCTGGTGGCCGGGGGCGTGGCAGTCCTGGCGCTCGTGCCGGCGCGGCCGAGCCTCGAAGATCTCTTCCTGGAGCTAACGGAGGAGCGCCCTTGATCTCCGGGCCAGCTCGCGCTCGAGACGCAGCAACTGTCGAAACCTCCTCTACGAACCTGATACGGGTGGGTTTCAAACCCGTCCCTACGGGCCCTGGTACGGGCGGTTTTCAAACCCGCCCCCTACGGGGAGCGAAGCGACCCTTATGATCCGCTGGGAGCTCTACAAGCTCGTGCGCCAGCGGCGGACGCTTTTCGGGCTCGGGGCTATGGCGCTCGTACCCGTTTTGTTCGTGGCTGCGTTGGAGATCACACGCGAGGGCCCGCCTGAGGGCGAGGCACCCTTCGCCACGCAACTACTGGAGAACGGGCTCGTGGTGCCGCTCGTCACGCTCGCCTTCGCCACCTTCGTCTTGTTGCCGCTCGTCGTGGCGTTCGTCGCGGGGGACGCGGTGGCCGGCGAAGTCTCGGCTGGCACCCTGAAGACGGTTCTCAGCCGCTCCGTGGGCCGGACGGAGCTGTTCATCTCCAAGGCGGCGGCGGTGGGCGTCTACTGTCTGGCCGTCTCGGCGGTCCTCGCCGGCGTTGGCCTCGCCGCAGGCTACCTGGCAGGCGGCTTCGCACCCATCGCCGGGTTGGGCGGCACCCCCATAAGCGTCGGGCGCGGCATCGCGCTCGTTTGGGCTGGCACTGGCCTCGTCTCCGTACCCCTGATGGCGCTCGCCGCGTTCGCGATCTTCCTGTCCGTCACCACCCACAACTCGGTCGGCTCGGGCGTGGGCGCGGTGGTTCTCGTCTTGCTCCTGCGGCTCGCCTCAGGCCTCGGCCTCGCCGGACCCCTCGACCCCTATTTGCTCACGAACCAGTTCGAGGCCTGGCTCAACCTCACCCGCGACCCCATAGCCTGGGAACCGATAGCGCGTTCCCTCTGGGTCAGCCTCCTCTGGGGGTCCTTCTTCCTCGCCGCTGCCTGGGCGGTCTTTACCCGCCGCGACGTACTCTCTTAATGCAGGGTGCAGAAGGTCACCCCTTCTGCACCCCGCGCTGGTCAGCACGGCGCTTCGCGCCTTGTAAGCAACTCAGCCAGGACTTGGGCAGGCTAAAGCTGAAATGCTGAGAAGTCGCCTGTTCCAGGCGACGTGCTGACATGCTTGTGTTCAAGACCCGAAGGCCGTGCGGGCCGCCGCAAGGTCCCACAGGGCGTGGCCGACGCTCTTGAAGACGATCGTTCCTTTCGGCTTGTCGGACCAGAGGAGGGCATCCTCCAGCTGGGTGGCATCCTCCCAACCGAATGCTCCTGCGTGCTCGGCCTGGATCAAGTCCCCAGCCTCCTCCCTGACGCCCTCTATCGTATCCACCACTACGATTGAGCTTCCAATCAATCGTGGTGGTAGCTCGGCCATCTCCGAGTCGAAAGCGCCCACCGCGGCGACGAAGATGCCTTCCGGGATCTCTTCTGGCAAGACCGGCTCCTGGCTGGTCGTGGCGGTGACTACCAGGCCCACCGCGACGAGCGCCTCTTCTGGACCGTCTACGACCCGAGCCTCCATCCCCAGGCTGCGCGCGTGCTCAGCCAGGGAGACGGCCCGTTCGGCGGTGCGGGAGGTAAGCAGGACCTCCGAGACGCCCAGGCCTTCACGGAAGGCCTCGAGATGGGATCGGGCCTGGGTCCCGGCGCCCACGATCAGGAGCGGTCCTTCGGGACGCGGGGCCAGGGTCCGGGCGGCGAGCAGGGAGAGCGCGGCGGTGCGCCTGGCGGTGACCGCGGCGCCGTCGAGGATGCCGAGTCGTGTACCCGTACTCGCCTCCATCACGACTACCTCCCCCTGTATGGTGGGTAGTTCGTGCCCGGCGTTCCCTGGATGGACCGTTACCAGCTTGGTAATCGCCAACTCATCGTCGGCGGCCGGCATCACCAGTAGGTTTCCACTTTCCGGCAGGGTCAGGACGAGGCGGGAGGGGGCATCCAGCTTCCCCTCCCGCCTCCCGTCCATAACTTCCCGGATGGAGTCTGCCAGCTCCGGGTAGGGCAGGCGGACTTCCGTCACGCTCGCATCGAGGATCTCCATCGCTACTCCGCGGCCGTGAGCCGGTCGATAGCGAGATCCAGACCTACTTCACCCCTAGCACAAGTGTCCCGGCTTGCTCGTCTTGCAGTCATTGGGTTTCAAGTCATTGCCTGAGCCGCTCTTGTCCCAGAAGATGTCCGGCTTGTTTCGGAGGATCGTGTTGCCGGTTAGGGTGTTGTTGTTGGGCGGCGTTCCTTCGAAGCCGCTGACTACCACCACGCCGCCAGAGAATTCGGTGGGTCCTGATGGAACGTTGTGAATGATGCGGTTATCTTTGATCTCCATGCCCCTGGTCCCGAGCAGCGCGATGCCGACTCCGGAGATCGGCGGGCCCTCCTTAGTGGCCGGGCACGCGCGCGTGTTATCCACTACGCTGTTACCACGCACGTCGAACACACCCGCAGGACCCGGTGCATCGGCGAGGAACAACATCCCCAGGCAGTTGTCGTCGACCCGGTTGGCGGCGATCTTGCCGTGGCGGGCATTTCGCACGAAGATACCGAACAGATTATCGTAGGTTTGGTTGCCGACTACGGTCGCGTTCGCGCGGGGGGCGTCACCCACGTAGATACCGGCGTCATCGGATCCCCGCGTAAGGTTGCCGATTATGTGCGTTCCTGTCGAGGAGAAGGCGGCGATCCCGTATTCCCCGTTGTTGATGGCACGGTTAGACATGATCTTGGGGTTGCGCGCTCCGATCGCGATGATCCCGTTGTCATGGAAGTTTTGCACGGTGAAGCCGCTTATGGACACGTTGTCTGCATTGACGCAAAAACCTGATGCCCCGCAGGGGGAGGAAGGCATTGCAGGCGGCTTGAGCACGGCGTCGAACCCGCGCAGTGAGATTCCGTCCTTCTTTATGGTTACCGTCCCATGGTAGACACCCCCGGAAACCACGATGGTGTCGCCCGGATTGGCGGCTTTGACCGCCTTCTGGATCGATTCGCCCGGACGGACGACGTGTCCTTTGGACTTCGCAGCGGAGGCGAAACCCGCAGAGACAAGCAGCGACGAGGCCACCAACACCGCCATCGTGACCATCAAGACCATGCGCCTCATAAACACGACCTCCCCATACTAGTGCGGCAGCCGGTTGCACAACTTGCTCCCCACGCCTCCTATGTGCCCACTTTCACCAAAACGTGGTTCCAAGTCTCTGCACGCGTGTACAAGGAAACACATTACCAAACTCGTGTGTTCCAGTACATACCTAAAATGGCCTATTCTTGCCGTTACACGCCGGTCATACCCTCTGGCAGCTCGCGTAGTACTCGGGACGTTCCGGGTGCCCGAGCGCCTCCAGTATCTCCGCGGTAACCTCCCCCATGTGCCGGCTCGCATCCACCACGGTGAGCAGATGCTCGGCACTTACCAGCTCTCCCGAGAAGAGCCTGGGGCAGGGATCTGGCGACCCACTTGGCCTGGGTGCTCTTGCCCGCCCAGGCGGACCTATGAAGGCTATGCTCATGATCTACTACCTCGTGATCGGGTCGCTCTGGTCGGAAGTCCGGTACCCCTCCAAGGGGTGAGCCCGCGTGGGGCTGGGGAAAGGAGTGGAGGTGGCACCGGAAGACTATTGTCTTACCGCATTTAGTCCGCGGAACAACTCTCAAGAGGCTCTCGAGGACGAAAATGGCCCGAAGTGTGCAGGACAGTTGCACATAAGAAGGCAATAGAGCAGGGTTCCGGCACGAGATACGCCGAGGTGCCACTCTCTTGGGCCTCCGATGAAGCGGAGGCCTCCTGTGGTTCCATCATGGCTGCTCGCGTTTCGGTCTGTTTCCTGATGCTCAACCGAGCGTGAAGGGGTCGCGCGTCTTACCGGAGAGCTCGACCCAGACGGTCTTGGTCTGGGTGTACTCGCCCACGGACTCCAGCCCGTTCTCCCGGCCTATGCCGCTCTGCTTGTAGCCGCCGAACGGCGCGGTAAAACCGACGGCGCGGTAGGCGTTGATCCAGACCGTGCCGGCCCTGAGGGCGTGCGCCACCCGGTGCGCCCGCTGGACATCCTTGGTCCACACGGCCGCCGCCAGCCCGTAGGGCGTGTCGTTGGCCTGCCGCACGACCTCCTCCTCGGAAGAGGCGGGGATCACGGAGAGGACGGGGCCGAAGATCTCCTCGCGCGCGACCTTCATCTCGTTGTTGACCCCGGCGAGGATCGTCGGCTGGATAAAGAAGCCGTCCTTGAGCGCTGGATCCTCCGGAGACCCGCCGCCGTATACCACGTCGGCCCCCTCCTCCCGGCCGGCGTCCACGTAGCCTCGCACCTTGTCGAGCTGCTCCTTGAAAGCTATGGGACCCATCTCGGTCTCGGTCTCCAGGGGATTGCCCAGCTTGATGTCCCTGGCCTTCTCTGCCAACCTCTCGACCAGCTCGTCGTGGAGGCCCTCCTGGACGAAGAGCCTGGAGCCCGCCATGCACGTCTGTCCCGTGGCGGCGAAGATGCCGGAGACCACACCGTTGGCGGCGGCTTCCAGGTCCGCGTCTTCGAAGACGATGTTCGGCGACTTGCCCCCGAGCTCCAAGGAGACCTTGGCGATGTGGTCGGCGGCGTCCTTCATCACCAGCTTTCCTGTCTCTGTAGAACCGGTGAACGCCACCTTGTCCACCCCAGGGTGGCTGACCAGGGCCGAACCCGTGGGGGTGCCGTACCCGGTGATGACGTTGAAGACGCCCGGCGGGAACCCCGCCTCCTCGAAGAGCTTGGCGAACTCCAGCGTGGAAGCCGGGGTCTGCTCGGCCGTCTTCGCCACTAAGGTGCATCCGGCGGCGAGGGCGGGGGCCAGCTTCCAGGTCAGCAAGAGAAGCGGCGAGTTCCACGGCACGATCGCGCCGACTACCCCGATAGGCTCGCGGCGCGTGTACACGAAGAAGTCGGGGTTGTGGGAGGGGATGGTGTCGCCCTGGATCTTGTCGGCCGCGCCCGCAAAGTAATAGTACCATTCCGGCAAAGCCTTCATCTGGCCGCCCATCTCCCGAAGCAGCTTGCCGTTGTCGGTGGTCTCGACGACGGCGAGGCTCTCGGCGTTCTCGGCGATAAGCTCGGCCAGGCGTCGCATCAGGCGTGCGCGTTGCGTACCGGTCATCCCGCCCCAAGGCCCCTCGTCGAAGGCCTCACGGGCGGCGCGTACCGCCCGGTCCACGTCCTCCTCGCCGGCCTCGGGCGCGGTGGCCCACACCCTGCCGGTGTAGGGGTTGACGCTCTCGAAGGTCTTGCCCGAGCGGGCCTCGACCCACTCGCCGCCCACGAGCATTTCGTACCGACGGGTCTCCTCCGCCCGGGGTTTCTCGATCAACTGCACCTCTTCTCCTCCTTCGTCAGCCCACCATAAGATCCTGCCCCGTTACTACCTCGGTCCCGGCGTGCTGCCAGCCCCGCTCCCAGATTGCGCCGGGGAGGGGAGTGGTCGTAGTCAGGCACTACCCTTTCTCGTGTTGCTTACTCTCCTCCCTTCCCTGAATACTTCGCCGGTACACATCTGGGAACGTCACGTCAACGACCGGATGACTCTCTACTATGAACAGCACCGCGAGAAGAGCCCGCGGAGGAGGCCGGGCCCGCAACCACACTTTCCTCCTCGTGACCCCCGAGCAGCTGTGGGGTAGAGACCTCAGCCGAGGCCGACATCGAGCCAGTCGCGGAGCCGCTCGGTCTCGAAGGCCTGTTTCCGGACGAACGTCTCGGTGTCGGGCTCAGCCAGCCGTACCTCGGGCGGCTGGGCGAGGAAATGGCCCTCCAGGGCCGAGGCACGTTGGCCGGGGAACTCCAGGAAGCAGTAGCCCGTGCCATCGAACCGATCGCCGGGACTGCCGTCGATCTCTGCCGCGATGTTGCGTGCGGCCACGCGGGCCTCGGATTCGGCGAAGATTCCGGCCTTCGGTGGGGGAGATGCCGTGCAATCCCCGGCCGCGTAGACCCGCTCGAAGCGGGTGAGAAGGGTCTCGCGGTCGGGCTGTATCCAGCCTCCTTCCCCGGCCAGCGGGCTGTCGGCGACGACCTGTGGTGGGACCGCCTGGGGCACGGCCAGTAGCAGCGCGTATTCGAGCCGCCCACCATCGGCGAACGATACGGTGCTGGTGTCGATAGCCTGCACGCTCTGTTCGGTGCGTAGCTCGATGTCCCGATCCTCGAGCGCCTCGGCGACGAACTGGCTAATGTCAGATCCGGCGGCTGGCAGCGTCATGGGCTGGGGTGTGGTGACCACCAGCTCGATGGCGTCGCGGACCCCGCGACCTCGCAGATGCTCATCCAGCAGGAATGCGGCTTCGTAAGGAGCCGGGGGACATTTATAGGGCGCGCCGAGTATCGCCACCACCAGCGTCCCGGCATCGAGGTGGGCGAGGTCGGCGCGCATCTGGGGCAGCTGGTTGGCGTCGTAGAGGTCGTGCGCCGGTCCTTGCAGCTTCAAGATTCGCTCAGGTCCCGGACCCGCGCCGAGGGCGACCAGGAGGAAGTCAGCGCCGAACGAGCCAGCTTCGGTCTCGACTCGACGCTCGGCCGGGTCGATAGATGTGATACGAGTCTGGACGAACCGGATACCGTGCTGCTCCAAAGTCGAAAGGCTCGCTGTACCCTGCTCGAGCGGTCGCGCGCCGACAAGGTCCCAAAGTTTGGCAAAACCGGCGTAGAAGTGATCGTCAGCGGCTACAACACTCACTTCGTGGTTATCGGGCAGTCGCGCCCGCAGCTCGTGGGCCGCGGCGAGGCCACCGAAGCCACCGCCAAGGATCAGAATGCTCGCCATGTACATCAACCTCCTCTAACTACCCTGGGCCTTACACCCCAACTGTACGCTCTGACGTCCCCTCTTGGCCTACAGATGGGGTCGGGTCATGAACCACTCTACGAATTCGGTACATCGGTTGTCATCATCGAAGCGCAACGTCCACAGGTTCCAGAATAAGTCGCCGTTAGCGTAGCTCGTTGTTCCCTCGGCGACAGCCCGATGCCCCTCGACCACTAGAGGATGGTAGTGTGCTTCCCAGGTGCCGGGTTCGTCCCGCTCCTCTAGCCAGTCGGCGACGATGGCTTCGCGACCTCGCACCACCTCCTCGCCCTCGTCATAGGGATGATAGGCGTAGGTGGCGTCCTCCGCGAAGAGGGCGCCGATGGCCGCTGGATCGTATCTGCGCCAAGCGTCCATATAGGCGTCGAGCCAAACCTGTAAGTCGTCGTGGTTCATGTTCGACCTCCCGGTCAGATCGCCGGCATACGGGCCAACGGAACGTACTCCAGCGTGTTCGTCTGCCCTCTTTGAGAGGGCGTGCGATCAAGCCGGACAGGAAGCCGTGCTGGAAGATCAGCGCGATCATGCCGAATGCCGCGGACAAGACATAATCCGGGGAGTCCTTGGCCAGAACGTCTCGATGGCAGTATCCGTCTACCACCTTAGCGGCCAGCCAGGGCCTCAGATAAGGGCAGGTCGTCCTCCAGGCGCCGGAACCAGCGGATGGCAACGTGAGGAGCTTCCCCGTCGAGATTCGGTGCTCCTCGTCCATCAGCCTCGCACTCGACGTCGGCGCTGCGGACTTCGATAGAGAAGCGGGCGAGTCCGGTATAGTTGGGAACGCTTGCGTGCAGGTGTGTTCCCGAGAAGCATAAGTGATCCCTTGGCTCTATTACGATCCGCAGCTCCGAGGAGGTATCTACTGGTTCCGTGGGCTCGGGGACGATGGCGGCTATCCTGCCCGCCTTGACCTCTTCGAGATCCCAGCCCGCGCTAGTGTTCTTGAGAGGTTGCCCCCAGTACTGCGGATAGAGAGCGACGGCCCGCCCGGCGGTTATGGGGTAGGTGGCCAGATGCTCGACGTTCTTGAAGATCAGCAGAGTGCCCTCAAAGAGTGCCTTCTGTCTTTCTTCATCTTCGAGCGGGCCCGAGATCGTCCGCATCGCTACTGTCATATTCGTACCTCCTCGGTTCTCCAGGCCTGCCGATTTCCTTACTTGCGTTCGGATGCTTCACTACCGGCGCTCGGGCAAAGCCAACCGCAGACCCAGGGCGATGAGCACACCACCCGTAAGCCAACTCAATCCGTTGGCGAACCGCGGCTTGCTCCTCAGCCACCCGCCCAATGCGCCCGACAACAGTGCGACGACGCTGAAGATGGCCCACGTCATCGCCGCGAAGGCGAGGCCGAGGACTAGCAGTTGCGGCGCGACCCCGCCTCCTGACGTAGGATCAGCGAACTGCGGCAAATACGCCAGGAAGAAGACCGCTATCTTGGGGTTGAAGACGTTGGAGGCAACCGCCTGAGCGTAGACGCGGCGCAAACTGAGAGGTGAAGCGCCGTCTGCGGCGGAGAGCACAAAGCTCTCCCGGTCCATGAGCGCCCTTATTCCGAGGTAGATCAGGTATGCTGCCCCGACGTACTTCACCACCGAGTAGGCTAACGCCGAGCGGGACAGGATCGCCGAGAGCCCCGCCGCAGCGAACAGGGAATGGCAAACAAGCCCCGTGCTCGCGCCGGAGGCCGAGACGAGCGCGGCCTTGAGCCCTAGCGTCACCCCGCGGGTGAGGACGAGGATGTTGTCCGGCCCCGGAGCCAAGATCACCACCACCGAGGCGGCGAAGAACAGGAGCAGATCGGCATCACCCACGATGCTCGGCCTCCTTCCCTAAATTCTGATGCGGATACGAATAAATCCTAACCCAGGGTTGTATGGCTCGCTACTGACATGGGCGTGGAACTTGGACCACGACGACATCGCGTAATTGATCCAAACCGGTGGGTTTGTGTAGTCGTGCGGCGGTCATCGGAGCCCGCGGAAGAACATCCGCACGTCGCCGATAAGGAGATCCGGCGCCTCCATGGCGGCAAAGTGTCCTCCGCGGTCGAACTCCGACCAGTGAACGATAGTATTGCTCTGTTCGGCGTAGCGCCGGATGGCGATGTCCTCGGCGAAGACCGCCACGCCGGTGGGCACCCCGGATGGCTGAGGCCAGTGGCCGGAGTGGGCATCCTCGTAGTAGAGTCGGCCGGAGGAGCCCGCGGTGCCGGTGAGCCAGTAGAGCATCACGTTGGTCAGCAAACGGTCTCTGTCTACCGCGTCCTCGGGTCGTTCGGTGCCGTGGGTCCACTCCTGGAACTTCTCCACGATCCAGGCCAGCTGGCCTACCGGCGAGTCGGTCAGCCCGTAGGCCAGGGTCTGCGGTCGGGTGGACTGGATCCGGGCGTAGCCGAAGTCCTCGGCCATAAACTCGCCGATCCGCTGCACGCGGGCCTTCTCTGAGTCGGTGAGCTGGGCCAGCTCGGCTTCATCCAGCGGAGGGAAAGGCATGAAACCGATGGTGGCTGCGTTGACGTGGACACCGACCACACGGTCGGGGGCTGCCCGGCCCAAGTCCGGGGAGACCCCGGCGCCAACGTCGCCACCCTGGGCGCCGTAGCGATCGTAGCCCAGCCGACGCATCAGCTCGGCGAAGGCGGCCGCGATCCGCTGCCCGGTCCACCCGACCTCGCGGGTCGGTCCGGAGAACCCGAAGCCCGGGATCGACGGGATCACCAGGTGGAAGGCGTCGGCCGGATCGCCGCCCTGGGCGCGAGGGTCCGTGAGCGGCCCGATGATGTCCAGGAACTCCACCACCGAGCCCGGCCAGCCGTGGGTGAGGATCAGGGGCAGCGCCTCCGGCTCGGGCGAGCGGACGTGCAGGAAGTGGACGTCCTGCCCATCGATCGTGGTGGTGAACTGCGGAAGCTCGTTGAGCTTCGCCTCATGCTCGCGCCAGCCGTATGAGGTGCGCCAGTACTCAGCAAGTTCCTTCACGTAATCCAGCGGCACGCCACGGCTCCAGCCTACGCCGGATATCTCGTCGGGCCAGCGGGTGCGGCCCAGACGGTCGCGTAGATCGTCGAGCTCTTGCTCTGGGATGTCGATCCGGAACGGTCGAACCCCATCCTCCGGTCGTAGTGTTTCGGTCATAACCGAAATCTCCTCTCGGCGTGTCGCAGGTCTATACGTTCTGACGCGAACCGGATATTTCCTGCACGGACCAGCGGTTGCCATCCGGGTCGCTGAAGAAGACGAACCGCCCTCCGGGGAGTTCCTGAACGTCGCTGACCTCCACACCCCGCTCGACGAGCTCCCGATGCGCGGCATTTATGTCCGCGACGACGAGTTGAAGGCCGGCCGCGGAGCCGGGCTCCGAGTCGACGACTCCTTTGCCAATGGCGATGGAGCAGGCCGACCCTGGGGGCGTCAACTGGACGAAGCGAAGTTCGTCGCTGACGGTGTGGTCGTGGTCAGCGTTGAAGCCGACCTCTTCCGTGTAAAAGGTCTTCGCGCGATCCACGTCTGAGACGGGTATCGCCACCAGTTCGAGCTTCCAATCCATTATGCTCCTCCCCTTCGTACTCTGGACCGAACGCGATCCTGCCCAGCGCGCCCGTGTCACTCGTCCTCGACATGAACAACTCCTTCCTTTGGAACAAACCGTTCCGCTCCATTATACTTGAACAGAATGCTCTGTTCCATATACAATTAGTGTATGAGGAGAGAAAATACTTCCGGGTCGATGAGTGGCCGGCGGGCTGAGGCGGCGCGCAACGACGGCTTGATCCTGGAGGCCGCCCGCGAGGTTTTCGTCGCCGACCCGAAGGCACCTATCTCTGCGGTTTCCGAGCGGGCCGGGGTGGGCATCGGCGCCCTGTACCGCCGCTACGGGAGCAAGGAGGACCTCTTGAGGCGGCTCTGTGCCGACGGTCTCGGGATCTACATTGCCGCCGTGGAGGAAGCCCTGGCCGACGAAGGGGACCCCTGGAAAGCTTTCACTGGCTTCATGCTCCGCGTCGTGGATGCCGACACCCCCTCGCTGACGCTGCGCCTGGCAGGGACCTTCACGCCCACGGATGAGCTGTACCGGGACAGCCAGAGGGCGCAGGAACTCAACATGCGTTTGTTCGAGCGCACCAGGGCCGCGGGTGCCATCCGCCCCGATGTGGAAGTGGACGACATAGCCTTGCTGCTGGAACAACTAGCGGCTGTACGGGTTGGGGACGAAGAGCGCACCCAACAGCTTCGCCACCGATACCTGGCGCTGCTGCTCGACGCCATCCACACTCCGGCAGAGTCTCGATTACCCGGTCCGCCACCGCGCTGGGAGGAGATCGACCGGCGTTGGACGACGTAGCCCTCTCCATTATGCTCGTTTGTACGTTTGCAGCATTGCGCCGCCAAGATCGCTTCGGGACAATAAATGAAAGAGGAAGAGAAGATACCAACCGTGAGTCTGCACCTTCCGGCCAGGAGTAGCGTGAGGGAGGACTACCTGAAGGAGCTGAGATTCCCGATGCCCGGCGTCAGAAACGTCATATCCGGCGCGGAGTCGGGGACACGGATCGAGACGTAAGGCGATCCCAGATAACGCAGCCGTAGGCAACCTCTAGAGACGGGAGAAGATGAGCGTGACCCACTACGAGCCGGCCGATTCCTTCGAAACACCACGCTTCTCGGGGGTAAGGACCTTCATGCGCCTTCCGAACGTGCAGGACCTCCAGAACGCCGACGCCGCCATCGTGGGCGCGCCCTTCGATACCGGGGCCACTTTCCGCGTTGGTGCCCGCTTCGGCCCCGAGGGAATAAGGAGCGTCTCGCACCTCCTCAGGCCCTACAACCCCTCACAGGACGTCTCGATCTTCGACCACATCTCCGTTGTCGACTACGGCGACGTCCCCGTCGTGCCCGGCTTTATCGAGGAGAGCTACGAGAGGATAGGTGTGGGCCTGAAAGAGGTCCATGACGCCGGGGTGGTCCCGATAGTCCTCGGTGGCGACCATTCGATCGCGCTCCCCGAGCTCAGGGCCGCAGCCGCAGTCCACGGCCCGCTCGCCCTGGTGCAGTTCGACTCTCACGCGGACACCTGGGATGCGTATTTCGGCAAGAAGTACAACCACGGGACCGTGTTCCGGAGGGCGGTGGAAGAGGGATTGCTCGACCCCTCTCGCTCCATCCAGGTGGGTATGCGCGGCCCACTATACGAGGCCGAAGACCTCGGGGCTTCGAGAGAGCTCGGCTTCGAGCTGATTACCACGGACGAGATCAGGGAGATCGGCGTACAGGAGACGGCCGAGCGAGTCCGCGGGCGGGTCGGCGGGGCGAAGACCTACGTCTCGTTCGACGTGGATTTCGTCGATCCCGCGTACGCGCCGGGGACGGGCACGCCGGAGATCGGGGGCTTCACCAGCCGCGAAGCGCAGGAGTTCGTCCGAGGCCTCACCGGCCTCGAGGTGGCCGGCTGCGACGTGGTCGAGGTCTACCCGCAGTACGACGGACCGGGGCAGGTAACCGCCCTCCTGGCCGCCAACGTGGCGTACGAGTTCCTGGCGCTGATAGCGGGAGGAAAAGATGCCCGCGGGTGAAGAGCCGCCGCTTCGTCCGAGCCGGCGTGAGAATCGAGTAAGCCAGAGAACATCGTCGGGGCGAAGGGCTGGCTCAATCCGAAGAGCGAGATCGAGTTCTGCAGAGTATCGAGGTAGTCTGGCCAGAAGCCGACGCCCTTATACCAGCGGCACTGCGAGGCGGTCGTAGGCTGCTGCTTCCAGCGCGCTCATCCCAAATCTCTCGGCGGCTTCGGCGAGCTCGCCGGTAAGCTCTGGGGCCAGATGCGCTGGTGGCGCCGCATAGGCCATCTGGCGCTGGCGAGCCGCGCTGCCGCGCATGAAGGGTCCCCAGATGGCGAGAGTCATACCCGGTTTGAAGATGTTCACGAAGAAGGTTTGCCCATCGGGAGAGAAGGTGGGGCCGGCCAGTTCCGTGTCTCCCACACGGCATCTGCCGAATTCGTAGAGCTCGCCCTGAGGGGTGAGGCCGAGAATGCGGTTCGAACTGTCTCCGTCTATTATTGCTTCGTCTTCGACAAAGAGGAGATCCCCCCATGGGGAGACGATGATGTTGTCCGGGCTCTCTATCCGGTTTGCCTCTGTACCCTCGTAGAAGAGCTCTAGCGTCTCATCCTCGGGACGGTAGCGGTAGATCTGCCCTCGCCTCTCTTCTCCTCCGGTGGTGTCATCGAACCAGAAGGTACCTCCGGAGAAGCACGCTCCCTCGAGCCGCTTGAAGCGCACGGCTCCCTTGGAGAAAGCTTCCTCGTGCGGCTTGCCGGGGTCGACGTCGATCCAGTGCGCGCCGAAGCGCCGGCCTTTCTCCAGGCTCTTGGCCCTCAGCGTGGACTCTTCTAGGGTGAGAGCTTGTAGCTTGCCTCCTCTCTGCAAGGAGCCCGGTCTGAAACTGGGATCCTCTGGTATGTAGCGGTAGAGGAAGCTCGCGCCCGAGTGCGAATCCTCGGTCAGGTAGGCGACGCCGGTTTCGGGGTCCACACCAACCGCCTCATGCGAGAACGAGCCCATCCCCTTTATCGGGGTCCTGGAGAGGTCGTTCTCGGGATCCTCGGGCATGACCTCGAAGACATAGCCGTGCCCATCGTCCTCCTCGGTCTCTTCGCAGGTAAGCCACGTCCCCCATGGAGTCGCTCCTCCGGCGCAGTTGCGGACGGTTCCACAGGAGGCTGCGAACTCTTCCACCTTCTTCCTATCCTCTCCTACCACGATTCCGATCGTCCCTCCGGCCTGGGAGGAGTCAAATGGATTGTTGCCGATGAGAGGGGCCTGGCCTCCTTCTAGCTCGTGGTTACGTATCAGAACGGTGGTGTTGCCAGGCCCCCGAAAGGCGGCCATGCCGTCATAACGAGTGGGGATCGGTGCTCCACCCCTCAGAGCGGAGCCCTCTTCGGAGATTATGCGGTACTGAAATCCTTCCGGGAGATCCAGGACTCCGCCGGGGTCCTCGACCAGCGGACCGTAGCGGATGTAATCCCCGCCAGGCTTCCTCCTGTCCGGCGATGGCGTGCAGGAACCAAGGGCGAGGGCAACGGTGCTCATGGCTCCTAGCCTCAGGAAAGCCCGACGGCTCATGGGGGGCCAATACCCCCTACCTCTAGAGATCCCAGGATTCCTCTCGCTATCCACCGCTAAGTGACCCCTCTGCTACAGTGAAGTGCGCCGCAGCATGCCCGAAATGCGCGCCAACAGCACCAGGTCCGGCCAGACCGGCGTTCTCCAACACCGCGTCCACGTTGTCTACACATCCGGTTGGAACCTACTTCACCCTTGGTTGGAATGGGGATCGACCTTTTAAGATTCTATGATCCCGGTAGCCAAACTGAAAGGGCTCGAACGCAAAATTTAGCGTAGAACGCAGGACGCTGGGGATGACTCGGTCTTCGTCACCATCCTCGCAGACGAAGAAACATTAGGTGGGCGTCCCGGCCGACCTCCAGAAGCCCCAGGCGAGCCCGAAGGATTGCGAGGCGTCTCCCGTGGCCGTCGAGGAGTCTGCTTGACCGTACCGGACGGGGTTTGATCCCCTGCGGCGCGCGATAGTCGGGCTGCAGGAATCTCCACCCCCGGCTCCACCTTTCGGCCGATGCCGCTACACCCGACCGGCCGCTACATTAGGCAGCGTAGGGTTGGAGCCGGCGGCTCTCTTCCCCTCCGCGAGCCGCCGACTTCTCCCGGCGGTAGGCAACCAGGATCGAGGCGATGACCGTGACGACAAGAACGCCTGCGCACACGCGCTCTGCGCTCCGGCGAAGGGAGAGGAGCACGCAGATGATATGTGTGACCGTCGAGGTTCGTGAGGACGCCGTTGCGCGCCGGATGCGGATCATCGCCCCCTCCATCGAGGGGCCATGAAGATGGCGGGAGGAGGGAAGCCCGGCCGCAGGGCGCGACTGCTCTTCCCGATAGACCCCGAGGCCTTCTTCGTCCCCGAGGCCCGCGACCGGCGAGAGGCAGCGTGAGATGCGACCGAGCACACCGCGCGGCCAAGGCGATTCCCGCACCCGGGAAACGTCAGAGAGGATTTGCCCTACTGGATCACGTTGAAGCATCACGGCAACGGACCGGCAACCGATAAAGGAGACAGCGATGAGAGTTCCATCCCGCACCGCGTCCGG
>DATMVF010000247.1:0-4374 GCA_035563475.1 Rubrobacter sp.
TACCGCCGAGTTGGTCAATCCGCCGAGGTGCGAGATTAGCAGAACGTGCCGGAAGGTGCGGCTAGCCCGGCTGACGAGCGGTGCCAAATGCGAGCGCCGGATAAAGGGCGTGGCGAGGATTATGGTGTCCACGCCGCGTCCGCGAGCGAGGTTCTCGGCCTGGGTCATGGCCTCTTCGTGGGAGCGGCTGTTGAGCGACTTCCCCGACAGCGTCAGGCCCCGGTCGATGAGGGCGGCCGGCGCGAATCCCAGCACCCATTCCTCTTCCAAAAGCTTGACCGTTCGGGCGCTCGTTTCCTTATCTCCTATGACGACCACGGGCCTGCCCCAAATGCCGAGCCTCCACACCCCCCACCGCGCTAGACTCTGTACCAGGGGGGATAGAAGCAAAAGGCCCACAAAGCCCAGTACCAATATCAGGCGTGGGAAGTTCCCGTAAAGGTCGAAGAGCTTGAACTTCGGGGCTATGTCCCTGAAGTCCAAGGCTATGGCAAAGGAAACAGCGGCGAAGGCGCCGACCACGGAGTACGTGTGCCGGCGAAGCCTCTCCGCCGAGCTCAGACCATACCCCGGATACAGCCCCATCAATGAACGTAACCCTATCCACACCGCCACGGCGAAAACCCCGACCACCAGTGCCGTCTGCGGAGGGAAGCCCTCCCACCCTATCACGGTCAACCGGCCCCAGAGGCTCTGTACCTCGTACGCCGCCAGCCAGACCAGCATCGCCAGCAAGGCGTCCGACAATAACAACAGCAGGACGACCACCGGTTGCCTCCAAGCCCGCGCCAGGCGGCGTTTCGGCAGCCGCGCGTGCTGCGATGGGGGCTCTTCTATCTTTTGAGCGGTATTGTCTATGCTGGGAACCTGACTCCTCCTCAACATCCTCTCCCCCTCAACCGAGCACGTTGCTACTTGTCCGGAGTCCTATGCAAATCGCCGATAAACGCTGAAGCACGAATCTTCCAGAGAATCAACGTAGCCATCATCGTTTTCAGACGGCCAGACTTCGCTTGAGTTGTTCGGCTGTCCCTCTCTTCATCCCCCTCCTGATCTTTGGCGAAGCTACTACATCTCTGTGAATCCTTTAGGCCGTAGGACCTCGGCCCATAGGCCGGTATCCGTTATACGTAGCAGTTCTCGGATTGCTTCAACAGCCTCCAATGGTTTTCTGATACGCACACTACTCGTCTATTCGATCAGCACCTTACTATATCGCAACATAAACCAATCGGATACACCTATTTGTTAATCAGATCAGTTACTTTGGCTGTTGCGGGTGGCGCAATTTCTATTACGAGCGGTCTTGCGGTTACAGGCTACCGAGCACCTCCTGCACACCCACGACGATGAAAGGAATCACCGAGACGGCGAGGACCACGTTGGAGACGAGCCGGTTGCGGTACTCGGGGGCCACGCGTTCGGAGTTCAGGAGGATGAGCAGGGTAACTGCCAGGAACGGCAGGAAAAGAGCACCGAGTGAGGCGTAGACGATCACCAGCAGGACCGGCTGACCGAAGGCGAGCAGGACCATGGGCGGGAACGACATCCAGGCCAGAAATCCCCGGAAGTAGATGCTCTTTTCGGAGAGGTAATCGGATGCCTCTTCGTCTGGCACCTCGCGGATAGTGCGCACGCAGTCTGCGAACAGGTGTGCGCCGCCGTTCCAGGCTCCGAGCATGGCACCGGTCGCGACCGCCCAGAAGCCGATGAGGAATGCCCAGCGTGCCAGGAGACCGAATCGATCCTGCATGGGGTCTACCAGGGCCAGCAGACCCTCCTCATCGCTTATGGACGCGCCGGTACCGAAGAGCAACTCAGCCCCGATAATCAGCATCGACACCATGAACAGGGCCGTTAGCGCGTAGCCGAAGGTCAGGTCGGTCCGCATGGTCGGGATCCAGTCCGAGTGCCGCCAGCCGCGCTCGCGCACCCAGTATGTGTAGGCGGCCAACGAGTAGGTTCCGCCCACGCCGCCGATGATGGCGAGGACGTTGATCAGGGCGCCCTCCGGTATCCTCGGGACGAACCCCAGGGCGATCTCGCCGAGGGACGGGGCGAGCAGGATGGCAAGCAGAATGACGATCCCGAACTTCAGGGCGGCGAAGGTCTTCATGATATTCTCGAACAATCCGTAGCGCCCTACGCCTACGACGACGAAAGCCGCCACGCTGTGGAGCGCGGCCCAGGCCCACAGCGGCAGTACGCCGGGGAACGCCGCATCCACTGCGAGCGCGGCGGTCGAAGTTACCGCGGCCCCGAAGACGAACGTCACGATGAACAGGTAGATCACGAAGTACCAGATCGCCCACCGGCCAAGCGAACGCCAGCCCTGCAAAATGGTCTGCCCGGAGGCCATGTACCAACGCCCTATACCCTCGGTCAGGAAGTACTTGAGGATCGCACCGAGAACTACGGCCCACAGGAGGACCATTCCAAAGTCCGTCCCGGCCACCAGGGAGGAGACCATGTCCCCGGCCCCCACTCCGGTCACCGCGATGACTATGCCTGGTCCCGCGTACCTCAACCGGCGTCCTAGAGTTGATGGAGCCTGCGTCCTCGAAGCACCCTCATCGGTTACGTCAGCCATCTGTCCCTTCCCCCACACTCCTCAATAGACACCATTGTTTCTCAGGCCGGCTTATCCACCCACTCGGGTTCGGGTGTGATTTGCGGCTCGGGATGTGGACCCGGACCGTCGAGGCCGGTGGAGCTAACGGTCATCAATACCCGCACCTTCTTGTCGTGGTCGGCCAGAGTCTGGCACGAGAGCCTTACCTGCCCGAGGAGATTGCGCTTCTCTAGCACTTCGAGTTCGGCCCTGGTCATTTTCTCGGGCTCGCCCTCTAGATACTCGATACGGCAGGTGGTGCACCTGGCGTAAGAACCACAGCGGTGCAGGATGTCTACCCCGGCATCCTCTTCGATCGCCAAAACCAACCTCTTGTTCTCGGGCACTTCGAAAACCCCCACGCCCTCGACTTCCAGCTTCGGCATACATCCCTCCTTCCAGAGACGAAGCTTCCGTGCTTGTATCTAACCACGCCGGCAGACCAGGCGCGAATGCCGGGTCGCGGGCTTTCGGGGTTATACGCCTCCAAAACCGCGGGTGGATCGGCTAAACTGGCCCTTCACGAAAGGGGTCACGCATGGATCACCGTCCGCCTTCCATAAAGGTAGACAAGCCTTGGGGCAGGTTCGAGCAGTACACGCACAACCTGCCCAGTACGGTCAAGATAATCACCGTCGCTCCTGGCGGCACGCTCTCGCGCCAGTACCACCACCGCCGCGACGAGCTCTGGGTCATACTGGACAAGGGAGCCCAGGTAGAGCTCGGCGAAGAAGTGCTCGAGCCCGAGAGTGGGGAGAAGGTATTCATCCCCCGGGGGACGGTGCACAGGCTCTCCACGGCCGGCCAAAGCGAGGTGCGGATATTGGAGATCTCCTTTGGGGAGTTCGATGAGGAGGACATCGTCAGGCTCGATGACGTCTACGGCCGTGTAGTGCAATGACGATTCTGGATTAGATCCAGGTTGGGCTTAAGGGGCGAAGAGGAGCCAGGGCGCGCCGAGCATGCGCAGACCGGAGCCCGCAGAGACCGCCGGCGGCCTACTCCGCTGCTCCTGCTGTTCGCCTTGCTGCTCCTTGCGTTGCTCGCGGTGGCCGCGATCCTCCTCTGGAGGTCCCTCGGCGAGAGCATCTCGGGCACCAGCATCGCCAGGGATTCCATAGATTCGGCAGGTCCCGAACCGCGCGTACGGCTCGCCAACGCCGCGGGCCGGGTGCGTGTGGAGGGCGTAGAGGGATCCGGGTCCGTAGATTACGAGGCCAGGCGATACGCGATGGCCGCCGACCCCGCCTCGGCCAAGCAGCAGGCCTCCGAAGTTCCCGTGGACATCTCCCGCGAGGACTCGATGATCGTTATCGAGACGGACGGGGGAGAGAACACGGGCGCCGACTACGCGCTCAGGGTACCGACCGGTGGCTCGGTCGAGGTCGAATCCGAGGTCGGTGACGTCGAGGTCTCGGGTATCTCGGGCAACGTGACGGTCAGCGCCGAAGCCGGTGACGTGAGGGTCAGGGACCTCGGTGGCGACGTCGAGGTCCAAGCACCCAGGGGAGATATCAGCGTCGCCGACGTCAACACGGACACCGGAGGTGCGAATCTCGAGGTCGGCGTGGGGGATGTCTCGCTCGAAGACCTGATCCTCGGCACCCTGGAAGCCAGCGTCGAGGCCGGGGACGTCAACCTCTCCGGGCGGTTCTCCGGCGGCGGACGGATCACCGTGGAGACCGGCGACGTTATCGTCAGGCTTCCTCCGGATGATACGAGGGACCTTACGCTCGAGACGCGTGTCGGAAGCGTCTTGCGCG
>DATMVF010000248.1:0-4794 GCA_035563475.1 Rubrobacter sp.
CCTCGGCCCGATCCTCAAGGGCAGGCGCGTTATCGTCGAGGGCCGACTCCCCGGCGCGGTACGATACGCCCTCATTCGCCTCGGTGCCGAGGTCGAGGAACAGAGGCCCAAGAACGAGGAACGCTACGTAGACATGACGCCGGTGATCTTCGTCTTCGTCGCCCTGGCTATGGCTGCGCGTGTCGTAAGCCTCGGCCTCGACGATCAGACGATGTACATCCTATCCGGCATCGGCTTCGCAGTGTTGTATGGCTTACGTCCCTTTATCTCCAAGTTGCAACGTCCCAGAGACGATTGAAGGTAGCGCGGCGCCAAACTCGACCGCGACACGTCGGAGCCGCAAATGCTGCTGCGTCGCCTAGAACGGCAAAGGCCACTTCGATGTGCCCGACGCGTTCGAACCCGGTGCTTGCTGCTCTAGAAGCGCCGTATCGCTGCCCGTACCCGCTGCCAAAAGGTAGGCTCCTCTGCGAACTCTTCGGGGCTCGGCTTCACTCCCTCCACGAAACCTGCCGCCACTAGTCCGACCACCGCCTCCACTACGGCATGCGACGCGGACGCTTCGTGCGTGGCCAGGTACTCGGATGTGAGATCTCGCAAGGTGTGCTCCCCGTCGAGACGTTGCCAAACGAACCAGCCGGCGGGCGAGAGGCGGTAGTTGGTATCGCGCCTGGCGTCCTTGAGGGTGGTGATGGTCTCTCCGGTAATAGTGGTGCGATGGTGCACCTCTATCCCGCGCACCCGACGCGGGCGATCTCGCATCCGCACGAGCTCGAGCATACGCTCTCGTGTTTGCCGATCCTCATCGAGGACCTCGAGTAGATCCGTCCGGCGCAGCGCGAGCAGCGTGCACGGCTCGGTGGCTCTCACCGTGGCGTTGCGTGGTCCGTCGGTGAGCAGGGCCGCCTCCCCGAAGAGGGAGCCGGGATCTAACGTGGCCAGAACGCGTTCGTCGCCCTGTGCTCCCCTCACGAGCACCTCCACACGACCGCTTCGGAGCACGTAGCACTCTTCGCCGGCTTCGCCCTGGCGAATGATGGTCTCTCCCGTGGAGACCTCCAGACGCTCCAGCCGTGCTGCGAGGCGCCGCAGCCGCTCGCCGTCCAGCGTGGAGAAGGGGCTCGCTTGCTTGAGCAACTTCGTTACCAAAAGGTCGTCCGCCAGCCTCTCGAAGGCTGAGCGGCTTTCGGGATGTGCGCCGAGCGCCAGGCGGAAATCTGCAGCGCGCAGGCCAAGCAAGAGGAGGGGCTCGACGGCGGTGATCGTGGCTTGTCGACTGCTTCCGGCCTCTAGTAGGGACAGTTCTCCGAACAGTTCCCCGGTCCCCAATGCCGCCAGAGGAACGATACCCGAGGGTCCGGTCGTCGATGCCTCGGCCCGACCTTCCACGATCAAATATACCCGATCGTCCGTGTCGCCCTCAACCACTACCATATCGGAAGGCCGGAAGCGTTCCTCCGTCAGGCGTGAAGCCAGCTCCTCCAGCACCGGAGCGGGCAGGTGCGAGAAAGCCGGTACGCCTGCCAGCAACTCCAGGCGCCTCTGCGGTGAGACGATCCGTTCCTCCGATTCCCCTTCATTCACGGCCACAAACCTTTCCGAGCCTGCGACGTTTCTTGCTCGAGATCATTAAACACCAGCCTGTGTCCGGATCAAGACGTAGCGGGTCGTGCCGGACTTCGGTGAGGAGCATGCAAACGCCACGCAGGACGCATTGCGGTAGATTGTGGTGTGGACGGACAGACCCGTTCCCTACAGCGTACCCGGGTCTCGGAGTCCGCGGAAAGGAGTAGCATGCAGAAGCGAGCGTCGAAGAACTCCGCAATCGCGCGAGGCAATCATGATGTGCTCGGTCCGCGCGAACTCAACCGCGCCACGTTGGAGCGGCAAATGCTGCTGCGGCGCCGAGAGCTGCCCGCCCTCGATGCCATAGAGCACCTGGTCGGCATGCAGGCACAGGCCCCCTCTCCGCCCTACGTTGGATTGTGGACGCGTCTGGAGGGTTTCCATCCCGGCGAGCTGGGGCGCCTGATCACCGAGCGGCGCGCGGTGCGCATCGCGCTGATGCGCAACACGGTGCACCTGGTCAGCGCCCGAGACTGCCTCGCGCTTCGCCCACTGATGCAACCGGTTCTGAACCGCACCCTGTACTCCACTCGCGCCAACCGCGCTCACCTCGACGGGATGGACATCGAAGCGCTCGTCGCGGCTGGCCGCGCTCTGCTCGAAGAGAAGCCACGCACCGCTAATGAGCTGGGGAAGCTGCTACAAGAGCGTTGGCCAGAGCGCGACCCTGCCTCCCTCGCCCGCGCCATTCGCCACCTCCTGCCGCTGGTCCAGGTCCCTCCCCGGGGTGTCTGGGGAGAGAGCGGCCCAGCCGCCCACACCACGGCCGAGTCCTGGCTCGGCCGTCCGCTGGACCCATCCCCTTCCATCGAAGATATCGTGTTGCGTTACCTCGGCGCTTTCGGTCCGGCCACCGTCAAGGACGTACAGACCTGGTCGGGCCTGACCAGGCTCGGCGAGGCGGTCGAGCGTCTCCGGCCGCGCCTGCGTATGTTCAGTGACGAGAGCGGAAAAGAACTCTTCGATGTGCCCGACGCTCCGATGCCCGACCCTGACGCCCCTGCTCCGCCGCGCTTCTTGCCCGAGTTCGACAACTTGATCCTATCCCACGCAGACCGCACCCGCTTCATCGCCGGGGAGTACCGCAAGGCACTCACCTCGAGGTACGGCATGGTCCCGGCCTCCGTGCTCGTCGACGGCTTTGTCCGCGGGACGTGGAAGACCGAGCGGAGCCGTGGTATGGCTACCCTGGAGATCAAACCTTTCGAGCCCCTGGCAAAGGAGCATCGCGCCGCCCTGGTCGAGGAGGGAGAGCGGCTCGTCCGTTTTACAGGCGCCGAGAATTTCGAGATCCGCTTCGCCGGGCCCTGAAGAACATCGACAGCGTCCAGGGCAGGTTTACTCGCCCGACTCTTGCCCGTAGCTGTTGGCGGCGCGAACATCCCTCCAGGCTGGTAGTCGAATTAGTCTTGGGGGCAAGCCGGAATCCGCGATGCTCGTCGTTCACGGGGCCAGGTACAGATCCATCCACGGCCTACCAGGCGAACCGAGGAAGAAGCGCATGATCTCGAGCAGCATCGCCGCCGGGCGCTCGGCCCACGATAGTCCCGGTTGTGGGGGCCGTCCGAGAAGATAAAGCGCGATCTGCAGGTGCCTCCACAGTATCCTAGCCTCCGCCGTCTCGTCTTCCGGAAGGGGAGCCACCTCCCGGTATCCCTCGAGCATGAAAGGGACCGCCCTGAGCGGTATCCCGGCAAAATCATGGGCCGCATCTCCCCAGCCACACGCTCCCCAGTCGATCAAAGCGAGATACGTTGGCAGGCCGGGACGGACCATCACATTGGTCGTCTGCAAATCTCCATGGCGGAAACGCTCTGGTAGCGGGGCGAGCGCGAAGGGCGCCAGAAGTTCCAACCACTCTGAAAGCCAGCGGGCCTCCTCGGCGGTGAAGTATCCGGCCGAGACCAATTCGTCCGGCATCGGCCTCGGGTCAGGCAGCGGCTCGCACTCGAGATCCGCTATCGGTCCGTACTCGCCCACTCTCTCGTGCAGTCTGGCGAGGTCGCCCCCCACTCTCTGCCACACCCTCGGGGTATCTTCGGGACCGAGGTCAAGCGCACCAAGCGTCTCTCCGTGTACCCGCTCGTAGATGGCATAAGGCACAGGAAGGATCTCCAGGGTGTCGTCGAACGCTACGAGCGCCGGCGTCCTTACCCCGGCCTCGCGGGCTGCGGGCACGGCAACCGACTCCTTGCAGATGGCGGCGACGAACGGAGGCGCGTCCCTGGGCACGCGCAGGACATACTCGTTTCCGACCAGATAGATCGCGTTGAAGATGCCGGCGTCTTTCGACGGCGAGATCTCGCCGACGCTCAGACCGTGCCGCTCGACGACGGCCTCCAGGGTTTCGACCGGCATCGGCGGAAAATCCGGTAGCTGCAAAGTAGATGCCTCTCGTGTCCGAGTTCAGAGGGTGCTGAATATACATGAGGTTGGCAACGGGCTCCCGTACGGGCCATCATGATTTACCTGGTTCGAATGTTGGCTTTCCTCGAAGGAGGAACGATGAAAATCGGCTCGATCGTTATCCGGTGTTACGAGTTCGACAGGACGCTTGCGTTTTGGCGAGAAGCACTCCACTACCTTCCCAGAGAACCTGTCGATGACGGCTGGGTGGTACTTTGCGATCCTGCGGGAAGAGGGCCCAATATGTCTTTGGAGAAGATTCCGGAACCTTTCGAGCCCATCGGCAGAACGAGCAGAGTGCACCTGGATCTCTACACAGACGACCAGCAGGGCGAAGTGGAGAGGTTGATCGGGATCGGGGCGTCCCGGTACCCACGCACTTACAGTCCGGATGAAGATTTCATCGTGTTGGAAGATCCCGACGGCAACCGCTTCTGCGTCGTACAGAAAACAAGCGAGAGGTGAACGATCCTCCCGACAAACCCGGCCTTAGCCGGCGCCCGGAAAACACCGGTACAGCAAGGTCAGACCATCGGCCCATGATGGTATGTGGAACTTGCGGTCTTCCCATATGTACCTGTCGACGCAGGCAGTCAGCGATCCAGTCAGCCCTTCAAGCGGCCAAGATGTCCGAATCGTCACGCGGGGGAGGCGTGCCTGCGGGCGAGGTACTTACGCACCCTCTCGCGGTTGCCGCAGTCGCGCGAGTCGCACCACCGGCGGCTGCCGTTGCGGCTCTCGTCCAGGAACATCCAGCCGCAG
>DATMVF010000249.1:0-3939 GCA_035563475.1 Rubrobacter sp.
TCATCAGATGGCCCTTCAGGTAGTAGCGGCCCCCGGGGGCAGCGCGGGGTCGAGGGCCGCCTGGATGGCGGCGTAGGGCATCGGCTGGATCTCGTCCACCAGTGGAGCGCCGAACGTCCGCATCGGTTGCACTGCTCGCTCGCCCGCGTCGAAGGGTCCGTTCCAGCAGCCGATCACGCCGGCGACCGGCACGCCTTCGGGTGTGTGGAGAAACCCCGCCAGGGTGACGAGTTCATCCGGGACGGCTGCGACGAAGTCCCGGTAGAAGCCGAAAACGGCGGCCGCGGCGGAGAACGGGTGGAAGACGGGCCCCGCGAGCACTCCCGCGACAGGATGCAGCTGATACTCAAACGACGTGACGATGCCGAAGTTGCCGCTGCCGCCCCGCAGGCCCCAGAAGAGGTCGTCATTGGCGGTCGGGCTGGCGGTCACGACCCGTCCGTCGGCGAGGACGACGTTGGCCGAGGTGAGGTTGTCGCAGGCGAGCCCGTACCGGCCGGCCAGCCAGCCGATGCCACCGCCGAGGGTGAGCCCGGCGACGCCGGTGTGGCTCACGATTCCGCCGGTGGTGGCCAGACCGTGCGCTTGCGTCTCGTGATCGACGTCGGCCCACAGCGCACCACCCTGCACCCAGGCCCTGCGGTCGGCGGGATCGACCCGCACGGCCCGCATTGCCGAAAGGTCAATGACGATCCCGTCGTCGCAAACGGCGGTGCCCGCCACGTTGTGGCCTCCGCCCCGTATGGCGATCTCCAGATCGTGGTCGCGGGCGAAACGCACGGCCGCGACCACGTCGGCGCTCCCGATGCATCGGGCGATCAGGCGCGGGCGCCGGTCGATGGCACGGTTCCACACTGCACGGGCGATGTCGTAGTCGGCGTGGTCGGCACTGATCAGCCGGCCTCGGAACCCGTCGATCTCCACGACGGTTGGCTCCTTGCTCCCTTCCGCGGTATTCGGTGTCGGCATCGGGTCCTCCTCTCTCGACGGCCACATGTGACCACCGCGGACCCCGGCCGTCAAGTCAAGAATCTGGACTTCACAACCGAAGGCGGGTGCGCAATACTAGGGTCGTGAGGACGTACGGCCAATACTGCCCCATCGCCCGTGGCGCCGAGATCTTCGCCGAGCGCTGGACACCGCTGATCATCCGCAACCTGTACCTTGGCTGCGGAAGCTTCAGCGAGATCCTGGAGGGCGCGCCTGGACTCTCCCGTACCCTGCTCTCACAGCGGCTCAAGCAGCTCGAACGCGTGGGCATCGTCGAGTCGGCACCCAAGCCCGACGGGCGCGGGCACCACTACAAGCTCACGTCCGCGGGCCACGAGCTCTTCACGGTCTGCCAGTCGCTCGGCGAGTGGGGTGCGCGTTGGCTCGAGATCGCCCCCGAGAACCTCGACCCCTTTGTGGCCCTGTGGTCGATGTGCAACGCGCTCCGCCGAGACCGGCTCCCGGATCGACGCGTCGTCATCCGCTTCGACTTCACCGGCCGCCCGCGCCGTGAACGTTATTGGCTACTCATCGAGCTCGGAGACACCGAAATCTGCAAGAAGTACCCCGGCCTCGACGAGGACCTCTACATCACGGCGGAAGCCGAAGCCTTCGTCAAATGGCACGCCGGCCAGCTCACCTGGGCCCAAGCCACCCGTGAGGGCCGCATCCAACTCGATGGCCCCTCGTCGCTCGTAAGAGCCTTCCCAACCTGGAACGCCCGCAGCATGTTCGCCCACATCAGGCCGGTATCCCGCACCCTCACGAGCCCCGCAGGCTGACATCCTCGACGCGGCCTCCCACTGCGGCACCGCCGCCGGACCCTAAGGAAGGGGGCAAACCTCACCATAGGTGGCGCTACATATGCCTGTACCCTCGATGGCAGGAATAGAGCTCGTCTTTAGCGCCAGCGTGCACCAAAGACAACAGAAAAAAGTCGTTGCCTCCGTCCCTAAATGGCCTCCGTGTAGGTGAAGAGTGCCTGCTGCAGGGCCTGGGGTTTCCGCGGTCTCCTAGGAGCGTAATCTTCCAACTTCAGAGCCTTCAGCCACTCCTCGTCGCCCAGCTCCAGGAGACGAAGCTGCGCCAATAAGCGGTGCGACGTCTCGTACAGGGTAGGCCGACTGATCGCCACCAACCGGCTACTGCCCGGCTCGTACTCTACCTGGTAGCAGGAGAGGAGCTCTCCAGCATACTCCAGCGTGAGGCTTTCGCTCCCGAGCCACAGGGCGGCCTCCCTCCTGGAGAGTCCTTCTTCGCCATAGATGCGCCAGTGTCTGAAGCGGGCGTAGCCCAAAGAGTCGAGGGTGCGTGAGAAGCGCGTGGAGAAGAAGGCGTGCCTGAGGTCCTCCTCCCGGTAGCGCACTCCGCTAACCCACCCGAGAACCTCCGAAGGCGAGCGACGGCCATCGGGACGTTCGCGGTGGGCCCAGTGGCTCTGCTCGTTGTAGTCTCCAACCCACCTCTCATGCGCCGCGACGAGCTCGGACCAGCTTTCCGCTTTGGCGAAGTGAAAGTCGGCCATCCTGCGCTGGACGTTGAAGGTGGTTTCGATGTAGCTTTGCCAGGGCCTTCCCCGCTCGATCTCTTCCTTGCGGATATTCAGGACCTCGTAGATCGAGAGCGCCTGGTTGGCTCTGAAGACCGCTCCGCCATCAGTGACGAGGGCTTCCGGGGAGCCGTATCTCTCTACCGCCGCGTACAGGACGGAGAGGTAGGCCGAGAGGTCCTGGCTCCTGCTCAACATGCTGGAGAGCATCGCGCGGCTGTGGTTCTCCAAAACCGAGATGACGTAGACGTTCCCTCCCAGCGGTAGCCGGTGGTCCACGTAGCGGACATCGGCGCTCCAGTACTCGCGTCGTCTCGAAGAGGCAAAAGGCATCCGCCTCTTCTGGTGCGAGCCCCTTTTGGGTTTGTCCAGAGCGTACAGACGGCGGTTTAGCGCCAGGACCCTCCCGCAAGTTCGGGGGCTGAGGTGGATGCCCATCCGTTTCAAGGCGCCATGGATCCGGGACTCCCCGAGCTCGGGGTTCTGCTGTAGGCGCCTGACGGCCGCGATCGCCTTCAGGTCTACCTTTCGTACCCCTCCGCCCGCGCCCTCCTTTTTGGGCTTGTCTTCCAGACCCTCGAGGCCCTCCTCGATGAACCTACGCAACGCCCGGTAGACGGTAGACCTGTAGGTCTTCAGGTAGGAAGCTATGCTCTTCACTTTCCAGCCCTCCGCGTGAAGCCTAACGATGGCCATCCTGCGCTCTTTCGCCTCGGGGATCTCGTGGTAGGGCGGATAGCGCCTGACCATCCTCAGGGGTATAGGCTCCTCCTGAAGCACCCGCGCTACGGTGCGACCGTCGGGATGCCTGCCGAACCTCACGTAGCAGACGCTGGCTATCTCGTTGGGGCGCATAGGAGGATGCTCGGCCTTCAGATCGACGATGAAGCGGCGTATAGCAGGCGGCAAACCGAAGCGCTTGGCGCGCTCGGTTGAGAACAGGCTGTCCATGCCCTCGGCCTCGAAGCGCTTCACTCTCCGGTACAGTGTTCGTTGGGCGGTACCGGTTTGCTCGGTGCGCTGTGTCACCGAAGAGCCGAACAGGACCAGCGGTCGGATCTCTTCGTAGGACACCTGCTCGGGCCACCCGCACAGAGGCTTGAGCTGCTCCCAGTCGTCGGTCGGTTCGACCCGGTGCCGTCTCTTCTTTCCCATGCTTCTTTGCCCCCCTCGTTCCTTACTGTGGGGGTGGAAGCATGCCACGTCCGGAAATCTGCCGCAGCTACCTTACGCTTACAGATCGTGGTGTTTGGGCGCCTCGTTTCTGCCAAGGGAGCAACAGATATGTGTAGCGCCACCTATGGCGAGGTTTGCTTCTCAGAGACTCCGGGTGAACGAGGCACGAAAAGAGCCAGGGTTGTTAGAAGCCCTGGCTCTTGCTTACCGGCTGCCAACCAAAG
>DATMVF010000250.1:0-2398 GCA_035563475.1 Rubrobacter sp.
CATCGCGGCCGCGATGATCACCGGTAGATAGAGCGTCCTACTTGCCATGCCCCTCCTCTTCTGTTCTCCATGCGCCTATATTTCTGTAATAGCACCATGACATGCGTTCCCTAGAGCACGACCTCCTTCCCTAATGCCAGCTCGCCTACGCCAGAGCGCCAAACGCCCTCATGGGGGAGCGTTGCGTTCCCAGAGGCCATGCAACAGCCTGCCGAACTCGAGGTGGCCCTCGGGCGTAAGCGCCTGTGGCACCCGATCGGCCTCCTACACTGTAAGCGAGCTCTCAAGCGCCGCCCCTGCCGCCGTCAGCTTCCCGCGGCACAGGAGGAGCATCCCGCGGCGCTGGATGACCTCCAGCAGGATCGGGAACCTCAAACTCGAACCTCCAGGGGCCACGGATCGTCTTTTCTCCGATCTTCTTGTCGCATGCCTCTAAGGCCTCGGCTTTCGCAGCACGGCAATCCGGCATGCCCTCGAGGCTCGTCACTTCTACCAACGTGCGGCCCTCCAGCGGACCTTTCAACTGAAGCGTCTGGCACTTGGCAGGAGGGACGCCCTGTATCTCCGTACCCCACCAGTCACCCGCCGCGTACGTACCCTCCCCGCCAGAGATAAACCAGGAGTGCTCGTCGTCGGGGGCCTCGTAACAGACGATTGCTTCGGGCTTCCCCGGCGAGTCGTTTACCCGATCCAGTGTGAGCGTGACGCCACTGGCCGTGTCCTTCTGACTGACCTCGACGACGGGAGCACCCCGCACGGGGACCCGAAAGTCGAAGACGAAGGGTTTCCCGACCGGTTCGGGAGGCGGTCGCTCCTCTCCGTTCGAGCCCCAGAAATCTCGCGAGGGCGTCACCGCCTCGACGAGGGAGACCTCGAGGCGGAAGCGGTGCTTTTGGGCAGGCTCGAGTCCCTCCTCTGCGTTGAAACCTGCCTTGAAGGATTTGGGCGCGTCCGTCGCGCCTACATGTCCTCCGAGGCTGTCCAGCCTGAATTCGGTGCCGCTCTCGTCGGTGAGTCGGAAGTCGGGCTCGAGCTCAGCGGGGTGTCCCGCGATGCTGCGATCTCCTTCGAGATCCTCCATCACGACGCCAATGACGACTGCCTTCTCTTCGGCGTATGCCTGCTTCAGGGTGACCCTCGCCCCACTCGCTGTCTTCTGCGGGCCGAGCCTCTGGCTTTCGTCTGAGAGAGGTCCTTCGTTGAGCACGGGCGGCATGCCCCCGAAGGTCTTGAGAAGCGTGTCGCGAACGGCGTAAGCGCCCACGCACATCAGCAACAGCGAGAGAGCCAGGAGAAGCCACTCCGCACGCGCTCTAGGCACATTCCACTGGCGGCTCGAACGGCGGGGTCCGGCCGTCGCTCGCTCCCCTGACGTGGATCCGTAGTTCCCTACCTCAGAGACGCTGCCCGGCGCGCCGCCGGCCACTACGGCGCGTTCGGTGGGATGGTACGTGAGCATTACCCAGCCTGAGAGCGCCGCGCCGAAGAAGGGCAGGGTGCCGCTGAGCGATGCGAGGTATTCCATCCCGGACCTGTTCAACAGTATGAGAAGGCCGATGCTCGCCGGCCACAGCGGGGCGACGGCCAGCGGCAGGGCGCGCAGGCGCCCGAACAGGCGTGCCCTGAAGGCGCTCACCCCCAACAGCAGCAGCCCGAGCACGCAAGCGCCCATGCCGATCTCCTGAAGGAGCACGGTTCTTTGCATCTCCCACCAGGACGTGCCCTCACCAGGCGTCCACAACCATCCCAGCATCTCGGCCGTCGTGTAAGCGTAGAGCGCCAAGATGGAGACCGCAGACAGAGCGCCGAGCGTCGCGCCAGAGAGGGAGAGCGCATCCGGGCGGCCCGAATGCACGACCAGCGTGCCGTACAGGCCGAACGTACCAAGAACGGAGAGAAGCGTCGCGAACATGAGGACGGGCATGGTGACCCACCCGCGCCACAACCAGTCCAGGGGAACGAAGATAGCCAAGGTGTATGCCAGGCTGTAGGCTATTCCCAGCGAGCCGCCCAGGAGTGCCGAAAGGGCGCCCCACTTCGCCGCGGTCCCTGGCTCCGCGGGAAGGTAGGCATTCCTGTGGAACCTTGTGCCCCTTTCCTTGAGGACGCTGAAGACCAGATCGGGCAGCGTGCGAGCCCACAGTAACACCATCCCCTTAGCACCCCTGCTGTCCCTCTCTTCCCAGCAAAGGTCTTCGAAATAGCGGACCATCTCCTCTGCGTAGCGCCGCCGCACCTCTTCGGGGTAGAGGCGGATCAGTGCCCGGTAGACGCGCTCTGAGGCCCAAACGCCCCGATCTCGCCCGCCGGGGTCCACCTCAGGCCTCCCCGGGGGAGGTCACGCCGCGTCCCGAGGGCGGAAAGAGCCCCTTCTGCTGGGCCGTCCTTACCACCCTCT
>DATMVF010000251.1:0-8573 GCA_035563475.1 Rubrobacter sp.
TGTCTACAACGCGGAGGCAGTGGCAGAGGAACATGAGCGCAGGGATTGGGACGAGGCGGCAAGGGCGTTGGGGATAAACCTCAGCCGTGACGAACCTACGGGCGACCTGGAGGACCCACCTGGAGCCTTCGGCAGAGGAGGGATGTAGAGCGTGCAGGGACTCGAGCGCGACATAGACATAAACAAACTGGAGAAGATCTCCATCGGCCTGGCCGCCCCCGACGAGATCAGGGAATGGTCGAGGGGTGAGGTAACCAAGCCCGAGACGATCAACTATCGCACCCTACGCCCTGAGAAGGACGGTCTGTTCGACGAGCGCATCTTCGGCCCTTCCAAGGACTGGGAGTGCTACTGCGGCAAGTACAAGAGGATCCGGTTCAAGGGTATCATCTGCGAGCGGTGCGGAGTCGAGGTAACCCGTGCCCGGGTGCGCCGCGACAGGATGGGCCACATCGAGCTCGCCGCCCCCGTGGCGCACGTGTGGTTCGTCAAGGGCGTCCCCAGCCGGATGGGCTACCTCCTCGACATCAGCCCCAAGGAGCTCGACCGGGTACTCTACTTCGCCAGCTCCATCGTCACGTGGGTCGACCGCGAGGAGCGGGCCAACGACATAGACCTGCTACGCGGCAGGGTGGAGGATGAGATCCAGCAGCTCGAGCTGGACAGGGACGAGGAGATCGACCAGATCCAGGCCCTCAGAACCAAGCGCGAGAGCGTGATCAAGGGCGAGAGCTCTCCGGACGAGCTGACCGAGGAGTACGCGGACATACCCGAGGACGAGCGCGAGGCCGCCATAACGAAAGTCCACAAGGAGGCCGAAGAGTCCGTCGCGGACATTGGTCGCTCGGTTACCGAGCAGATAGGGCTCGTCAGGCGGGCCTGGGAGGAGTTCCAGACGCTGGAGCCGCGCCAGATCGTGGACGATGAGGAGCTCTTCCGCGAGATGAAGGACCGTTTCGGCGACGAGTACGGCTACGGGGTGTACTTCCGCGGCGGGATGGGCGCAGAGGCCGTAAGGGACCTCATATCGCAGGTCGACCTCGAGAACGAGGCCCAGGATCTCAGGGACGTCGTGGCCTCCTCGAGAGGACAGAAGCGCCAGAAGGCGATCAAACGCCTCAAGGTCGTCGACGCCTTCCGCGTCAGCGGCAACGGCCCGGAGTGGATGATCATGGAGGCCATCCCGGTGCTCCCGCCAGACCTCCGCCCCATGGTCCAGCTCGACGGCGGCCGTTTCGCCACCTCCGACCTTAACGACCTCTACCGCAGGGTTATAAACAGGAACAACAGGCTTCGTCGCCTGCTCGACCTCGGCGCACCGGACGTGATCGTGAACAACGAGAAGCGGATGCTGCAGGAGGCCGTGGACGCCCTCTTCGACAACGGTCGTAGGGGTCGCGCCGTCACCGGCGCCGGAAACAGGGCACTCAAGAGCCTCTCGGATATGCTCAAGGGCAAGCAGGGCCGGTTCCGTCAGAACCTGCTCGGCAAGCGCGTGGATTACTCCGGCCGGTCGGTCATCGTGGTCGGCCCTGGCCTGAAGATGCACCAGTGTGGCCTCCCACGCCTGATGGCCGTCGAGCTTTTCAAGCCATTCGTGATGAAGGTCCTGGTCGACAGGGCCCTGGCGCCGAACATCCGTAGCGCCAAGCAGATGGTCGAGCGGCTACGTCCGGAGGTTTGGGACGTCCTCGAAGACGTTATCAAAGAGCACCCGGTGCTATTGAACCGCGCGCCGACGCTTCACCGTCTCGGCATCCAGGCGTTCGAGCCAGTGCTCGTGGAGGGCAAGGCCATCCAGGTACATCCGCTGGTCTGTTCCGCCTTCAACGCGGACTTCGACGGCGACCAGATGGCGGTGCACGTGCCCCTGAGCCCCGAGGCGCAGGCTGAGGCCCGCGTCCTCATGCTCTCCACGCAGAACATACTACTGCCCGCCAACGGGTTCCCGATCGCCGTTCCCTCGCAGGATATGGTGCTCGGGCTCTACTACATCACCTACGGTCCCGAGAACTTCGAAGAGGCCGAAGTCAAGGCTCTCATCTCCTCTTACGATGAGGCCGAGGCCGCCTACAAAGAGGGTACGCTCAAGATCCACGACAAGGTCATAGCCCGCAGGGGCGGTGAGCGGATGGAGACCACGCTCGGGCGGGTCCTTTTCAACGAGAACGTCGAACAGACCTTAAGAGACTACCTCGGCGACGCCTACGACCCCGATGCCTACCCCTACATCAACCACACCTTGAAGAAGGGTGAGATCAAGGACCTCGTCGCCGGGTACGTGGCCCGCTACCCGACGGAGGTCGTCAGCCAGCTCCTCGACACCCTGAAGAGGGTCGGTTTCCACACGGCCACCAAGGCCGGCATCTCGGTCGGCAAGAACGACATCGTCGTGCCCGAGCAGAAAGAGGAAATCCTCGAGCGCTACCAGAGCATGGTCGACGAGATCGAGGACCAGTGGGACCAGGGCTTCATCTCCGACGACGAGAGGCTGGAGCGTGTGATCGGACTGTGGACCCAGGCCAAGAACGAGGTCGAGCAGGCCATGAAGGACAACCTCTGGCGCCTGAACCCGATCTACATGATGGCCGACTCGGGCGCCCGCGGCAACTACAACAACTTCACCCAGCTCGCAGGCATGCGCGGCCTTATGACGAACACGAAGGGTGAGATCATCGAGGAGCCCGTGAAGAGCAACTTCATGGAGGGCCTCTCGGTGCTGGAGTACTTCACCTCGACCCACGGAGCGAGGAAGGGCCAGGCCGACACGGCCCTGCGTACCGCTGACTCCGGCTACCTGACCCGCCGCCTCGTCGACGTCTCCCAGGATGTCGTCGTGAACGATGAGGACTGCGGCTCGGATGGCTACGTCGACCTTCCGCTCTACCTGGAAGGCGGCAGGGGCGATGCGAACGACTCGGTCGCCGCCCGTTTCCTGGCCCGGGATCTGGTGAACCCGGAGACCGGCGAGGTCGTCGCAGAGGCAGCTACGGACATCACCCCGGGCCTCCTTGCCACCTGGCGCGAGGAGCTGCCACGCGAGACGCTCGTCCCCGTGCGGACGCCCTCCAAGTGCGAGAGCCCGCACGGCGTATGCCAGACCTGTTACGGCAGGGCGCTCTCCACCTACAGACCCGTCGACGTCGGTGAGGCCGTCGGCATCATCGCGGCCCAGTCTATCGGGGAGCCTGGCACCCAGCTCACGATGCGTACGTTCCACACCGGCGGCATCGCCGGCGAGGACATCACGGCCGGCCTGCCAAGGGTCGTCGAGCTCTTCGAGGCTCGGCATCCCAAGGCCGAGGCGACCCTCGCCGAGATAGACGGTATCGTCTCCCTGGAGGAGGCCGACTCCGACAGGCAGATAAGGGTCGTTATCACCGCGCCAGATGGCGACGAGGAGAGGTCGTATACGGTCGAGCGCCAGCTCCTCAGGCCCGAGTTCGTCGAGGGCGCCGAGGTCAGGGCGAACACCCCGATCACGGAGGGGTCTATCTACCCGCACGCCATCCTGGAGAACGACCTCCGTTACGGCCGCGGCAGCACCATGACCGAGCGCTACCTGGTCGATGAGGTGCAGAAGGTCTACCGAGCCCAGGGCGTGGACATCCACGACAAACACATCGAGGTCATCGTACGCCAGATGCTGCGCAAGGTGATCGTGGACGACCCGGGCGACACTAACCTGCTCCCCGAGCAGGTCGCCGACCGCTTTACCGTCATGGCCGAGAACGCCCGCGTCGAGGAGGAGGAAGGCACTCAGGCCACCTACCACACGGTCCTGATGGGTATAACCAAAGCCTCGCTCGCCACCGACAGCTTCCTCTCCGCAGCCTCTTTCCAGGAGACGGCACGCGTCCTTACCGACGCTGCCATCGAGGGCAAGGTAGACAGCCTCTCAGGCCTGAAGGAGAACGTCATTATCGGGAAGCTCATACCCGCGGCCACAGGACTGCCCCGTTACAGGCGGCTCACCGTGGCCGTCGAGGGCTACAGAGCGCAAGACATCGATGAGCTCGACATAGCAGCATCCTAGCTGTCAGCTTGTCAGCGATCAGCCCTCAGCTTCTCTTGCTGGGGGCTGACCGCTTTTCGACAAGGCAACGCGGTCGTGCTAGTTCCACGGCGCGGCCCACAAGGCAGCAGCATCGAACCCGACCGGAGAAGCTATCGGCGGGGCAAAGCTGACAGCTGAAGGCTAATGGCTGACCGCTCTAAGAGCTTGACATAGCGCTCTTCTGAGCCTAAAATATTGCGTCGCGGTTACGAGTCGTTACCAATGGGTAACAAAGGCTCTGTGCCGTGGCACGTGATCCTGTAAGCCCCTTTTCATGGATAGAGAGAGAGGCGCGGCCATGCCGACGACCAACCAGCTTGTGCGCAACGAGCGGGAGAAACAGACGAAGAAGGCGGCGACGCCGGCGTTGCAGGGGTCTCCCCAGAAACGCGGCGTGTGCACGCGTGTCTCGACCACCACCCCGAGGAAGCCGAACTCCGCGCTGCGCAAGGTGGCCAGGGTCCGCCTGGTGAACGGCCAGGAGGTCACGGCCTACGTTCCCGGTGAGGGGCACAACCTGCAGGAGCACTCTGTCGTGCTCGTGCGTGGGGGACAGGTCAAGGACCTGCCAGGCGTGCGTTACAAGGTCGTGCGCGGGGCGCTCGATACGCTCGGGGTCAACAACCGCAAGCAGGGCCGTTCCAAGTACGGCACCAAGAAGTCGTAGGAGGATAGGAGATGCCGAGGCGAGCAGCGCCACCAAAGAAGAAGATAGCCGCCGATCCTGTCTACGGGAGCGTGCTGGTGCAGCAGTTGGTCAACAAGATCATGCTCGACGGCAAGAAGAGCACCTCGGAGAAGATCGTCTACGACGCCCTCTCATACATCGAGGAGCGCACGGGCACGAGCCCGGTCCAGGTGCTGAACAACGCCCTGGACAACATCAGGCCGCGCCTGGAGGTCAAGAGCCGGCGCGTCGGCGGTGCGACCTACCAGGTGCCCGTCGAGGTCGATGCCCGAAGGGCAAACACGCTGGCGCTGCGCTGGATGGTGGGCTTCGCCCGTGCCAGGCGCGAGAAGACCATGGGCCGCAGGCTTGCAGGCGAGATCCTGGACGCCAAGGATAACATCGGCTCGAGCGTAAAGCGTAAGGAAGACACGCATCGGATGGCAGAGGCAAACAGGGCCTTCGCCCATTACAGGTGGTGACGAGGAACTAATATGGCTGTACAAGTATCCAGAAAGATCCCGCTAAAACGGGTCCGTAATATCGGCATCATGGCCCACATAGATGCCGGAAAGACCACGACGACAGAACGCATCCTGCTCTATACGGGCCTTACCCACAAGCTGGGCGAGGTCCACGACGGTAACGCCGTCATGGACTGGATGGCCCAGGAGCGCGAACGCGGCATCACTATAACCTCGGCCGCAACGACCGTGTTCTGGGGCGGCATCGAAGGCTCCAGCAAGAACGGCAAGGGTACCCGCGAAGGCGTCCATAGCCGCATCGCCGATCAACATCGTATCAATATTATAGACACGCCCGGGCACGTGGACTTCACTGTAGAAGTGGAGCGCAGCCTTCGGGTGCTGGACGGTGCGATCGCGCTGTTCGACTCCGTGGCCGGGGTCGAGCCGCAGTCCGAGACGGTCTGGCGCCAGGCGGACAAGTACGGGGTACCGCGCATAGCTTTCGTCAACAAGATGGACCGTATTGGCGCCGACTTCTACAAGGCCGTTGGCACGATGGTCGACAGGTTGGGGGCGAACGCCGTCCCCGTGCAGTTGCCTATAGGCGCGGAGGGCGAGTTCCAGGGGATCATAGATCTCGTAGAGATGAGGGCCATCGTCTACACCGACGACCTCGGGGCCACGTGGGAGGTCACCGAGGTACCGGAGGAGATGCGTGCCCTCGCTGATGAGTACAGAGAGAGGCTCCTGGAGGCGGTCGCCGACCAGGACGAAGAGCTCATGGTCATGTATCTGGAGGGCGAAGAGATCGAACCCGACCAGATCCGGGCCGCCATCCGTCAGGCCACGTTGGATATAAGGATGACGCCCGTCTTCGTCGGTTCGGCGTTCAAGAACAAGGGCGTGCAGCCACTCCTCGACGGGGTAGTCGACTACCTCCCGAGCCCGCTCGACGTGCCGCCCGTGGAGGGCAAGACCCTCGACGGGGAGGAGATAACCCGCGAGGCGGACGAGAACGGCCCGCTCGCGGCGCTGGCCTTCAAGGTCCAGGCGGATCCGCACGTCGGGAAGCTGACCTATGTGCGGGTGTACTCGGGCACGCTCAAGGCCGGTTCCTACGTGATGAACACCACCAAGGGCAGGCGCGAGCGCGTAGGACGTCTGTTGCAGCTGCACGCGAACAGTCGCGAGCAGCGAGATGAGGTCTATGCCGGGGAGCTCGTCGCGGCCATCGGCCTCTCCGATACGGGGACGGGCGACACGCTCGTCTCGGCGGACGACGAGCAGATCGTGCTGGAGGAGATGATCTTCCCCGAGCCCGTGATCCGGCAGGCTATCGAGCCCAAGACGAAGGCCGACCAGGAGAAGCTCTCCGTTGCGCTCCAGCGGCTCGCCGAAGAGGACCCCACGTTCACCGTGCGCAGCGACGAGGAGACGGGACAGACCATCGTCGCCGGCATGGGCGAGCTTCACCTAGAGATCATCGTCGACAGGCTGCTGCGCGAGTTCAGGGTCGATGCGAACATCGGCCGCCCGCAGGTCGCTTACCGCGAGACCATCCGCAAGCGCGTGGAGGGCATCGAGGGCCGGTTCGTGCGGCAGACCGGTGGCCGGGGCCAGTACGGCCACGCGGTCATCAACGCCGAGCACAACGACGAGGCGGGTTACGAGTTCGACAACAAGATCGTCGGCGGCGTCATCCCGCGGGAGTACATCCCCAGCGTGGACAGGGGCATCAAGGAGGCGCTGGATTCCGGCGTCGTCGCGGGCTACCCCGTGGTCGATGTCAGGGTCGAGCTGGTCGACGGTTCTTACCACGAGGTCGACTCCTCCGAGATGGCGTTCCAGATCGCCGGTTCCATGGCCATCAAAGAGGCCCTCAAGAGGGCCAACCCGGTCCTACTCGAGCCCGTGATGGACGTCGAGGTCGTAGTGCCCGAAGAGTTTATGGGCGACGTGATGGGCGACCTTTCGGCGAGGCGCGGCCACATACAGGGTATGGACTCCCGCGGTGGCGGGCAGGTCATCCGCGCCATGGTGCCGCTCTCCGAGATGTTCGGTTACGCGACGACCGTGCGCTCCAAGACCCAGGGCCGCGCTACGTTCACCATGCAGTTCGATCACTATGCCGAGGTGCCGAAGAGCATATCGGCCGAGATAGCAGAAAGGTAGGAGAGGCAATGTCAAGAGGCAGGTTCGAGCGCACCAAGCCGCACCTAAACGTCGGCACCATCGGTCACGTCGACCACGGCAAGACCACCCTCACCGCGGCCATTACCAGGGTCCTGGCAAAGGAGGTCCCCGACGACCCCGCAAACCGTGAGGTGGCATTCGATCAGATAGACAACGCCCCCGAGGAGCGTCAGAGGGGCATTACTATCGCTACTTCTCACCAGGAGTACGCCACAGCCAACCGCCACTACGCCCATGTGGACTGCCCGGGGCACGCCGACTATGTAAAGAACATGATCACGGGGGCGGCCCAGATGGATGGGGCTATCCTGGTGGTCAGTGCGGCAGACGGTCCCATGCCCCAGACAAGAGAGCACATCCTCCTGGCCAGGCAGGTAGGTGTTCCGTACATAGTGGTCTACCTCAACAAGGCCGACATGGTCGACGACCCTGAGCTTTTGGAGCTTGTGGAGATGGAGGTAAGGGAACTCCTCTCTGAGTACGAGTTCCCAGGAGATGACATCCCCGTGGTCATAGGCAGTGCCTTGAGGGCATTGGAGGGTGACGATTCTGAGTATGGGGAGCCCTCGGTGTTGGCGCTCATGGAGGCGGTAGACGAGTACGTCCCCGAGCCCGAGCGCGACATAGACCGCGACTTCCTTTTGGCTGTAGAGGATGTGTTCACCATCCAGGGCAGGGGCACTGTAGCCACAGGAAGGGTAGAGTCAGGCAAGATAGGACTAAACGAGGAGATAGAGATAGTAGGCATCCGCCCCACCAGAAAGACGGTTGTTACGGGGGTTGAGATGTTCAACAAGTCGATGGACTCGGCACAGGCCGGGGACAACATAGGGGCTCTATTGAGGGGGGTAAAGCGCGACGACATAGAGCGCGGACAGGTATTGGCCAAGCCCAACTCCATAACACCGCACACCCTCTTCAAGGCAGAGGTATATGTGCTTTCTAAGGAGGAGGGAGGCAGGCACACACCGTTCTTTTCCAACTACCGTCCACAGTTCTACTTCAGGACGACGGATGTGACGGGGGAGATCCGACTGGAGGAGGGGGTAGAGATGGTGATGCCTGGAGACAACACGGTAATGAACGTGGAGTTGATCAGTCCCATCGCGATGGACGAGGGGTTGAACTTTGCCATCAGGGAGGGTGGCAGGACGGTTGGGGCAGGCGTCGTAACGGAGATCGTGGAGTA
>DATMVF010000252.1:0-5675 GCA_035563475.1 Rubrobacter sp.
GGTGGCGGCGACCACCGAACTGCAGGTTTACGCCATTGTGGACGGCCCCTTCACGATCCATCCTCTCTCCGACGCCCGTCTCCCTGAGCAATTCCGCCGTTCCATGCTCGAGCACGCCAGCCCGGACCGTCGTCTCTACTACGTGGCGGCTGCGGAGCTCGAGCACGACCGACTCGATGCCCTGCAGGTGCAGCAGGTGCGAGAGCACCAGCCCAGCCGGCCCGCCTCCGACGATGCCCACCTGTGTACGCATTATGCGCTGCTCCTCCGTAACTCGTCCGGCTATTATCCTCCTGTCAAGGAGCTCCGCTCAACCAGGCTCCCCTTCCAAGGGTGTCTGTGCCCTTGCAGGCGCTTCTACTTCCTCCCTCGGTTCTCTGACGAACAAGAGCAGCACGAAGCTGACCAGGATGATACCCGCGTCGAGCATCACCGCGGCCGTCCAATTGCCCGTCGCGTCCCGCAGCGTGCCGCTGATGGCGGGCGAGAGGACCGCTCCCATCTCACCGATCAGGTTCCAAAGGCCGAACGCCGCGCCGAGGTACGCAGCACTTGGTACCAGGTCCGCGGTGAGAGCCTGGGACATGGGCTGGAGGGCGTTAAAGAAGAGGCTTGCGGTGAATAACAGGGCGCCCAACACGAGCACGGACTGTCCGCCGTTCATGATGTAGAACCCGAAGCCGAGGGTAAGGAGGCCCTGGATCAGGGTGAACGACACGAGCATCGGCTTGCGTCCCCAGCCCTTCCGCTTGGCGTAGTCGGCCAGCCACCCGCCGGCGGGGAAGCCGAGGATGCCGGCTCCTGCATTGAACGCCGCCGTCAGCGCTGCCTGTAGGAACGAGGACTGCGCCGCGTCGCCGATGATAGAGACCGACCAAAAGCCGAAGAACCAGAGGTTCCAGAGGATGGCGATGGCCGCGATGTAGATCAGCAAGAGGTCCCTGTTGTAGAGGACCGGGGAAATCTCCCCGCCCAATCTGGCGAAGATGAAGCCCACCAGCAGGAGCGCGACGCCGAGTTCGAGCAACGCGACCCCCCATTCGGGCAGCCCCGCCCTGGTGGCAACGAAGTAGATGCCCACCACGGCAACCAGGAAGATGGCGGCGTAGGTGCCCAACCTCGCCAGAGCCGCCCCGTAGGCCGGCCTGAACTCGTGTTCCCCTCCTTGCCCCCTGAAGAACACGTGCATGCCGATGCCGATAACCACGGCCGCCACTCCAAGCGCGATGAACGGCATCCGCCACGCGCCCTCGGCACCGAAGACCGAGGTTCCGAACCCGATCAGCGGCGGGGCGAGCAAGAACGCCAGCGTGATCCCGATCGCCAACCCCGTGATGACGAATCCCATGCCGAGGCTGCGCTTCTCGAAGGGGGTCTGCTCGGTGATGACGCTGCGGTCGTTGGAGTAGAAAAGTCCGGCCCCGAGACCGGTGATCACGCGCAGGGCAACTAGCCCGATTAGGGCCGTCATGAGCCCACTCAGGATGGTGGCCACGCCGGCCCAGACGATGCTTATGACGATCACGGTCCGGTGCCCGAGCTTGTCCCCCACGTACCCGCCCGGGAACTGCATCAGCATATAACCCGCGAACAACAGGCTGCCAACCAACCCGCTGACGGCGAAGGGGTTCGCTACGCCCTGCAAAAGGGGAACCTTGTTGTCGATCATGTAGGTCATTACCGGTCCGGTGATGGTGCGATCGACGCCGCTCGCCACCCATCCCAGTCCGAGCCAGATCCATAACGTCCGGAACCCCGGGTACGGTGCAGTCTTGACTTCGGTGCTTGCTTCCACCTGCATCTCCTTTCCCGCTAGCAACTCTGCTAGGGCTTTCGCGAATTCCCATCCGAGCGACACGCGCTCCGGTTTCCCCCGCGCGGCGGGCGCTACGTCCGGCACCACCGACCGCGTCGTTTACGCCTCGGCAACGAACGCTTCCCTCAAATATTCTCCTTCCACCCGAGGGTTGACCTTACAGTCGACGACCATGACCCCGTCGGGCTCTTCGAGCCACTCCTCCAACCGTTTGAGGTCGCCGTCGCCACGCACCTCGAGCCCGCTCGCGCCCATGGCGCCCGCTATCGCGGCGAAGTCGATGCCTCCGAGGAGCGCGAGGTCGGTGGGCAGGCCCAGGGAGCGGAAGTGATGGACCTCGGCGCCGTAGGCGGCGTCGTTCATGACCACGACGAGCATGGGGACGCCCATCTTCACCGCCGCGTCGATCTCGCCGAGGCTCATCAGCAACCCGCCATCCCCCACGACAACCACCGCCAACCGGTCCGGACGCGCCACGGCGGCGCCCATTCCCGTTCCCATGCCGAGCCCCACGGCTTGAAAAGCCTCGGCGAAGACGAATCCCGCGGCATCCGGCACAGTGAGATGCATCGCGGCGAACCCGGCGAAGTGCCCACAGTCGACTGCGACCGTGCGTTCCTCAGGCAGCATCTCCTCGAGGGCCATGAGCGCGGCACGCGGGTCCACCGTATCTTCGGTGCTCTCGTCTTCGAACTCGTCCTCCCAGCGGAAGCCTTGGATGTTTCGCCTTACGGAATCCGTCCTGAAGCCTTCCGACCTCGCGTTTCGGCGGGTGAGCTCTTCGAGCAGCGCCTCAGCGATCTCGGCCGCGTCGCCGACAACGCCCAGACTCACGGGCAGTATGCGACCTATCGCCGACGGTTCGAGGTCGCAGTGGACGATCCGGGCCGAAGGGGAAAACAGCGTGCCGTGCTTCGTGGTCCAAGTGTTCAGGCTGGCACCGAAGGAGAGCACGAGGTCCGACTCGCCCAAGTAGCGCGCAGCGAGCGGGGAGGCGAACCCCCCTGAGACGCCGAGGTCGAAACGGCTGCCCGCGAAGAAGCCCTTGGCCATCATCGACGTGGCGAAGAGCGCCCCGATCCGGTCTCCCAGCGCCTCCAGCTGCGGACGAGCGCCCGCCAGCACCGCGCCCCGCCCGGCGATGATCGCGGGTCGGCTCGAGGACTCCAGCAGATCGGCGACCCGCGAGACGGCCTCCTCGGACGGTCGAGGGGCGGCGATCTCCTGCTCCACGAACGCGGGCGGTTCCTTCGCCTCGCACTCTTGCTCCTGTATGTCTATGGGCAGCGAGATCTCTATCGGTCGGCGCTCGATCTTCGCCCGTCGCGCGGCGCGGGCGATGTCCTCGACAGCGGTGTTCGCGCTGCGTATCTCCTCGGTGCCGGCCCCCACCGAACCGGCAACGGAGTCCTGATCTACGTCCAGGTTCTGGTAGAGCGCGGTGGTCGCGATGTCGCCCGCCAGCAGGAGCAAAGGGGTCCCGGCCTTCACGGCCTCCGTCATGGCGGTGAGGGTGTTGGTGACACCCGGCCCCTGGTGGACGGTGCAGACGCCCAGCTTGCCGCTGACGCGGGCGTAGCCGTCCGCCATCGCAACGGCGGCCGTCTCGTGCCGAGAGGCGTGGTATGCGATGCCGCATTGCCTCGTCATGTGGTCGATAAGACCGAAGTTTCCGCTGCCGACCAGCCCGAAGGTCGTCTCAACCCCGAGCCGACTAAGGGTCTCTGCGACCGCTTCGTACACCTTCATCCTCGACCCCCCTCATACGTTCTCCTCTGGAGCCCCGGGAGGCACGGGTAGGGCACCAGAAGGCGATCAAGACCGGGCGGACCGAAATCCGGGTCAACCGGATAGTGGGCGTTTGTTGGTCTTGCGGTCTGAACCATAATCACTTCCCATCCATAAGCAACCTGGCGGTACTTGGGGCCATCAATCCGGTGCGTCCCCTTTCGCTTCCGGGTGCCGGCCGCCATCGGCGAGTACACCTTGGGCGACGGCGAAAGCGGAGTTGGCGGCCGGTACTCCACAGTAGACAGCGCACTGCAGCAGAACCTCCTTTATCTCGTCTTGCGTAAGACCGTTTCGAAGGGCCGCGCGGACGTGCATCTCCAGCTCATCGAGCTTGCCCAGCGCTACCAGCGCGGTCAGGGTGATGCAGCTGCGAATCCTGCGGTCCAGGCCAGGACGGATCCAGATCTCGCCCCAGGCATAGCGCGTGATGAAATCCTGAAAGTCGGCAGTGAAATCCGTTTGGCGCTCTATGGCGGCGTCGACGTGCTCGTCACCCAAGACCTCGCGACGCACCTTCATCCCGCGCTCGTGGGCAGATTCACCCGGGTTCATCTCCACTCCCTCACGACCGGGATCAGATGATCGAGGACCGCTTGCGTCACGGCCTCGGGCTGCTCTATGCTGGCGAGGTGGGCGGCGTCCGGGATAACCTCGAGGCGAGCCTCGGGGATGGAGTCGCGGATCGACTTCGCCCCTTCCGGCGGGGCGGCGAGGTCATCAGCGCCGGCGATAACGAGGGTAGGCGAGGAGATCGTGCCGAGCGTGTCCCTTAGGTCAGTGTCCCGGACAGCCTCGCAGCAGCCCGCGTAGCCTTCGGCGGGGGTCTCCACCAGCATACGTCGGGCCCACCCTGCGATCTCGGGCTGTCCTTCCCGAAAGGCAGGGGTAAACCAGCGGTCCACCACCGTATCCGCGATGGCATCGATTCCGTCGGCGCGGACCGTCCGGGCACGCACATCAAACGTGTCGGGTGGGAATCGGGCCGCTGTGCAGCACAACACCAGGCGCTCGACGCGCTCCGGTGCCTCGCCGGCCAGCCACATCCCCACCATCCCTCCGATAGAGAGGCCGCAGAAGGAGAAGCGCTCCACCTCATGCCGGTCGAGAAACACCAAAACGTCGCGTGCGAGGTCCTCAATTCTGTATGGGCCTGGCGGTACGGGTGAGGCGCCGTGGCCACGGTGGTCGTAGCGCACGAGGCGGAAGCGTTTGCTCAGCTCAGGCCCCTGTTCGTCCCACATCGCGAGCGTCGTGCCCAAAGAGTTCGATAGCACGAGAACCGGCGCATCCTCGGGGCCTTCGAGCAGGTGGTGTACCTCGACGGCGGACTCCGCCTTCATGCCTGCACCTCCTTGCGGTAGAGTCCCAGGGCCCGGTCGACGAACGCCCCGGTCGAACCGAGATAGCCTGCTGGGTCGAGCGCATCGTCGATGTTCTCTTCGGAGCGGACTTCCACGAGCGCCGGCTCTGCGAGTAACTCATCGCGCAGGGATTTCCCACTCTCGAGTGTGCGCTTGGAGGTAGCCTCGACCAGATCGTGCGCCTTGAGCCGCCCGAGGTGTTCAGCGACTAGCGTCGTCACGCGTTCGGTGAGTAGCAAACCCCCGCTGGCGTCAAGGTTCTCCTTCATCTTCTCGGGATACACCTCCAAGCCCTCCGTCGCCTCCCGGACCGCGGCCGCGGTCCCGCCGGTGAGGGCTAAGGCGTCGGAGAGGGCTTCCCACTCGGCGTGCCAGGCGCCCGCTGCCCGCTCGTGTTCTCCTGCCATCGCCGACTGCAGCGTGCGTGCTAGATCCTGCACCCGTCGCGAGCAGGCAGCCGCGGTCACGGAGAGGATGGGGTTTCGCTTGTGGGGCAGCGTCGAGGAACCTCCACGTCCGGCGCCCGCGGGCTCCGAGACCTCCCCCACCTCTGTCTGGGCCATCAGGATGATGTCGAGCGAGATCTTGCCGAGGACGCCCGCAAGAAGCGAGAGCGTACCTCCGATCTGAGCGATGCGGGACCGGTCGGTGTGCCACGGCACCACGGGCTCGGCAAGGTCGAGCTCCCGGGCAAACTCCGCAAGGAC
>DATMVF010000253.1:0-3435 GCA_035563475.1 Rubrobacter sp.
CAGGCATATTCATTCGGGAATCCTACGGGGACGTGGCGGATTCGGACGCGTCTGCGCTTGGTCTGTCCTTCATAAGGGACGGCAACAGCGCGAACGCCTTCTCCAAGCTCTCCCGTTATGAGGCCGGCATAGAGCGCGGCCTCTACAGAGCACTGCACGAACTACAGCGCCTCCAGGCCGCCCGCCGCGCTGATGGCGACGCTCCACCCCCTGTGGCGATAGACGTGGACATCTCAGGTGTTTCCAGAGACGAGCAATAAAGAAGGCTTTTGCTTGTCGACGGGCATTGCGACCCACATGACCTCCGTTTCACAGAACGGGAAGTAACTCTTTGAGCGCGAGTCGCAAGCGATCAGGGTCGAGCGATCAGGGTCTTTCAAGAGACTGAAGATGAGATCCCATACTGGAGCCTTTCCTCGTGCCTTGCGTAACTTACGCTGCCTGCTTCCCTCGGCTATCTTGAGGCGCTCGAAGCGGGCTATCTGGTCGAGTATACCGTCGGTAAGCTGGCCTTCTGGGTTGTCGTCGCCGCGGTCGTTAAGCGCTATAAGCTCGCGGCCATGCTGGCCGAACTCCTCGCGCAGATAGAAGAGAGATGCAGACTCATGAGCGACGCGATCCCTATCCTGAGCTAGTACAGTCGACACGCGTCCGGCACCTACAAGCTCCCTCACCTAGCCTATGCCGGGTCTCTCCAAGCTTGCGACGCTCTGTCCGAAGATCCTGGACTTCCTTGAGGATCTCATAGCCCTCACAAGGGACGTAGGCTCTCAAACCATCGATTTATTGGTTTAGGAAGCCGGTCCTTGCTTGTCTGTGGAGACGCGGGCATAGAGGGTAGCCTGATTTGGGTCGTGGCCATTGGTGCTATGTATGATCAGTGTCCTACGAGTTCGGTGGGGTCTACGCCGAGGGCTTCGGCGAGCTTGCGAATAGTACGGAAATGAGGCTCTCGATGGTCGCGCTCGATGTTAGCAACTGTACTAGGACTAATGCCCGACTTCTGCGCCAGCTCCTCTTGCGTGAGAAGCCGTCTAGTGCGGATCTCTCGCAACCTATCTCCGATGTAGACCACGGCGGACATTGTAGCCTCCTTCTTCTCGCGGATATCGAGTAACAGTCTAGTAACATACAAACAATAGTAAAACAGTAGACATACGCTAGTAAATGAGCTAGAATGAGGACGTTGGATAAACAGATGGCTCCGCAGGAGCGGCAACTCCCCGGAGCCCGGCCCACAGAAAGGTTGGCATGCTAGCTGTGGACATGAGAGAGTCTAGCGCACCGTACGTACACCCATCCACCGAGAATGACGACGACACCCTAGAGGCGCACTACACTTGCCTAGAGCGCCTGGGTCCCTGCGCGTGCGTAGATGGCTGGGTCTTCGTCGGCTACATAGACGAGCACGGCGAGGAGAGAGAAGCCTCCTACCCGTGCCGCAGGTGTGCTGCTAGCCCTGGTGGGCAATAACCGGAGAAGGTACTCATATCTGAACCCGAGAACGGGCTACGCTTAGAACATGCACATTGATGTTCCGGCAGGGCGCCCAAGCCGAAGCGGCATGGGATTCCTTCACGAGCCTAGTACGGAGAGCTGGAAGGAGATTAAGCTTCTTCTACTCAACTGATATAGATTGCGACCCTCACTTCTTCGAGACTGAGTCAAAGCTGTTCGAAGGGATGGGCAGCTAGCTTGGACGGTGATCATCACTGTCGTGAGTGCGACGGCACGGGCTGGGTGCTCTATCGCTCGGAGACCGAAGATGACGGGTTCGAGGAAGCCCACCGTCTCTGTCCCCAAGGTCATGCGCCGCGCTACTGCATGGGAGCCAGCGATGGTCACCTTTGCCCCCGCCCCGCGACCAGGCGCTTGGGGCCAGGCTACTACTGCGAGGATCACATCGCAGTTATCCACGAGGACAGGGACATTGACGACCCTTGCGAGGCGATCTAGAGGCTCTGCGGCCCAGGGGCTTGAGGGTGTTTCTAACCCAGGAAGAGGGTTGTGGGGGGGCGGGGCTCGCCGAATACGACGAGACGGAGGGTATCGAGTGGGAGTGGCAAGCCATCGACGGGGTGATGACCAAGGCCCCTTTAGCCTGGATTATTCATGAACAGAACGAAGGCTGCCTGTCGGCGCAAGGTCAGGGGTGGCCCGTAGTCTCCGCCAGCCTGCGGGCGAGGTACCGGTGCTCGGCGTCGGTCGCCGCCAGTTCGAGCGCCTGGTGGTAGGCGGTGGCCGCCTCGGCGGGGCGGCCGAGGCGGCGGAGAAGGTCGGCGCGCGTGGCGGGCAGCAGATGGTAGCCGGCCAGATTCCCGGACGCTTCCAACTCCTCGACCATCGCCAGCCCTTCCGCGGGGCCCTCGGCCATCGCCACGGCCACCGCCCGGTTCAGCTCCACGACCGGGGAGGGCACCAGCCGGGCGAGCTCGCCGTAGAGGGCGGCGATCTGGGCCCAGTCGGTGGCGGAGGCCTCGGCCGCGGTGGCGTGGCACGAGGCGATGGCCGCCTGCACCTGGTAAGGTCCTGGCCTGCCAAGCCGCAGCGCGGCGTCGAGCAGATCTACCCCCTCGGAGATGGCGTCCCGGTCCCAGCGGGCGCGGTCCTGTTCCTCTAGGGGAACGAGGTCGCCCGCGCGGTCGACGCGGGCGCTACAGCGGGCGTCGTGGAGGAGCATGAGCGCGAGCAGCCCCAGCGCCTCGGGCTCGTCGGGCATCAGTTGGGCGAGGGCGCGGGCCAAGCGTATGGCCTCGGTGCTCAAACGCTCTCTTACCAGATCGGCGCCGGCGCTGGCGGCGTAGCCCTCGTTGAAGAGCAGGTAAAGGACGGCAAGCACACCTCCGGTTCGTTCCGGCAGCAGGTGGGCCGGGGGCACGCGGTACGGGATGCCGGCGTTGCGGATCTTGCGCTTGGCCCGCACCAGGCGCTTGGCCATAGTGGGCTCCGGGACCAGGAAAGCGCGAGCTATCTCTGAGGTGGTGAGTCCGGCCAGCGTCCTGAGCGTGAGGGCCACACGGGCCTCGAGCGGCAGCGCCGGGTGGCAGCAGGTGAAGATCAGGCGCAGCCGATCGTCTCGGACGCCGCTCTCGCCGGTCGCGTCGTCGCCTGGTTCGTCCGGGTCCGCCAACAAAGCTACCTCCTGCAGCTTGGCGCTCCCCGTCGCCCTGCGCCTAAGCCTGTCCATGGCCCGGTTGCGCGCCGTGGTGGTTAGCCAAGCGCCGGGGCTTCGGGGGACGCCGTCCCTAGGCCAGGTCTCAAGCGCCCGCGCGAAGGCGTCCTGAGCGCACTCCTCGGCCAGGTCCCAGTCGCCGGTGGTGCGGATCAGGGTCGCCACGACGCGCCCCCACTCCTCGCGGAACGCTTCGGCGACCGCCGCCTCGATGTCCGGCCTCACTCCTCCCAGAGCGGCCTCACCTCGATAACCCCGAACTT
>DATMVF010000254.1:0-2794 GCA_035563475.1 Rubrobacter sp.
GTCGTCCCCGTCTCCCAAATCAGGTCGCTCTTCCCGATCTTAAGGAACCCTGCCAACCGCCACAGGGCCGTCGGCTTTACCCCCGAGCAGTTCCACTACGCCTTCACCAACACTATGAGGCGGCAGGAGTCCGACGAGGTCTACGAGCGCTACCACATCCCCGCTCCGGGCAGCTTCGTGTGGGCTGGGCCCCTCGCCAACTTCACCCCGGGTCACCAGGACACCTACGTGAACTTCAGGAACGAAGAGCGGGCGCCGTTGCTGTTCATAGCGGGGAGCGAGGACAACATCATGCCGCCTGCGGTCAACCAATCGAACGTCAAGCACTACCGCCACGCCAAGACCGTTACGGACTACAAGGAGTTCGCTGGACGCTCGCACTACACCGTCGGGCAGGATGGATGGGAGGAAGTAGCAGACTATGCGCTAGAGTGGGCCGTAGATCACGCGAAGCACCCAGCGGGGCTGATCACCCCCAGTCGCTCTACAGGAGGAGGAGAACAGCCTATGGAGACCCATCCCCAAGTCCGCCCCTTCCGCGTCGACGTTCCGGAGGAGGACCTGGAGGACCTCCGCCGACGCATCGAGGCGGCGAGCTGGCCGAGCAAGGAACTCGTCGAAGACCGATCCCAGGGCGTGCAGCTGGCGACGATGCAGGCGCTCGCGCGCTACTGGACGACGGACTACGACTGGCGCAAGGCCGAGGAGAAGCTCAACGCCCTACCGAACTTCATCACCGAGATCGACGGGGTGGACATCCACTTCGTCCGCGTGCGCTCCCAGCACGAGAACGCGTTGCCGCTGATCATGACGCATGGCTGGCCCGGCTCGGTGGTCGAGCTGCTGGAGACCGTCGGCCCGCTGACCGACCCGACCGCCCACGGGGGCACCCCCGAGGACGCCTTCCACCTGGTGCTGCCGTCGCTTCCGGGCTACGGCTTCTCCGGCGAGCCCGCCGAGCTCGGCTGGGAGGCCGGCCGCACCGCGCAGGCCTGGACAGAACTGATGCGCCGCCTCGGCTACACCCGCTACGTCGCCCAGGGCGGCGATCTGGGCGCCATCGTCACTGATGTGATGGCCCGCCAGGCACCCGAGGGGCTGGTAGGCATCCACACGAACTTTCTCGTGACGGTGCTGGCCGACCCCCCGCCGGAGGAGTCCGAGCAAGAACGCGCGGCTGCGGCTGCGCTCGCTGAGTTCCAGGCCACCGGCTTCGCCTACTTCCTGGAGATGACCAATCGGCCGCAGACGATCGGCTACGCCCTGCTGGATTCACCCGTCGCCCTGGCGGCCTGGATGCTCGACCACGACACGGACAGCTACTACAAGATCTCCCGCGCCTTCGTCGACGGGCAGCCCGTGGGCAACCTCACGCGCGAGCACATCGTCGACAACATCACGCTGTACTGGCTGACGGGCACCGGGGCCTCGGCCGCCCGGTGGTACTGGGAGTTCGGACGGTTCGTGGCCGCAGCCCAGGCGTCCGGGCAGGCTCCTCCTGAGGTCTCGGTACCGGTCGGCTTCACCACCTTCCCTGGCGAGATCTGGCGTACTTCGCGCAGCTGGGCCGAAAGGAGCTACCCCAACCTCACCTACTTCAACGAAGTCGATAGGGGCGGTCACTTCGCCGCTTGGGAGGAGCCGCAACTCTTCTCGGAGGAGATGCGGGCTGCGTTCAGCTCACTGCGCTAATGACACCATTGTTTTCGGCTCTCTTCAGAAGGAGGTTCCATGCCAACACAGACCAATCTCTTCCTCCTCGAGGATCTCGAGGACGTCGGAAAGGCGAGCGAGCTCGCGGAAAGGGATCTAGATGCGCTTCACGCCGTCGCGGACTGGATCAACACCTTCGTGGTCAGGCCTCACAAGGATCTGGGCCGCGCTGGGCCCGTCTGTCCCTTCGTGCCTGAGGCCCTGGAACGTAGGACGCATTGGCTTGCTCCAGAGCAGATCGCCGACCGGGACGTGCCGGCTGTTGTCGAACTTATTAGCGGCTACAAGAGAGTGTTCCTGGACACTCAACCCACTGACGGCGACGACGCAAAGTACAAGGTGATCGTCGTTGTTTTCACCGACTTGTCGGCTGATCGTGCGCAAGGCGTCTTTGACGACGTCCTAGAGCAGCTTGCAGTTTCATCGTATGCGGAAGATGGAATCGTGTTCGGGCCGTTCTACGAAGGCCATGAGGGGACTGCGATATACAACTCGAGCTTTCGCCCGTTCCAATCACCCGTGCCGTTTCTGTTCGTGAGGCATGGGGTCATCAGCGACTGGAAGTTCTTCCTGGACAACGAGGACTTGTTCAACTTGTGGGCACGTCGCTTCGGAGAATCCGCAGTCCACGCCCTTGCTGAGGAACTACGCCGCTTGCCGTGGCGCTCGGGAACACGATGAAGTTCGTGGCCGACGACGTGCGGACCCCCGCCGTCCCCGGCAGCGGCCACTGGCTCGCCGAGCAGGCTCCCGAGGAGATGGTGGCGGCGCCGAGGGAGTTCCTGGCCCTGTACCACGAGGGCGGAGGTGGCTTGCGATGAGCTTCTTCCAGAGCCTCTTCCCTGCGCATCGGGAGGCCGGAACGGAAGTCTTGCCCAGCGAGGGCCCCCTGCCGCCTTTCGAGGGCGCCACCGGATGGCTCAACTCTGAGCCACTGACGCCCGAGGGGCTCCGCGGGCGCGTCGTCGCGGTGCAGTTCTGGACCTACACCTGCGTCAACTGGCTTAGAACGCTGCCTTATGCGCGTGAGTGGGCCGCCAAATACCACGATCACGGCCTGATCGTTATCGGGGTTCATACT
>DATMVF010000255.1:0-9085 GCA_035563475.1 Rubrobacter sp.
CCATCCTGTGGTTCGCCGGCGCCTCGGCCATGGCGGGGCTGCTTAACGTGGTGCCCCGCTACCTCCCCCGCTACGGCATGGCGCCCGAGTGGGGCAGGGCCGTCAGGCCGCTGGTGCTCGTCTACACGGCGATCTCCATGATAGTCACGGTGATCTTCGCCGCCGACGTGGGCTCGCAGGCGGGGGCCTACGCGACGGGTATTCTGGCGATGATGACCTCGGCGGGTTTCGCCGTCACGCTGACCGCCTGGCGCACCGGGCGCATGCTGGGCACGGTCCTCTTCGGGATAGTAACCGTCGTCTTCGTCTACGCGCTGGCCTCCAACGTCCACGAACGTCCCGATGGCATCACCATAGCGCTTTTCTTTATAGGGGCGATCATCGCTATCTCCCTGGTGTCCCGCGTCCAGCGCTCGACCGAGCTCAGGCAGGAGCGGATAGACGTGGACGAGATGGCCAGGAGTTTCATCGAGGAGGCGGCCCAGAGGGGTGAGATACACCTCGTCGCCCACCGTCGCCGCGTCGGCACCGAGGAGGAGTACTCCAGAAAGGAGAGGGAACAGCGCGAGGACAACCACATACCGCGGGAGGAACAGATCCTGTTCCTGGAGGTACAGGTCGACGACGCCTCGGAGTTCACGGACGTGCTCGAGGTCAGGGGCGTCGAGGTCGGTGGTCACCAGGTGCTGCGTTGCGTAAGCTCCGTCGTCCCCAACGCGATCGCGGCCTTCCTCCTGCACCTGCGCGACACGACGGGGAAGACGCCGCACTGCTACTTCGGATGGACGGAGGGCAACCCCATCGTCTACCTTATCCGCTACATCCTCTTCGGTGAAGGCGACACCGCGCCCGTCACCCACGAGGTTCTGCGCGAGGCGGAGCCGAACCCGGAACGCCGTCCGGCGATCCACGTGGGCGGCCGATGAACCGGCAGTTCGTCGTGGTCGGCCTGGGTCGTCTCGGTATCTCCATGGTCGGCACCCTCGACTCCTTGGGGCACGAAGTACTCGCCATAGACAGCAGGGAGAACGTGATACAGGGCCTCGCGGACGAGTTGCCGAACGTCCACCTCGTGGCCGCTGATGCGACGGACGAGGCCGCCGTGAGGGGTCTGGACGTCGAAAGCTTCGACGCCGCAGCCGTCATGATCGGCGAGAACCACATCGAGGCCGGCATCCTCGCGACGGCCACCTTGAAAGAGGTCGGAGTACCCAGGATCGTGGCGCGGGCCACGGGCGGTATCCATGCCAGGGTTCTCGAAAAGGTGGGAGCCGACAGGGTGATACAGCCCGAACGAGAGATAGGTGAGCAACTCGCCAGGACCATGGCTTCTCCGGTCCTGCTCGACTACGTCGACCTCGGAGAGGACGAGGCCCTGATCGAAGCCCGGGTCCCGAGTGCGTGGCTGGATAAATCCCTCTCCGAGCTCGACCTCTCGCAGAAGATGGGCCTCACGGTCCTGGCCCTCAAGCCACAAGACGGACCAGGGTCCCTGCCCCACGGTGACACAGTACTAAGTGACGGCGACGTGCTCGTCGTCGGGGGATCCAGGGCGGCCCTGGACAGATCCCCACTGGTCCAGCCCGACGGTCGGTAGGAGGCGCTTTGCACACGGTGATAATCGGGGCAGGAGAGGTCGGGCTCAACACGGCCCGTATGCTCTCGCATGAGGGCCACGACGTCGTGCTCGTCGAAAAGGATGAGAGGCTCGTGGAGAGCGCAACCGAAGAGCTCGACGCCCTGGTGATAGCAGGCAACGGCGCCAACCCCAAGCTGCTCAACGAGGCCGGCATCAAGAGCTCCGACCTGCTCATTGCGGCGAGTAATTCAGACGAGGTCAACATCATCGCTTGCCTGGCGGCGAAGGCCCAGGGAGTCTCCCGTACCGTGGCGCGCATACACAACCCCGATTACTACGAATCGGGAGACCCTTTCGCCAGGGAGATGCTGGGGATCGACTTCATGATCCACACCGAGCAGATGGCCGCGCAGGAGATCAAGGACGCGCTGCTGGTGCCCGGCGCGATCAACGTGGACGGCTTCGCCGAGGACACCATCGAGGTGGCCGAGGTGATCCTGAACGAGGGCTCGGAGGCCGTGGGACGCGCGCTGCGCGAAGTAAGTTTGCCCCAGGGCAGCCTCATAGTCGGCGTCGTGAGGGGCGGAGAGGCCCTCGTGCCGAAAGGCGGAACGGTGCTGGAGAAGAGGGACCACGTACTTCTGATCAGCGGCCGGAAGCAGATCTCCGAGGCCGTGGGCGCCCTGGCCACCGACACGGCGCCGGTGCGGGAGGTGACCATCTACGGCGGAGGGCGCATCGGCCTCAGGCTGGCCCTCTCACTGGAGAAGGCCGGCATGTCGGTGAGGGTCATAGAGAGGGACGAGGGCAGGGCGCGCTACGTGGCATCCCAACTAAGGAGAGGGTTCGTGCTCCACGACGAGGGGATCTCCCGCGACTTCATGCTCCAGGAGGGGGTGGACCGTACCGACGCCTTCGTCGCCGTAACGGGGGACGACAGGGCCAACCTTCTGGCCGCCATGTACGCCCGCCAGTTGGGGGCCCGCATGACCATCGCCGGGATAAGCCGCGGCGAGTACGCGCCGCTCGCGGACGCCCTCGGCGTCGACCTGACGATCTCACCGAGGATGCTGGCTGCCGAAGCCATTCTCCGCTTTGTGCGCAAGGGCGAGATCATCGACGTGGCCCTGCTGGCGAGCGGGGCCGAGATGATCGAGCTCAGGGTCCCCGAGCGATGCAGGGTCGCCGGCCGGCCGCTCTCTGAGGTAGGGTTCCCCGAAGGCGCCATCGTGGGGGCCCTACTGCGCAACGGGGCGGTTATCATCCCGACGGGTAAGGAAGTTCTCAGGCCCGGCGACGACGCCGTGGTGTTCACCGTCGAGGCCGCCGTGGAAGAAGTTGAGAAGCTCTTCTCCAACTAGCCTTTGAACCCGAGGGTCGTAATCAGGGTGAACGCCGGTGTGATCCTGGCGATCGGGCTGGCGCTCCTGGTCCCCCTGGCGCTCTCGGTGCTCTACCGCGATGGCTCGTGGGCGAGCTTCCTGCTTCCCGCCGCGCTGATGGTCGCAACTGGTATCGTAAGCTTCCGCCTCTCCAGGCCTCGGGGCCGAGCACCCGAGTACGTGTCGAACAGGGACGTCTACCTCTCCGTGACGCTGGCCTGGACGCTGGCCGCCCTGCTCGGCGGCACGCCGTTCCTCGTCGAGGGCACCTTCCACAGCCTTCTGGACTCGAGCTTCGAGGCGATGAGCGGGTTTACTACCACGGGGGCCACCCTCCTCTCGGACATCGAGGCCCAGACGCCATCCATCCTGTTCTGGCGAAGCATGACCCACTGGCTCGGGGGGATAGGGATCGTGGTCCTCTTCGTCGCGGTCGCGCCGCTCCTCGGGGTCGGGACTGCACGCCTGATCGGAGCCGAGATGTCGGGGCTCACGCAGCCCCGCCTGACGCCCCGCATCGCGGACACGGCCAAAGCTCTCGTCATCATCTACCTCGCCATCTCGGCCGCCGAGACCGTCGCATTGTTACTAGCGAGGATGCCACTCTACGACGCCGTCGTCCACACGTTCGGCACGGTCGCGACGGGGGGCTTCAGCCACAAGACCGCATCCGTCGGCTTCTACGACTCGCTCGCCATAGAGGCGATCATCGGTTTCTTTATGGTGGCCTCGGGCGTCTCGTTCTCGCTCTACTACCTCCTCTACACCAGGCGCCGGCTCGACGTCCTGCTCGACAGAGAACTGCTTGCTTACCTCGCAATCATCGCCGCTGCAGCCCTCTTTATCTGGGGGATCCTCGTCCTGGAAGGCGACTACGGGGACTCCTGGGGCAGGGCACTCAGGGACTCGGCGTTCACGGCCTCGAGCATCATCACCACGACGGGATTCATAACGGCGGATTTCGACCAGTGGGATGCGGCAGCCGAGATCATTCTCATCCTGCTCATGTTCATCGGGGGATGCGCCGGGTCGACGGCGGGCGGGATAAAGGTGATCCGCATCCTCATCATCTTCCGCACCATCCTCCAGGACGTCTTCAGGATGATCCACCCGCGCGCTCACACCGCTTCAGCTAGGCGGACGCGTGGTTCCAGAGGCCGTGCGGATCGCCGTCCTCGGGCTCTTCGCGGCCTGGATCGGGGTCTTCGGGATAGCGACTTTCCTCGTTGCCCTCCAGGAAGAGCTGACCCCGCTCTCTTCCGCTACCGCGGTAGCGGCCACCCTGAACGACGTCGGCCCTGGCCTGGGACAGGTCGGAGCCACGGAGAGTTACGAGATAGTCGACCCTCTGGGCCGCTTCGTACTCACCGTCTGTATGCTCCTGGGGAGGCTGGAGATCTTCACCGTCCTGGCACTCCTCTCCCCCGCATTCTGGCGTCGCTGAGCGTAGTAGGGGCGGGTTTCAAACCCGCCCCTACATTCAACGTTCTCGTGGCAGGTCGATTATTCTGCGTCCCATGAGGCTCTCGACGAGCTCGACTGCGAGTGTGGCGGTGCCGTTCTTGATATCCAGGATAGGGTTGACTTCGACCACGTCGAGCGAAGAGATTATGCCTGCTTCGTTGACCAGCTCCATCAGGAGGTGCGCCTCCCTGTAGGTTAGCCCCCCGCGCACGGGTGTGCCGACGCCAGGGGCGACTTCGGGGTCGAGGGCGTCGAGGTCGAGTGAGAGGTGCACCCTGTCGACGTCCGTGAGGCCTTTGATTGCGCTTCGCACGACGCGCGCCGCGCCGTAGGCATCGATGTCCTTCATGGTGTAGACCCTCACGCCGGCCTCGCGCAGCAGCTTCTTCTCCTCCACATCCACGGAGCGGAGGCCGATGATGGTTATGTCCTCGGTCCTGACGCTGGCCTCAGGACCGCCGATCCCAACGAGGTCGGGGTGGCCGAGACCGGCGAGGGTCGCCAGCGGCATGCCGTGGATGTTGCCGGAGGGCGACGTCGCAGGAGTGTTGAAGTCCGCGTGGGCGTCGACCCAGATAACACCCGTCCGGACTGCGGGCGAGGAGCTCGCAATCCCGGATACGGTCCCGATAGTGATGGCGTGATCCCCACCGAGGAAGATCGGGAACAAACCCTCGGAGACTATGGACGCGGCCCGTTCGGAGACCTCTTCACAGACGCTCTTTACGGCGGCCAGATGCCTGACCCTTTCCCCCGGAGCGACGACCTCGGGTATAGGCACTACAGCGTTCCCGAGGTCGGTAACGCTGTGCCCGAGGTCTTCGAGGCGTGCTTCGAGGCGGGCATAACGGATGGCGCTTGGTCCCATATCCACGCCCCTCCGGTCCTGGCCGAGATCCATGGGCACACCGAAGATCCCCACCGGCCCACGTCCGTTCTCAAACAATGTCAGTCCCTCCCGAACGTCGGGGATCGGCCGCCGCCTCGAAGCGACCGTCCGGTGTGCGTCTTACGGCGTTGACCCCGCCGAAGAACATATTGGGTGTCTCATAGCTCAGCACTCGTTCGTAGGTGTCGAGATCCGCTGTGCGGGCGCCGGCTTCGTAAGCGAAGAGATCTCCCTCCGCGTGGAAGCGCGGGGCGAGAACGGCGTCCTCCAGCGCCATCCCGAAATCCAGAACGTTTATGACCGTCTGCAGTATGGCCGTAGGGATGCGCGAAGCGCCCGGCGTTCCCAGCGCGATGACACCGCCCTCCTCCGAGGAGACGACGGTCGGGCTCATGTTGGAGATCAAACGCTCCCCCGGCGCGAGCGCGTGGAACCCCCTGGGGTTGAGCTCGGGCTCGCCGAGCGTGTTGTTCATGGGGATGCCCGTACCGGGCACGACGAGTCCTGACCCGTAGCCCATGCTGGCCGTAATCGAGACGGCCAGGCCCCCGCTATCGACGCACGAGAGGTGTGTGGTGTGCGGAGAGCCGAAGGCGGAGAAGATCCTGCGTCGCTGCTCCGCCGCGTACTCCTCTCCCGTGAGCCGCTCCGCGACCCGGCTGTTCTCCGAACCGTCGAGGTAGGCGGTCTCGCGATCCCTGAGAGCCAGCTTCATCGCCCCGGCCATCACCTTCACGTATTCGGCAGCCGGCATCGTAGCCAGGTCGTAGGCGGAGACGACTTTGAGCATCTGGGCCAGTGTCGGGCCGCCGGCGGAAGGCGGGCCGTTGGTGTACATGGCCCCGGCGCCGTACCTGACGCTCATCGGTTCCCTGACGACGACCTCGTACGCGGCGAGGTCCTCTTCGGTTATGATGCCGCCCATCTGGAGCATGTAGGCGGAGATCCTGCGCCCCAGCTCCCCCTCGTAGAAGATCCCCACCCCGCCCTCTGCGACCGCCTCCAGGGTGTCGGCGAGCTCGGGGAACCGCACCTCTTCACCCTCCAGGTACACCCGCTCCCCTTTGTAGAAGTGTTTGCGGGTCTCGTCGGTGAGCCTCAGCACCTCCTCGGCGACCCCGAACCACAGGGCCGAGGTCTTGCACAACCTGAACCCTTCGCGCGCGAACCTGACCGCAGGAGCAAGCGCCTCCTTCAGGCTCAGCTTACCGTGGCGCGCCAGGAGCTTCTCCCATCCCCGAAGGGAACCTGGTACGGCGGACGACGCCCCCCCGACGATGGAGCGCACCCCGGCCCCGTACTTGAGGATCATCGTCTGCGGGCTGCCGCCGGCCCCGAAGGCCGAAGCCGGCAGACCCTTGCCGGGCATCGCGTCGTAGTAATCGATGAGCTCGGCTCCGCCGGAAGGATCTCTGACGAGAGCGAACCCGCCGCCCCCGATCGAACTCATCAGCGGCTCGGTAACGCCGACGGCGGCCGCCGCGGCTACGGCCGCATCAGCGGCGTTGCCCCCTGCCCTGTACGTCTCGGCAGCGGCCTCGGCCGCATACGGCGTACCCGCAGCGGCGGCGAAGGTGCGGTCGGGGCCCGTAGTCTCCATAATTGGCTATGATACGCCAGCAGACACGCTAGCGGAAAGGGTTCGCATCTTGAGCGAGGCGAGAAGCGGCGGTAGGAGGTTCAATTCGGCCACTGTGCCGCATAGAATAGCCAGATTGTCTACCCCTATCCTTCACATACTGCGCAACACTCTATTGTTCACAAATAGAGTCGACAATATGTTGTCATCTTCTTTGTAGACCAACGGTTGGTACACGGTTGGTCTACAGACACTCCATGAGTACAGCTCCGACCTGCATTACTTGTTGCCGCAGTTCCAAAGGCCCCCAAGTTTGTCCCCGGCACTGACGAGGCACTAGGGTAGCTCTCAGACGTTTCAGGAGCCGTTCTGAGCGGTTTGGCGGTTGTGTCCTCGCCAGGCATTGAATGTTAACTCCCAGTTGGACTCGGGACATCCCTTTCTTCACTACTTTTATAGAGAATAGGGAAGCCCCTATCTATGGGGAGGTGTCACGCGAAGGGGAGTGGAAGGAGAGTAAGGATGAGTAGCCTTGGAGACACGGAGACTGGAGAAAACTCAGGAAGTCCAGGGCACCCAGCACAGCACAGGAACATGTCACGGATGGGTAGCCCACACACCCCGTGAGACGAGCGAGTATGCCTTCTAAGGGCCTGCGAGGGGGTCTTGAGTAGTCCTGTGGCACGGGAGGGTACACACTATCCGGATCAGCAAAGCCGACAGTCACATGTGCGATAAAGTGCGATAAAGACCGTCGTTGGCATCTGGCGAGTATAGTCATTAGGTGCCATGTCGATGGACCGCTAGAGGACCGGATATACGCCGGATAATCCACTCTTTGTGTTACTATAGAGGGTAGCTAATCTCCATAGAAATCCCCGACAAGAATCGGGATCTCTCCCATACAGGAGGAAATATAATTGACGCCGAAGCAGTTACCTCTCGTCTTTCATTTCCAGATGCCCGATAAAGCCTGCAACAATTATAATTCATGCATATCACTGACGGGTAGGACGGAGTTAGTAACAAATGCAACACTACCCCTTCACCCTCTGATCTCTTCAGCAGTTATACGCCTCCCGAGAAGAGGAGCAAGCTCAGCGAGGACAAGCTCGCCGATGGATGACCGACCGGTCCATGGAGATAGCGGGGTGATTACCGTTGACTGACGTTTCCGACCTCCGTTCCTCTGTCAATAACTTCTCCGGGGAGGAGAAGGGTATACGGTTGGGCAGCACCACAAGAAACCATGACAACAAGGTTTCAACCTACACCAGGATCTCCATCAGCAACTGCGTACGAGACGGGGAAACCAGCGATGTAGCGATAGGCATCCTGGAGATGTTCCCTTCCGCCTACAAGGAGATAGATCCCACCGGGACCGGCCTTACCCTATTGGTAGGAGGGAAAAAGCCTACCTGGTGTAAGGATCACAAGCGTAAGCTTGATAGCAAAGAGACGATAGAGGTGTGCGAAGATGATGATTGGCTCCCCGTTACCAGAATCAGCTTTGGTGACCCTGTAGAGGGGGTAGGAGACCATTCCAAGGCGATAGCAAAGCTGTGTGAGGATCTCTTCCCTGCCGAGAAGGAACTCTTCCATGCCGATAAAGAAGATCTGTTGGCCGCCAAGCCTACTACACCTAGCGAACCACAGAACTCCTTTATTCACTACCATGAGTTCCTCAAACATACCATTCAGAAGATGTATCCAGAGTTCCTGAAGGTCAGATGGGAGAACTATGCCGATCCTCTTATCATCCTCGGTCTTCTGGAGATAGCCTACGAAGAGAAGTGTGGTTATGAGGATGGCGATCTCTTCATAGATGCCGCCGACAGGGACATCAGGAAAAAGACCAACCTCTCCAGAGCCACAATAGACAGAAGGATCAAATACCTTAACAGGTCCAACTACCCTCTCACTATCCTCAAGAAGGGTAGGTTGGGGAAGCGCTCCAAGTACCGGATATCTCCTACACACAAGATATCCAAGAGGTACAGACAGATCTCCCCTCTAAAGAAGGAGGACGCGTCTTGTTGTGAATGGGGTTCTAACAGCGCCTTTCATAGTTGCTGCGCCGGGGAGCGGTATCCGCAGTGAGCAAAGTACCCTTTCGCGTCTTCGGCGCTCACGGCCGCCAATGCTAGACCCATCGCCTCGATGAGGACATCCTTGGTGCGGGCCCCGATCTT
>DATMVF010000256.1:0-11874 GCA_035563475.1 Rubrobacter sp.
TTTATCTCCGGGCGTGAGATCCTGGACCGCGCCACAGAGGAGCTGGGTGATCTCGAACCCATCGAAAAGGAAGATCCAGCAGCCCCCGCTGACGAGTTCCGCTTCGATGGCGCCCCCGGCACTTTCGGCGTCATAACGCCGGTCTCGGAACCCTTCTGTGCTCGTTGCAGCAGGCTCAGGCTCACGGCGGACGGCAAGATCCACCCTTGCCTTCTCACCGACCTCGACGTTCCCGTAAAGGACGCAATCCGCTCTGCGGACCCCATACCGGCGATCCACAAAGTGCTTTGGGAGACGGCGCGAATAAAGCCGGCGGCCGGCCTTACCCTCCCCGAGGAATCCCGCCATCGCACCATGAGCCAGATCGGGGGCTAAAGGGCGAACCTTCGATGGCCGCGAACGTGGCCCAGCCGCTCGCTGTCAAACCGCAAGTTCGAGAAGCCGGGAGATGAAGCTCTTCGGCTTCTTGTAAGCGAACACGGGATGTGTGCCGAAGCGTCTGATCCGGGTGTTGGGCCCGTAGCGGCCCCAGGAGAAGCCATCGCCCGGTTTCGCCAGACGAAGGTCGATTATCTGGAAGCTTTCGTCATCTAGCTCGCGCGCGAAGATCGAGAGGATTGGGTACTCGGATCGGAGACACTGCTCGTGGGCTAGGACCCCAGGGTTCGTCTGCCACACGCGGGCCAGGCGGTCCTCGTGAACATCGTCGATAAGGCTCCGGTGCGGTGGTTCGAACATCCGGAACAGTTCATCCAGGAACTGTTCCAACGAATCGGCCTGGTAGAGGATCACTGGCGCGTCGTGGCACGCGAAGTAGACGGGACCCCACCCCGCGGTGTCCGGGTGTAGATCTACGACCCAGAAATTACCGCAGCCGTCTGCCGCGATCGGAAGTCCGTAAGGGAATGCCGCCCCGAACTCGAACATGAGATCCCTACCCGTGAATTCGACCTTGTCGACCGTTCCGTAGAAACCTCTACAGGCGCCTAGCAACTCCATGATCTCTGGTTGAGTGTGACACGGCACCCGGCCTACGAAGTCCTGCAGTTCTGTGTGGGAGAGGCCGGGAAGAAGCTCCAACGTGACGACGTGGCCACCTTCGTCGATGAGCGTTCCCGACTGCGCTTGACGGATGATCTCGAGAGGAGTCACGAGTGGTCTCCCGGCTAAACACCTTTGTAAGATCATACCGGCGCCCGATGCGGTTCCCAACGTCCTGTTGACTGGCGCAGCCTGAAACCCGCCCCTACGCCGCAAACCGCGTCAGTCAGGTTCTATGGTGGAGATGAGGCCTTCGTTGTTGAGCCCGTCCTGGTAGAGCTCGGCCAGCTCTTTGTGGCACTTGGTTGCGACGGCTTTGCCCTTGGTGTGGGCTTCCATCATGATGTCTACGGCCCTCTTCACGGACATGCGCGGGATCACCTTTTGCAACACGGCGACGACGTGCTCCATCGGAGTGTAGTCGTCGTTGTGCAGTATGACTTTGTAAGGTGGCTCCTGGGTGACGCTGCGCTCTATCTCTATCCCCGGCTTCGTCTCGGTCGAAGACGCGAAAGGGATCGCTACGCCATGCAACGTTGGTATGCTTTGCACTTTCATCTCCGGATCGCCGAACTGCTCACCTAGGGCAAAATACCGCGACGACGCAGGATTCGCAACCCTGTCCGTCCTACTGAATCATGGGTAGCACTCTTTCGACGACTTCTTCGACGGTGCGAAGGTTACGTTCCGCTATCTTGGCGGTACGCGGTCCCTGCGGATAATCCTCGGGATCGTCGCGCATGAAAGGCGGTAGTCTGACAGGACTCTTCGTGCTCCATTTCGAGAGCCAGGGTTCAGGTACTCTCTCGGGCAGTTCCTGGTGGGAGACGGCCGCCCAGAGCGAGGTCCAGGCGCGCGGGACGACGCGCCAGATGTCGTAGCCCCCGCCGCCCGTTGCCACCCAGCGTCCCCCGCAGAGTCCGTGGGCCAGGTCGTGTATCCGATGGGGCACATGCTCGTAGAAGCGGGTCGTTGCGGAGAGGTGAGTAAGCGGGTCGAGGGCATGGCCGTCGCAGCCGTTCTGGGACAGGATCAGGTCGGGGTCGAAGGCGCGAAGGGCAGCGGGGACCACGACCTCGAAGCAGGAGATCCAGGACTCATCGTCGGTAAACGGTTCGAGCGGCACATTCACGGAGTAGCCGACTCCGCCGCCTCTGCCCTTCTCATCGACCCCGCCGCTGCCGGGAAACAGATAACGGCCCGACTCGTGCATCGAGACGGTAAGGACATCCGGGTCGCCGTAGAACATCCACTGCACACCGTCGCCGTGGTGGGCGTCGGTGTCGACGTAGGCGATGCGGACGTCAGGATGCTCCTCTTTGAGGCGAGAGATCGCGACCCCGGCGTCGTTGTAGACGCAGAAGCCGCTGGCCCTTGTCCTCATGGCGTGGTGCAGTCCGCCCGAGATGCACATGGCGTGGTCCGCCTCCCCTGCCATCACGAGCCGGCACGCGCCGAGCACACCCCCTACCACGCGGGCGCAGGCCTCGTGCATCTCGGGGAAGATGGGATTGTCCGGGGTCCCGAGACCGTAGTCCAGCAGGTCGGAGAGCTCAGCCGCTCCCCGTCCGGCCTCCTGGACCAGACGCACGTAGGTGAGGCTGTGGACGGTCGTCAGGTCTTCGTCGGTCGCCGGTCCGGGGGAGACGAAGGGGTAGTCTTCCAGCAGCCCGAGGGCTTCGCAGAGCTCGAGTGCGAGCCGCACGCGCAGAGGGTCGAAAGGATGGTCGCCGCCGAAGCCGTAGTCCTCCAGGGCCAGGTCGTGGACTATGGCGGTCCGGCCGCTCAAGACCTGGGCGGCCACAGGACCGAGTAGCCTGCCTCCTCGAGGTATCCGACCGCCTCGCTGGTGTCGATGGTGTCCACCCTGAAAACGACGATGCGTTCCCTGATCGCTCCTTCCTCCATGGGTTCCCTTATCGGGCCCATAGCCGCGCTGACGATGTTGATGCCGCACATCCCGAAGACGCCGGCCGCGCCGGCCAGAGACCCTGGCCTGTCGGGGACCGAGATCTCCATGCGGCTCCCCGGCTCGTTGGCGCCGACCAGGTAGACGAGCGCGCTCATCACGTCAGAGGAGGTGATGATCCCGACCAGTTCCCCGCCCTCCACGACGGGTAGGCAGCCGATCCTACGCTCTCGCATCGTGTTCGCGGCCTGCTCTATGGGATCGTCGGGGAGAACGCTGACCACTTCGGTGGCCATCACGTCCTCGACAATAATCTCCTGCAGCGCGGCGGCCCTTTCGTGGTCCCCGAACGCGGGGGTCGCCGAACGCAGGTCCCTGTCCGAGACGATCCCGACGAGCCTCCCTTCCGAAAGGACGGGAAGGTGCCTGATGCGCCTCTCCCTGCACAGGGCTAGAGCAGTACCCACCGTCTCATCCGGCGCGAGCGTTACGATGTCACGGGTCATCGAGTCTTCTACGAGAAGCATCGGATAACTCCTTCCCTCGTCGCATTGTACAGTAGCGGATCGTCGCGGGTAAGCGTGCGCCTGGTATAAATCACCCATGCCCGAATATCTCAATGGACTCCTCGCCGACAGCGCAGCGGCCCTGGTGCATGAGAGCTTTACGGGCGTAAGCGCCCCGTGGTGGTGGGAGCGGCGCCTGGGAGGAGGCATCGAGGTCTGCCAGGAATTCGACCCCGAAGTCGCGAGCCGTGAGATCTCGGCGAAGACAGGCCACGAGGTCTCCGAAGTCCGCCGGGCCATCGCCGAAGAACTCGGCCTCGAAGACCCCGAGCCCGTGGTCCTCACCTTCGAGGTTGCTGGCGAGACCGAGACCCGCCGCGTCGCCGAGATGCTGGCCGAACGTTCCTCGGAACCCGAGGGCCTCGCCGCAGGCCTCTACCGACGGATCGAGGAGATCGTCAGGCACAAGTAGGAGTCAATACCTCGGGACGGACTGGTCCACATCGGAGTAGGCGTCGAGGCCGCCTTCCAGGTTGAAGACTCTCTCGAAGCCGACCCGCCGGAGCGCCGCGGCGACGTAGGAGCTGCGGTTGCCGTGGTGGCAGATCACGACGGTCTCAGCGCCAGGATCCAGCTCGGTGAAACGCGCCTCCAGCTGGGACATGGGGATAAGCTCCGAACCCTCTATGCGGGCGAGCTCGAACTCCCAGGGCTCGCGCACATCGAGCAGAATGGGACGTTCTCCGGCATCGAGTCTGCTCTTCAGAGCGCCCGGCGTTATGTTCTCGTAGCCGAAGGTCTCCATGTCGCTAGTACTCGTAGTCGGCGACGATGCGGCCTGTCGTCGTAGCGTCGAGCTTCTCGACGACGGCCAGGTGCGCTGGATGCTCCATGTACTCCCGAAGACCGGCAGCGTCCTCGAACCTGGCGAAGATGGCGTGCGTATACCCTCCAGAGCGTCCCGAGAAGTCTTCGCCCACGGAGAGGTCGACGGTGCTGGGCACCTCGTCTCTCAAAGCGCGGATAGATGAGAGGAGATCCTCGACTTCTTCAGGGGAAGCCTCCTCACGAACGGTTAGAAATACGAGATGGTCTACCACAGCACCGCCCCCTTGCTCCCTGTTGTATCCGATGGAGTCTAGCAGACGACCCAGTACCATCCACAACTAGCTGCGGCGTTCGGTCCCGCCTGACTTGTAGCGTCGATGCAGGCGTCCCTTCTGTTTCTAGGCGTAGAAGTTGCGGTCCCAGCGGTGGTTTTTGAGTACCTGCACCTGATCCTCGGGGAGTCCCTGGCCGTCGGCGACGGCCATGTTACGCTCGACGTTGCGGACGGAGCGCATGCCCGGGATGACGGTCGAGACGGCAGGGTGGCTCAGGATGTAACGGAGTGCTATCTCGGCTATCTCGTCCTCGCTCGCGCCGAGCTCGGAGATGATGGCCCGCACGCGGTCGTAGACCTCCTGTTTGCGTTCACCGCGGAAGTAGTGGTTGCGGAAGTCGCCCTCTTCGAAGGAGGTGTCGGGGGTGATCCTGCCCGTCAATGAGCCCTCGTCGAAGGGAACCCTGACTATCACGCCGATGTCGTGTTCCTGGCAGGCCGGAAGGAGCCGGTCCTCCGGGCTCTGGTCGAAGACGTTGTAGATCACCTGCACCGTATCTACGGTGCCCGTCTCGATGAGCCTCACCGCGTTCGACGCCTGGTGGTCGTTTATGGAGACGCCGAAAGCGCGGATCTTGCCTTCTCTTTTGAGGTCCTCTACCGCCTCCAGCCAATCCCCTTTGCCGACCCAGTCGTCCTGCCAGACATGGAACTGTTGCACGTCGATGGTGTCCAGCCCGAGGTTGGAGAGGCTCTGCTCCGTGCACTCCCTGATGTAGTCTCCGGGGAACACCTCCTCGGGAGCGATGCCTTCGGGAGCGGGCCAGAGCCTGTTCTTCGGCGGAACCTTGGTGGCGACGTGGATGGTCTCGTCCCGCTCCTGGACCAACTTCCCCACGAGCCGCTCGCTGTGTCCCTCCCCGTACGCCAGGGCCGTGTCTACAAAGTTGAGACCGAGGTCCACCGCCCTGTTCAGGGCCTTCAGCGACTCCTCGTCCTTCGCGCCGAGCCAGGCGTCGCCGGCGATGCCCCAGGCCCCGTAGCCTACCTCCGATACTTCCAGGCCCGTCCTGCCGAGCGTTCTGTAGTTCACGCAGCCTCCATGTGTAGTGCTTGCCGGAAAGTCCTCTTCTTGTTACCACGAGCGGGTCATCGCGAAACAGCGAGGCGTATATAATGCTTGCATGCAGAGGGAGGCATAAGGGTGCGGATACTCGACGAACGCCGCGAGGCGCTGGTAGAGCGGGAGCGGGCGCTACTGGAGAGACTGATAGCCTTCCTCGAGGACTTCGGGGCGCCGCCGGAGGACGTTGGCCTTGTCAGGCGGGCGCACCAGGACCTGGAAGATTTGTTCTTGCTCGTCATCGTAGGGGAGTTCAACTCGGGCAAGTCCGCGTTCGTCAACGCGTTGCTCGGGGCCGACGTCTCCGAGGAGGGCGTCACGCCGACGACGGACCGTATCACCTTACTCCGTTACGCCGACGAGCCCGTGGAGAAAGGACGTCCTGACGGGGTACGGGAGAAGGGGTTTCCCAACGAGTTCCTGCGTGAGATCGCCATCGTCGACACGCCTGGGACCAACGCGATCATCCGGCATCATGAGGAACTCTCCAGGGGCTTCGTGCCGAGGAGCGACCTGGTGTTGTTCGTCACCTCCGCCGAGCGGCCTCTCACCGAGAGCGAGCGAGGGTACCTCGAGCTCATCCGAGACTGGGGGAAGAAGATCCTGCTCGTCATCAACAAGGCCGATCTTCTGGCCGACGAATCGAACCTCGAGGAGGTTCGCTCCTTTGTGGACGGCGGCATACGTTCGGCCCTCGGCCTGACGCCCCCGATCTTCTTTGTCTCGGCCCTCCTTGCTCGCAAGGCCAAGGCTGCGACCAATGCCCTGGAGCGCGACGCCCTCATGAAGGCGAGCGGCTTCGCGGAGCTCGAAAGCTACGTCACGGAATTGCTCGATGAAGGTGGCAGAGTCCGGCTGAAGATGGAGAGCCCGCTCGGGGTAGTCGACGAGCTAAACCGGCGCTACGGGGGAGCGGTGGACGAGCGACTGACCCTCCTCAGAGAGGATTTCAGGACCGCGGAGAACGTCGAGTCGCAGCTCGAGCTATACAAGGAGGACCTGGGCAGGGACTTCGAGGCGCGGATGGCCGAGATCGAGAACATAGTCTTGAGGATGAACGAGCGGGGCGACGCCTGGCTGGAGGAGAACATCCGCTTCGCCAACATCCCCGAGCTCTTCCGCCAGCAGAAGGTGAGCGAGCGCTTCGAGCGGGAGGTCGTCGCGGACACCGAGGAACTCGTGGACGAGCGGGTGGACGAGCTCATAGACTGGATGGTCGACAGGAACCTCAAGCAATGGCGCATGGTCGTGGAGTACGTCAACCGCCGCCGCCAGGCCGAGTACGACGAGCGCTTGATCGGGGAGGTCGGCGACGGTTTCGAGTACAACCGCGGCCGGCTCATCCAGTCCGTCGGTAAGAACGCCCAGGACGTCGTGCAGCGCTACGACAGGGAGCGCGAGTCCGAGAAGCTGGCGCACTCCATCCAGGGCGCCGTCACCCAGGCCGCCGCGCTCGAGGTCGGGGCCGTGGGTATCGGGGGCGTCGTGGTCGCGCTCGCAACGACCCGCTTTCTCGACGTTACGGGGATCATCGCCGCCGCGATAATCGCCGGCTACGGCCTGTTCATCCTCCCGAGCCGCAGGCGCAAGGCCCGCGAAGAGTTCCGTGGGAAGACAGACTCCCTACGCGAACGCCTGGGCGAGGTAGTCAGACGCCAGTTCGAAGCCGAGTCGAACCGCTCCGTCGAGCGTATGCGGGAGGCCATAGCCCCCTACACCCGTTTCGTCCGGTCCGAGCACGCCCGCATGACCGGCGCCGGAGAAGAACTCGCAGCCCTCGAAGCCGAGACCCGTGCTTTGAAAGATGAGATCTCCGCCCCCGGGGTCGGGCCGAAGACATCCCTCTAAGCGTCACCCCGTGGCACGGCACCGAAGATCCGTTGTAGACTCGAACGCCGGAAGCTCTCCAGGAGGCGAAGATGGCTGACCGTGAGACCAAGGAACGCAAGCTCGTAGCCCTGATGGTAAACGACCTCGGACCCGGATTCGGGAAGAGGGAGATGGCCGATCTCCAGAAAGAGGTGGGCGCCCTCTCCGACCCCGAGCTCGACGAGACGCTCGCGGGAAGGTTGGATCTCCCCCATTGCGTGGGCGAAGATGAGCTGGAGCAGGCCCTGTTACATGTCGAGGAACGCCCAGGCGGTGATCAGGAACGCTTCACCGGCGCCCCCGATATGAGCCACGAGCCGCGGCCCGAAGAGCGAGGAGGTCCGAGCGAATAGCACTAGGTATAGTACTTACAGTACTTTTCTATCCGCCTGGCCTGCATGGCACTTTGAGACTGTGCTAGGATCACCTTCCTACCTTAGGAGGACGGGAGCCTACGGAACATACGCTGCAACAACCGCAGACGGCCGATCCCGCGACCGGCGGCAAGGGACCATACAGACGCGTCGGCGCAACGCCAGGCACCCCTGATGTAAGGCTGCCTTACAGTCCGGGCCTGGACGGCCTGCGCGCACTCGCCGTCATCGCCGTACTCCTCTACCACGCGGATCTGGCCTGGATCCCCGGCGGCTTCCTGGGGGTCGAAGTCTTCTTCGTGATCAGCGGCTATCTCATAACGGCGCTGTTGCTCGCGGAGTGGCGCCAGCGGGGTCGCATCGACCTGAAGACCTTCTGGCTGCGGCGCGCGAGGAGGCTCCTCCCCGCGCTCTACGTGTTGCTCGTCGTCAGCCTGGCCTTCGCCGTGGTCTTCCTGCCCGGTGAGGTGGCGGGGCTGCGCGGCGACGTGCTGGCCGCTTTCGGATACGTGACCAACTGGTATCTGATCTTCGGGCAGGAGTCTTACTTCGAGGCCGTCGGGCGTCCTTCGCTGCTACAACATCTGTGGTCACTCGCCGTCGAAGAGCAGTTCTACCTGATCTGGCCTCCGATTCTCGCCCTCGGGCTATGTTTCGGGGCGACGCGCCTCAGGCAACGGCGCTTGCTGACCGTTGTTCTCCTTGGCGCCGGGGCATCGGCGGTGGCTATGGCGCTCCTGTACACGCCCGGCGTGGACCCGTCCAGGATCTACTACGGAACAGACACGCGCGCTACGGGGTTGCTCTTCGGAGCCGCGCTCGCCTTTGTGTGGTCGCCCGGAGTCAGGTACCGTCCTTCGGAAGCCCGGCGAGCCTTGGCCGGGCGGGGACGGTTCAGGCGCCGCTGGGGATGGACCGCCCCACTCCTTCTCGACATCCTTGGCTTCGTCGCGCTGGGTGGACTCGTCTGGCTGTGTCACCACCTCGGTGAGTTCCAACCCTTCCTGTACCGGGGCGGCTTCGCGCTGGTCGGGCTCGCGACGACGGCGACGATCATGGCCGGCGTTCACCCGTACACGCTCGTAGGAGCGCGCCTTCTAGGGTCGGCTCCGCTGCGCTGGGTAGGGGTGCGCTCTTACGGCATCTACCTCTGGCACTGGCCGGTGTTCATGGTTACCCGCCCCGAACTGGACGTGCCGTTCGACGGGCCGTACCTGCTCGCGCTGCGCCTGGCCGCGACGGTCATCCTGGCGGACCTCTCCTACCGCTACATCGAGACGCCGATACGCCGCGGCACCCTCGGACGGGCCTGGAGGACGCTCCGCGAAGCGCGGGGACCGCTGCGCTGGCGGCTCCGGCTCCAGTGGGCCGGCGCCCTCGTGCCCATTCTGGCCTCCTGCGCGCTGCTGGGCCTAGCCGTTGCCCGGGCCGAACCGCCGGAGAAACCTTCCTACCTCGCCTCCATGAAGTCCGTACATACCGTGGAACAAACGCACCCCGATCCCTCCACCGCCGGGACAAACGGTCTCCGGAAGGACGAACGAGCGGATCACCAGAACTCCGGGGAGAACGGCGAGGCCCCGATGACCCAGGCACAGAGGGCCCTGTACAACGGACGAACAGGTCCTTCCGAGTTTAGCGGCACAGTGAGCGCCATCGGCGACTCGGTGATGCTCGGCGCAGTCAGAAGACTGCAGAAGGACATATACGGGCTCACGGTCATCGACGCGGAGGTGGGCCTACAAATCTATGCCGCTACCGACACGCTGAGATATCGTCGCGCCGCGGGGCAACTCGGAGACGTGGTGATCGTACACCTCGGAAACAACGGTACGTTCACCAAAGGACAATTCGACCGGATCATGCGGACCCTCTCCAGCGTAGATAGGGTCGTATTCGTCAACGTTTCGATCCCCCGCGCCTGGGAGGCTCCGAACAACCAGGTGATCGCAGAAGGGGTGGAGAGATACCCCAACGCCGTGCTCGTCGACTGGCACTCGGCGAGCGCAGATCGCCCCGAGCTCTTCTACAAGGACGGCTACCATCTCCGCCCCAAAGGCCAGCGGATCTACGCCGGCCTGATCTCGGCGCACCTCCCCGAAGAGTAGAAGCGATCGGCAGGGGGTCGGTGACCCCCTGCCGATCGCGCTGTCAGCTATCAGCCGTCAGCAAAGACAAGAAGCTGAGGGCTGAGCGCTGAGGGCTGACAGCCTGCATAGGGGCAAAGCCCCTTTGCATTAACTGCCCGAGGCACCCTCGCCTTCGTCACCGGCCTCGATCTGGATGCGCTTCGGCTCCCGTACGGCCGCCGCGCCGGAGACTCTCACCTCGAGCACACCGCCGTCGAAACGGGCACTGATCTCGCTCTCATCTATACCCTGCGGCAACGTCATGCTCCTTCTGAACGAACCATAACGCCGCTCCCGCACGTAATAGCCAGAACCCTCACGCTGCTCCTCGGCCTTGCGTTCCCCGGAGATGGTCAGCACCCCATCGTGCAACGTGATGTCTACGTCCTCCTGCTTGACACCGGGCAACTCCGCCCTGACGACGATGTCGCCGTCTTCTTGCAGTACGTCGAGCACCGGCGCCCACCGGGTCGGCTCGTCCCCGTGCTGCCTCCCACTCCTGCGGGAGAGGCCGCCGAACACCTCGTCGAACATCCGGTTCATCTCACTCTGCATGTCGTAGAAACCGCGGTAAGGTCTCATGGCCATCTCGACTACCTCCTTACGCTCTCCGGCTCCCTACCAGAGCCACCCCTTTCGGCTATCCTATTGGCCGAACTGCCATGCCCGGAGTGGCTACTGTCTGTGGCTGATACCGAAGCTGGGTCTCTCGGTGTCCCAGAACAGGATTACGCCGTGCTCCGCCATCACGTCCGACACACCGACGAGATGCCAGTCGTGGTGGTCGCCCTCGTCGAGGGCGCCCTGAATCTGGTCCATGACGTTCGTGTTCTCGTCCACCGCAAGCTCTTGAGCGTAGTATCGGCCGTGCTTTTTGCCTGCCATCCTATGCTCCCCTTTCCTTAGCTCCTGGATCACAGTATAGGCACGAGGCCGGCCATACAGCAACCTCATCTGGATAGCCCGCTACGGCTCTATTCCTGCAGAAAGACTCCGCTAGCCCAGGCTCCTGGGGCCTTTACGTATGAGGGCGGGGCTATCCCCGGAGGGAAGCGCCCCGCCCTTCTAGTCGCCGGCCGGTTTTGCGCGGCGCTACGGCCACGCAAAACCTACCCCGAGCTATCCTTTAGTCGTCGTCGTGGCGTCCGTCGTCGTCGCCGTACTTGGCGATGACCGTGGCCTCTCCTATCAACAGGCCACCTGCGAACAGGTCGGTGTCGAGCGCCTCGTTCAGCGCACTGGCCGCCTGGGCGGTCAGCCTCACGTTGACGCCCTTTAGCACGAGCCGCCCGTCGCCGATCTTCACGCCATCGGGAGCGCCCAGTCTAAGCAACGCTATGCGCTGCCCCGTTCCGGCTACCTTGGCGGTCAGGACGCCTCGGCCCAGGTCGATCACGAAGCGCTTCACCACCACGCTGTTGGAGTCTGCGCTGAAGCGGAGCCCCCCGGAATGCACGATCCGGCCGCTTGGCGGATCCTTGTCCACCTTGCCACCGACTATGGGGAAGGTGAAGTACGGGTGCCTGGCGGTAGGTCCTTCGGCCGCCCCGGTCGCCTCCACTTTGACGCCAGCATCCGAGAGGGCTGCAGCCGTGCCTTTGTCGATCTTCAGCAGGGTCTTCCCGCCGCTTAGCGGGATATTCTTGCCATCGTGCCCCTCGGCGCTTTGGGCGGTGGTTGCCGAGAGCGCCAGGACGAGCGCCGCGATCGAGCTTGCGAGCGTCACCAGCGCCGGGACACTCAGGCCTGAGCGGCCTGCGGAGCAGAATACGCCCTTCGTTATGGTCCTCATGGTGATGGGTGTGCCTCCTTTTTCGATGG
>DATMVF010000257.1:0-8317 GCA_035563475.1 Rubrobacter sp.
GTCATGGATAACAACATTGCAAACGAGGCGGTGCCGCGGGCCGGACGCAGGGAGTGGGTAGGGCTGGCGGTCCTGGCGCTGCCCACCCTGCTGTTGTCGCTGGATTTGAGCGTGCTGGGATGGTGGCGGAGTGTTCGCTGGAGCGAGTCCCCGGAACGTGCTCGGTGACTACTACGCCACGCCGCACCCGAACGCCGCCTGACCTGCGTCCTGGCGTGCCTCCTCCACCTCCTCGAGATGCTGCTCAGACCACTGGCAGATGGCCTCGAGCAAGGGCTGTAGGGACGCCCCAAGGGGGGTCAACGAGTACTCGACCTTCGGCGGGACCACGGGGTAGACCTCCCGCTCGACGAGGCCATTGTGCTCTAAGTTCCTCAGGGTCTGGATGAGCATCTTCTGCGAGATCCCCTCTAGCTCCCGCCTGAGTTCCCCGTGGCGCTTTGTCTGCCCCTTGAGCGCCATGATCACGAGCGGCCCCCACCTGCCCGAGACCGCCTCGAAGACCTTCCTCGAAGCGCACCCGGGGTCCAACACGCAGTGCGAGTGGGCTTCAGCCGTTTCGTCCACGGTCCCCCTTGGTTACCTTAGGGTAAGTATAGCACCCACGAGTAAGTACTTGTGAGTTCGCGCACCTAAAGTTACCATTACTTGGAGGTATTGCGGAGGGCGGTTTTGGCGGCCAAGGGAGAAGGTAAACCATGGATTTCGTCTTGATCCCGGCGCCGGGATGGGTACCCAGGTCTGGGAGCCGGTGGCCTGCGAAAAGGAGTAAGAGATGGCCCGTCGGATGACCGAGAAAGAGCGCCAGGAGTTCCTTGCCGAGCCGCGAATCGGGGTGCTGAGCGTGCCCAGAGGCGGTGACAGGCCGCCGCACACAACGCCGGTCTGGTACGCCTACGAGCCGGGTGGAAGCATCACCTTCTTCACGGGGACGCAGGGCCGCAAGTCCCGCAAGGCCGAGCTGGTTCGGAAAGCGGGCGTCCTTAGCCTTACCGTCCAGCGCGAGGATTTCCCTTACGGTTACGTCACCGTCGAGGGGACCGTCGTCGGAGAAGACCGCCCACCGCCCGCCGAGCGGGCGTTCGCCGTCGCGAACCGGTACCTGCCGGAGGGGGCGGCCCAGGGCTTCGTCCGGGCGGAGATCGGGCACCCGGCGGGTGAGTTCGTGCTGTTCACGGTCCGCCCCGACCGCTGGCTGACCTTCGATTTCTCGGACGAGGAGTAGAGATGCACAGCCTTGGCAACCACGAGGTGGAGAGCCCGATGAACCGTCCGAGGGTAGTGTCGGCGCCCGGGTGGGAGCTGACCCGGCGTCGGCGTCTCTCCAACACGCGTCCTACCGGGAGACCAAGCGGTACCTCGCCGAGCACGGACCCGGCGAAGATCGGCCGACCGGGCACCAGTTCAACAAGTCCGAGTTCTTCCAGCGACCGCTGCCCGTCGAAGCCATATCGGCGCTGGTGGATAACCTCGAGGAAGGACGGGTTCGGGGCCAGTCGCGTGAGCTGGACTTCACGCCGTGGGCCGGCGCCTACAACCAGGTGCGCGCCGAGGCCTCGGCTTTCGCCCACCGCGACGAGCTCTTCGTGCTCCTGCAACTGGTCGTCATCGAACCCGACGCGACCGCCGCCGAGAGGGAGGCCGCTCGGCATTGGCTGGCACGGTCGTGGGCGTCCGTGCATCCGTGGGGCTCGGGGGTTGTCTACCCGAACTGGCCAGACCCCGACCTCGAAGATTGGGCGCATGCTTACCACGGGACCAACCTCGAGCGGCTGGTGCGCGTCAAGAAGAAGTACGACCCCGACAACTTCTTCCGCTTCGACCAGTCGCTCCCGAGCCAGCGCCAGGGAAGCGGCGCCCCGGCGTGATGGCGCACGACAAACCGTCCCGGGTCGGTACGCTCGTCCGACTCGGGAAAGTCGTTCGGCGAGTACGCTATCGTAAACATCCTTCAATGGGTGGTGTCGAAGGCGATGAGCGTAACGGAGGAGTTGCTCCAGAACAACGCAGCCTACGCCGAGTCTTTCGAGAAGGGCGATCTACCGCTGCCCCCCGCCAAAGCAGTTGCGGTGGTCGCCTGCATGGACGCCCGCCTCGACGTGCACAAGATCTTGGGCCTCGGGGAGGGTGATGCACACGTCATCCGCAACGCAGGAGGCGTCATTACAGACGATGAGATCCGCTCGCTCACCATCTCCCAGCGTCTGCTTGGCACCCAAGAGATCATCCTCATCCACCACACCGACTGCGGGATGCTCACCTTCTCAGACGATGAGCTCAAAGCTCAGATCCACGAAGATGTAGGCCTGAAGCCACATTTCTCGATGGAGAGCTTCTCGGATCTGGAGGAGGATGTGCGCCAGTCTATCGCTCGAATCCAGGCGAGCCCGTTCATCTTGCACAAGGAGAGCGTACGCGGCTTCATCTACGAGGTAGAGACTGGAAGATTGCGCGAGGTCGACTAGCGTATTCTCGGGCCAACCACCATCCAACCTACGTTTTCATACAGTCTCGTGCAGGGGGTCTAACAGCGGGTAGTAGAAGGATTGAGTTCCTGCAACCCGCGCCGTAAGCCCTCAACTATAAGCCTTCAGCTCTTTGTTCTTGGCTGAACGCTTATAGCTTATCGCTGATAGCTCGTCGTGCATAAGGGTTGACCCTTTGCACGACGCTGTAAGGGCTTCACACGGAAGAGCGCACCGCCTCGAGCATGGTCTCCACGGCTTCATTTCTGCTCAAGCCGCTCTTTCGCTCGAGCGAACGCCAGGTGTGAAAGTCGAGTGCCAAAGCGAGCGTCGCGAGTAGGCGCCCTTTCTCTTTACCGCGAACCTCCCAGCCCTCGGCGAGCAGGTCGCGCAACGCTTCGAGGTAGGGCACGACCGAACCCTCGAGCAGAGCAGCGAGCTCGGGCATAGTCTGGGCGTCGCGCAGGACGTTCGCCCTCATCGGCTCGGTGCGGGCGTAGAAGCCGTAGAGCTCAGTCAATGCTTTCCGAAACCTTACTTGCGGGTCGCTGATCCATGCCCAGGGCGTCGGATCCGGCGCCGGATGCCGCTCGGTCCAGCTTCTCGAACATGCCCTGAGAAGATCGGTAACGTCAGGGAAGTGGTTGTAGACGGTCAACCTGTTCACCCCAGCGCGCCGGGCTATCTCGCTTATTGTGGTGCCGGCGGGTCCCCGCGTGCGGTGTAGCTCGACCGTGGCCTCTACGATCCGGCGCCGCGTCTCCCGTTGGCGCTCGGCCCGCTTCTTCATCTCGTACTTGCGTTTTTCGGCCATTTCAATAAACACTATATCAAATGATCTTGACAAAGGGATCAGATAGGTGTATGGTGCCGACAATTCGGTAAACATAGTGTTTATTGAACTTAGGAGAGGAGATCGTTCGTGAGCGAATTGGTAAACCGGCGAGCGCGCAGGGTGCTCTCGCCGGATGAGGGCGAGACGGTGTGGCTCCGTAAGCTTGGCATAAGGTTCATGATCGGAGGAGAGGAGACCCACGGTACCTTCGCGCTCGTCGAGCACCCGATCGGGCCGCGAGCCCTCGCTGCGCCGATGCACACCCATGAGCGTGAGGATGAGTACACCTATGTGCTGGAGGGAGAGATCGGCGTCCAGATAGGTGAGGAGGTACTCGTTGCCAGGCCCGGGGATCTGATCTTCAAGCCAAGAGGTGTGCCACACGCCTTCTGGAACGCGGCTGATGAGCCGGCACGCGCGCTCGAGATCATCTCCCCTGCGGGCTTCGAGCGCTACTTCGCGGAGCTTGCTCCTCTGTTCCCTCCTGCCAACAGGGGTCCACTCGACGTGGAAGCGGTAGGCGCTGTGAGGGAGAAGTACGGCCTCGAGATGGATATGGGCTCTATCCCCGTGCTCGCCGAACGCCACGGCCTTACGATCGACGCGCCACCGCCTTCCGAGAGCCTTACCCCGCCAAGCGGTGCACGGGAGTAGCGAAACGCTCGTGCACTGATCTACGGGTCGGAGCAGTCGCGGCGGTAGCCGCAGTTGGGACAGATGAGCTTGCAATGGAGGCCGTACATCTCTGTGCCACAGACCTCACAGTACTCTCCCGAAGGTTTCAGGGCCTCCGTGGGTTGCACCTGTTGCGCGCTCTCCTCGTCCATGTTCCGTAGTATACGGCGCGTCTTTGACACCGGCGACGCGCTAGCTGGAGGGCTCTCTGTTCCTCTGGGAGGAAGCGGTCTGGATCATCCTGCCGATGCGGTCGGCGCTGAGCGTCTTTAGCGAGCTGTAGGAGAGGACCTTCTGCACCTGGCGCAGGGAGGTGCCCAGCGCCCTCGTCAGAACCTGCAGCGTCGTCAGACTCTGCTGCAACTCGGAGATCTGGATAGGAAGCTCCGTGGCGCGGGCGTCGAGGGCGGAGAGGCTGATCTCCAACTCGTCGGTTCGTGCAGAGAGGCGGGCGACCTCGTCCGTAACCTCCTCCTGGAAGGCCGCGCGGGTGCGCCGAAAGCTCAGGTAAGCCCCGAGCGCCCGGAAGGCCGTCACCGCAGAGATCAGGGCCCCCAGAAGTATCAGGATCAGAAGAAGCGTATACATGTCCAGGGCAACCGTACCACGGCGCTCCCCGCCTTTACAAACTCTAGGCCGGTGTTAAAATCCCACCTGCGACGCGGGGTGGAGCAGTCTGGTAGCTCGTCGGGCTCATAACCCGAAGGTCGCAGGTTCAAATCCTGCCCCCGCTACTTCTCCGAGGCCCCGCCCCGCGGGGTTAATCTTTCCTGGATATGTCCCGAGAGTCTGCACCTGACATGCGCGTGAGAACGTGCGGAGTTTAGGATCTGGGACGGCAGGGTAGGCAGCTTAGTTAACTGTGCGTGGTGACGCACAGAACTCACATCTGGTGGAAAGAATGGATCGGAAAGGACGGGCATGAGCGAAGGAAGCGGCGGCAGCCCACTGAAGGGTGAGATGGGCAGCACTACGATCAGCAGCACGGTGGTCTCCCAGATAGCGGGCATCGCGGCGCAGGAGGTAGAGAACGCGCAGATGGGCGGCGGCGCCTCCGCGGCCGTCGGTGGGATCCTGCAGAGCGTGACCGGTAGCGTCACGGGCGGCTCTAGCGGGGGGAACTACACCAGGGGCGTGAGCGTCGAGGTCGGCGAGGAAGAGGCCGCCGTGGACCTGAACATGACCGTAGACTACGGCCAGTCGATACCCCGTGTCACAGAGGCCGCGCGCAGAAATGTGATCAACCGCGTAGAGAACCTCACCGGCCTGCGTGTGACCGAGGTGAACATACTGGTCAACGATGTCCAGGTCCCCGAACAGCAGCCGGCGCTGGAGCAATAGGAGCAGACGGAGTAGCCGGCCAGAGTTAGAGGACAACTCCTGAATACGGAGGACCGGGGCGCCACGCTCCGGTCCTTTCTTTTGCGAGCCCTTGTACTTCTCTAAACTATCTGCATGGGATCCGTGAGTTTCCCGGATAAGGTGCATGGGACTGCGGAGCGTTACGGCATGGATCTCCGTCGCCCGCTCGCGCTGGTCTCCGGCGGCCCCGACTCGGTGGCGCTGCTGCGGGTAGTCGTCTCGCTCGGCGGCGAACCCGTGGTGCTGCACGTGGACCACGGTCTGCGCGGAGAAGAGTCACACGAGGACGCGGAGTTCGTCGGCGCACTGTGCCGCAACTTGAACGTGCGCCACGAGGTGCGGTGGATCAGTCTCGACGGTAGTTCCAACCTCCAGGAACGGGCGCGTGACGAGAGGTACAGGCTCGCCGAAGTGGTGGCCGCCGGGATGGGCCTTGGTGTCATAGCGACGGGTCACACCGCCGACGACGTGGCTGAGACCGTGCTTATGAACCTGGCGCGGGGCACGGGCCTGCGCGGGCTCGCCGGCATCCCGCCCGTGCGGGGTAAGGTGCAGCGTCCCCTTATCGGGTGCACGCGCAGTGAGATCCTGGATTACCTGAGAGAGATAGACCAGCCCTATCGTACGGACCCTACGAACCTGACCGGCAAGTACGCCCGCAACCGCGTCCGTCTCGAAGTCCTCCCCGTACTGGAGGAGCTCTATCCGGCGGCGACAGGCAACATCGCGCGCGCCGCCTCGCTCATCCGCGAGGACCTCGAATTGCTCGAAGAGCTTGCGGCCGGAACCTTACAGTTGAGGGGAGAGGAGGTGGTCTTGCCCCTTTCCGAGCTCATGAACTTGCGGCCTGCGCTCCGGCGCCACGCCGTGCGCCTGGCATACGCGACCGTGGTCCCGGATAACGCGCCGCTACCGTCCAATCTCATCGAAGCGGTGCTCGAGCTTCTGGAAGGCGGTGAGGGTACACGGACGCTGGACCTGCCGGGTGGGGTGGTCGCCTCGGGTCGCCCCGGAGAGGAGCTCGCATTCTACAAGGGGCGGCGGTCGATGGTCTCGGGGCGAGAGGAGATCAAGGCCGGGGAGGCGGTGGTGTTCGGGGGGTGGAGGATCACGGCGCGGGAGATCTCTGGCTACGATCCCTCGGATGCGGCGCGCCCCGAGGTTGCCTACCTCGATGCCGGAAATGGGCCTTACCAGGTGCGGATGGCGCGGGAGGGGGATATCATCCGGCCGTTGGGCCTCGGTGGGACCAAGAACGTTTTCAGGGCGATGATGGACAGGAAGGTACCGAGCGACCTCAGGCGCGGGATGCCCGTGGTTGTTGACGGGCGGGACGAGGTCGCCTGGATAGTGCTCGGAGAGCTCGACGAGCGGTACAAGGTGGATGCGAGGACGGAGAAGATACTCAGGTTGGAGGTGGCAAGAATCTCGTGAGTATGTCCAGTATGATGCCCGACGTGAAAGAGGTCCTCATAACCTCTCGGGAGATCGAGGAGAAGGTGCGTGAGATCGGGGCGCGCATCACCGAGGACTACTGGGGCGAGAATCCGCTCCTGATCGGTGTCTTGCGCGGCGCGGTCGTGGTGATGAGCGACCTCATGCGCAACATAGACCTGAAGTGTGAGCTGGATTTCATGGACATAAGCTCCTACGGCAGTGGCACCTCATCGAGCGGCGTCGTCCGCATCCTCAAGGACCTCGAAGAGGACATCACAGACCGTCATGTCCTGATCGTAGAGGACATTATAGACACGGGTCTGACGCTCTCCTACCTGAGGCGTTCCCTGCTCGCCCGCAAGCCGGCCTCGCTCGAGATCTGCGCCCTCCTTTCCAAGCCGTCCAGGCGTCGTACGGACCTCGACGTCAGATACCTTGGCTTCGAAGTGCCCGACGAGTTCGTCGTCGGATACGGGCTCGACTACGCTGGGGCCTACCGCAACCTCCCCGACATCTGCATCCTCAAGCCCGAGGTCTTCGCGACCGGCTGAGAGAACGAGCGTCCTATTCAGTGCGCAGGTAGTATAATTCCCATGTCCTAGACGCACTTCACGGAAGGTAAGAAGCTTTGGGCAGAATCTTGAGAAGCGGCGGGCTGCTGTACTTCGTCATCCTCATAGTCTTGGCCGTGGTCCTCGTAAACATGCTGAGCAAGGGCAACCCCGACGTGGCCGAGCTCAATTCCCAGCAGTGGAATCAGGCGGTACAGAACAGGACTTTCGACACCAGCCTCGAAAAGACCAACGAGAACTACCTGACGATCTACGACGAAGATCAGACGGTAAGGGGCCAACTGAATACCGATTCTGGAAGCACGAAGGAATTCGAGTACTCCTACACGCAGATGACCGACGTGGCGAGCCAGCTCGACAAGGCGGATGTGCCCTATTCGGTGGACCCGCAGAACACGGGCTTCTGGCTCACCCTGCTCGGCACCCTGGCACCGATCCTGCTTATCGTGTTGTTCTTCATCCTGTTCATGAGCTCCATGCAGGGCGGCGGGAACAGGGTCATGAGCTTCGGCAAGAGCCGGGCCCGTAGGATGACCAAAGACCAGCCCAAGGTCACCTTCTCCGACGTCGCCGGGGCCGACGAGGCCGTACAGGAACTCACCGAGATCAAGGAGTTCCTCGAGGCGCCCCAGAAGTTCCAGAAGCTCGGCGCCCGCATACCCAAAGGCGCGCTCCTCGTCGGTCCCCCGGGGACGGGCAAGACGCTCCTCGCCCGCGCCGTCGCCGGCGAGGCCGGTGTGCCCTTCTTCTCCATCTCCGGCTCGGACTTCGTCGAGATGTTCGTCGGCGTCGGCGCCAGCCGCGTGCGCGACCTATTCGAGCAGGCCAAGCAGAACTCGCCCTGCATCATCTTCATGGACGAGATCGACGCCGTAGGTAGGCAGCGCGGCGCGGGCCTGGGAGGCGGCCACGACGAGCGCGAGCAGACCCTGAACCAGCTCCTCGTCGAGATGGACGGCTTCGACTCGAAG
>DATMVF010000258.1:0-19867 GCA_035563475.1 Rubrobacter sp.
TATTTCACGCCTGGAGTATGCTTTCACCACAGTTCCGCGGCGCGGCGTGCGTTCTACCAATCCCGCCTGGTCCAGCAGATAGAGGGCCTCCCGGATCGGAGCCCTGCTGGTACCGAATCTCTCGGCCAACGCCGGTTCCGGCAGTCTGCTCCCTGGGGTTAGTTCCCGTTCGATGATCTCGGTTGCGAGTATCTCCGCGATCTGCTCCGGCAGCGGTAGTCCAAACTCCCGGCTCGTCGGGTTGAATTCTCCGGCCTGACCTCCCGCACGGTTCGACAAAGAGATCCCTTCTCCACTCCTCCAGTTCCACGGCGAGCTTGGCCTCACCACTTTTGTGATTCGACGTAGTTTATCTACCTGCCCGACGTCACTTGGTCCTAAGCGACCCCCCACACTTTGAGACTACGCAGGAGCGCACTGAATCCTTAGTTTACAATCTCTTGGACTCTACTCACAGAGTATGGTCGGGGCTCGAGGTCAGATCTCTTGATGCTAGCGGTTCGAAGCAAGAGAGATCTACATCTAGCATGCAGCACTTCAGCTAGAGTCGGATTCTCGTGGGCCCGGCTTCTTAGGATCCCGTCTGCCCGGTGAACACCAGGTGGACGCCGAGGCTGGCGTCCGCCGCCGGACGCAACGCTGCGTTCTCCATGGACTCAAAGCCGGAGAGGGCCAGGCGAGCCTTCGTAAGATCCTCGACCTCGATCTTTACCTCGAAGGGTCCTTCGCCGTCCCTTTCGAGCATCTCTTGCACGGGTCCCGTGCCAGCAGGCGAAAGCAGGTCGATAGCGAAGCCCCGGACATCGAAGCTGGCGCGCCTGGCGGCGAGGTCGGTGATCTCGTCTCTTCGAGAGGGCTCCAGGTCGAAAAGGATGGAATACAGCCTTACTGCCTCCTCGAGGTCTCTTACGGCGACGGCGACACTGGAGACAGATCTCGCGCCGTTGGGGTGATCCCCTACTCCCTCCACGGCAAGTCGCACCTCGTCCGGGTCGTCCCACTCTATAAAGAACGGCCACCGGCGCCTCCACGGGATGTCTACGGGCACCAGCAGACGCCAGGTGAGTGCCCGCCCGTCGGGCCTTTCCCGCTTCATCTCGAAGGGTCCGACCATCTCGAGTCCTGCCTCCCTCGTGCGGTCGGCCTCTGCCTCTATATCGTCGGTGGCGTAGCAGTGCCCGACGAGTCCTCCTTCCCTGTGGCGCACGAACTCGGCGAGGGTGCGGCCGTTGAGGCCACTCTCGATGGCTCTTTCAGAATCGTAGACCCCGAGTAGCTCGACGTAGTCGGCGCCACCGAAGCGGATGAGGGCGTTGTGGGTGCCGCGGTGCTCGTGTCGTCCGCCAGGAAAGACGTCGAAGCCGAGAGCGCCATAGGCCTCGATGGCACGGCGCAGGTCGGCGACGGCGATCACGGCGTGGTCGAAGCGGGTGATCATGGCTCTCGGCTGAAGGCGGACTGCAGAGCGGGCAGCACCTCGCGGGTGACCCGTTCGAACTGGCCCTTCTGGTCGTAGGCGGCCATCCGAAGGGTTACCGTCGTAGCTCCGGCCTCGATGAACGCCCGGATCTGCTCGACGCACTCCTCGGGCGAGCCGTAGGCGACCCACCTCTTGAGACGCTCCCGGTCGTAATCGGTGTAGTAGTAGGCGTCGAGAAACCTCTTGGCCTCATCGAGCGCGGCCTCCCTATCCTCGCCTACGTTTATGTTGTAGTAGAGGCAGGCCTCGAAATCGTCCCCGAGGTCGCGACCCTCCTCCCCAGCGTAGCCCTTGATGGTGGAGAGGTGTTGGGCGAAGGATTCCGGGGTGTTCCAGGTGGTCTGCCAGCCGTCGGCGAGGCGGACGACACGCCTCAGCGATGTCTCGACGTTCCGCTTCTTGGCCGGGTCCGGGTTGGCTACGAGCCAGATGGGGACCGGCTGCTGCACCGGCCTCGGCAGCACTGTCACGTTCTCGAATCGGTTGTACTCGCCTTCGTAGCCGGCCCCTTCCTCGGAAGTGAGTAGCCGCATGATCTCCACGGCCTCCTCCATGCGCCTCATCCTCGAGGAGGGGTCGATCCCGAAGGCGGCGAACTCGTTTGCGAAGTTGCCGCCGCGTCCGGCGGCCGCCTGTCCCTGGCAGGCGACGAAGATCGTACGTCCGCCGGACATGTAATCCAGGCTAGCCCACTGGTAGGCGAGCAGAAGGGCGTTCCTCAAGGGAGCGCTCGCGAAGCAGGCTGGCCCCAGTTTCACCCTTTCGGTCTTGACCGCCAGAGCTCCGAGCAGCGCTATGGCGTCGAGCCGGGGCTTGGCGAGAATCGAGTCGCCCACCCACACCGAGTCCCAGATCGGCTCCTTGTCAGCCATCTGGGCCAGCGTTAGCATTTCATCCATGGTGGTAGCACCCGTTATGACCCCGCGGTTCGGGAGTGTCAGCCCAAACTTGGCGTTGCGTTCGCCCACCGTTTCCACCTCCTCGAATGTTCGCGAGCGACCCGGTTCACAGAAGCCCTACGATGGTCTGGATCCCCAAGACCAAAAAGACGACTACGCTGATACCAAGGACTATGTTGGAGGCGGAGACCAGCCTGTTCCGATAACCGCGTTCCACGCGGGAGGAGTTGAGCAGCCACATCAATGTGATAGAGAGGAAGGGCAAAAACACGGCACCCATCGCCGTCCAGAGTAGCACCAGGGCCACCGGCTGGCCGAGCACGATCAGAGGTATCGTGGGGAAGGTGAGAAGGATCAGGAAGGAGCGATAGGCCGGACTCCTTTCCGAGATGTAGGGTCCGGCCTCTTCTTCCGGGATGCCCCGGAACGTCCTCACGATATCGGCGAAGAGGTAGGACATGCCGTTCCACACCCCGATCACCGAGGCGAATGAGATCGCCCACAAACCGGCCAGGAAGACCCAGCGCACGACGCTCCCGAAGCGTTCGCCCAGCGGGGCGGCCAGGTTGACCAGGCCTTCCTCGTCACCTATGCTCCTTCCGGTTTCGAAGAGCAGCTCGGCCCCGATCACCATCACCGCCATCCCGAAGATGGCCGTGACCACGTATCCGAGTCCCGCATCCAGGCGCATGATCGGCACCCAGGACGGGCTTCGCCAGCCCTTGTCGCGCACCCAGTAGCCGTAGGACGCCAGGGCCAGCGTACCACCCAGTCCTCCAACGATACCCACGGCGTAGAGGAGTGAACCGGCCGGGACCTTCGGCACCAGACCCGAGGCTATCTCCCCAAGGTCAGGCCGCAACAGCGCGGCGATGACGACTACGACGACGACCTTGCAGGCGATCAGTACCTTCATAACGTTCTCGAAGAGCCGGTATCGACCCACCCAGACGAACAAGAACGCGAGAAGGGAGTGGATCACAGCCCAGGCCGGGACCGACAGAATGGGGAACATCGCGTTGGTGGCCAACCCCACGACAGACGGGCCGGCGGCGCCGAAAAAGAACGCCCAGATGACCAGGTAGACGGCAACGAAAACAGTCATCCCTCGTCCGAGAGAGTTCCACCCGTAGATGATCGTCTGGCCAGACGCCAGGTGCCACCGCCCCAGCCCCTCTGTCAAGAAATACTTGAGCACCACGGCGAGGACGATCGCCCAGGCGAAGGTCATCCCGTAGCGCTCGCCCGCCACCGCGTTGGAGATGAAGTCGCCGATGCCCACCGTGGTAGCAGCGAGCACCAGCCCCGGCCCGATGATTCTGAGACGCTCCCCTATCGCTCGGGGGGTGTCTTCTCGGGCGATCGTGGTGGCTGACTCCTCGCTGCTCAAGCGTTTGCTCCATTCGAGGACGACAGATCGTGGACAGCATGAATGCGCGCGCAAGAGGCAAGTATCATCGACCAGGTTCCCCAGACGCTGGTCCTTGTCGCCTTGGACTGCACTCGCGGTTATTATCCGACAAAGCGAGTCGGAGTATAGCGATTGTCGCCGAGCGGTCAATGATTCGTGGTATCTGAACAACGTGCGTAAATCCGACTGGAAGTGGACCCAACAGGTGCGGCCGAACGCGCTACCGGAAGTCTGACGAGGGACGTCCGGGGGCAGAACAGCTGTCTTGGTCGGCCTCACTTTCGACGGGGAACAAATCCGTACCACACGTAGGCTAGACGAGGCTCGTACACGTGAAGCGACGTTACGCCCGTGCCTCGAACACCTTGGGAGATTGCCAACAAGTCATGAGTGGGGCACAATAGATCAGGCGGGTGGGTACTGGAGTGGGATCTCAACAGCCACGGTCACCTGTAGCACCAACACAGCCAAGGGACTCATAGACGGCTAAGGAGGGTTCAAACTACCATGAAATTCTTGAGCGGCCTGGGTGCCTTCTCGAATGCGATTGCTCTATTGATGCTAGTCGCGTTTCCGGCGGTGGCCCTCGTAGAGAGCAGGGTTGGGGGCACGAAGGGAAACGATTGGGGCTCTCGCTCTTATCCTAACTGGAATCTCCCCCACGACTGCGGCGGACACGAACAGCGCGGCGCTTTGTTCGACGCTACGGGGGCTGGGGACGCTCGTATCTGGGGTAATGACGGCTGCGACCTCATCCCTTCAGGCGAGGGGAATGACACCGTCTACGGCGGCAAGGAAATGGACGCGCTATTCGGCGGCCGAGGTAACGACAAGCTCAAGGGCCACAAGGGCCACGATCACCTCTTCGGCGGCTCGGGGTCGGGTATCTCCTCGGGCAATGACCTCCTCGACACCCGCGACGGCGAAAACGAGCGGGGCGAAATAGAAGAGGTGCACGGGGCCGACGGGTTTGATAGGTGTTTCCTCGACCCTGACCCCGATGGGGTGAAATTCTCAGGCTGCGAGTACCTGAATGGCCGCAAGAGTCCTTACCCGACGGACAAGTACGTCAACACGTCCGACGAAGGCAATCAGACCGACCGCAGGGCCGAGGTGAATCAGTTCCTCCGGGGAAACTAGGCAGCTTTCGTGTGCCGGTACCCGCGTGATGCCGTGCTCGGAGATGCCTCAGGCGAAGCTGTCGCCGAAAGCGCCGCCGAACTCGCCGAGGAGATCGGTGCGCTAGAAGGTTGGGTCAACAACGCCGCCGTCTTTAGGGACGCCCAGGTCCACTCTGACGGAGCACGCGACGTGCTCGACGCCATCACTAGTTCGTTTGGCTCGAAGTCGCACAGGCGGGTCACGATATACGTGATGGCGTCGGCAATGTCTTCAGCCTGCAGGCATTGAACGTTTGCGAAGAAGTGGAACCCTGGTCTCGCCCATCCATCAACGAGAGGGAAATCGCCATGACGCAGGACCTGCTAAAGGACGGAAAGAGTGGCCGCTTCTTCCGCGGCAACCTCCACTGCCACTCCAACCGCTCCGACGGTCTAGTCGAGCCCGCGGAGGTCGTGGCCGCCTACCGCGAGGCGGGATACGACTTCCTCTGCCTCTCCGACCACTTCGAGCAGGAGCACGGCTGGCGGATAACCGACACGCGACCCTTTCGGAACGAGGACTTCGCCACGATCTTGGGCGCCGAGCTCTCCACCGCCCCGTGGGATGAGCGTGACTGCTATTGGGTCACGGCCGCCGGCCTGCCCCCGGACTTCGCGCCTCCGCCGCCGGACGATCAAGCCGAGGCGATCCGGCGGGCAGCGAACCTGGGGGCGTTCGTCGTCATGCTGCACCCGGGACTCAACAATCTCCCGCTGGAGGCGGTTGACGGTCTGCCGGGACTAGAGGCCGTGCACGCGGTCGAAATCTACAACCACAACTGCGCGATGGCCGCCCTCCCCGACCGGGCTTACGGCGCCTACATGCTCGATGGACTTCTGGAAGGTGGCCGCATGTTGCTGGTGAACGCGGGAGACGACGCCCACTTCGGCCACCCGTTGGATCGCTTCGGCGGATGGGTGGAGGTCCACTGTGACCGGCTCGATCCGAATGCCCTGCTGGATTCACTGAAGGCCGGGCGTTACTACTCGACCCAGGGACCGCAGCTGCGCGAGCTGCTCGTCGACGGCGATCGGCTACGGGTGGGAACGAGCGATGTATACGCGATCTCGCTGACCGGAGGTGGAGACCGGTGGCAGAGCGGGCAGGAGCGCCACGGTGAGCCCGGCGCACCGATCACGGAGGCGGAGTTCGATGTCGCGCCTTTCCGCGGCTCCTACTGCCGCATCACCGTGGTGGACGTGGCCGGGAAGCGGGCCTGGGGCAACCCGATCTGGCCGTGAGGCAGGACGATGCTCAGTTGCGCAAGCGTCGTGGTAATCGAGGAACACCGTCTTCGGATCAGACCGCTCTGCCGATGGTTAGAGATACCGGCCGGTAAGCTGAGAGCGCAGCATCCTGCGCGGAGAATCAGGTGATGCGGGTAGGCAGACGCGACCTGGCCCACCTCGTCTCTCGAGCCACCTGGGTCCCGGAGTCCTGACCAGCGTGCTCGCGCGGATCGTGACGACGTCAGGATGCTCATCCTTCGGAGTCTTCACCCTGAGATGAGTGTTGCCCCGACCGCACCTCGCGCCACCTCTCCATGAGCATCGGCATCTCGTCGTGGAGGAACTCGTAGAAACGGCGCGTCTCTTCAAGCCGCTTCCCTGCCGGGGTGTCCGCGCCGACGGCCTCGATCCCCTCCCGCAAATCCTCCTGCCAGCGTGCCAGCATCTCGTCCCACCGGACGACCGCCTCGTACCACGCTGCGTCATAGACCCGGTAGTGGTCACGACGCTCCCCAGGCTCCCGCTCGCGCGCCACCATCCCGACCTGCTGCAGGTAGCCCACCGCGCGGGATACCGCAGCCGGGCTGACCTTGAGCGTCTCCGCAAGCTCGCCCGCTGTGCACCTGCCATCATCTGAGGCGAGGAGCGCGACGAACACCCTGGCCGGCATACGAGGGATCCCCGCCTCGGAGAGCGTGAGTGCGAACCTCTCGATGAACCGCCCCACCGCCTCCTCCCGACCGCTGTTCGGCGGCACCTACCTTTCCACCCTTTCACTTCGCCGCTTCATCTTCCCCCTCGGTACTCGACAGCTCCACATAGCTTCCTCATCGCACAGATTGAAAGTATTGACAAATGTGTCAAAACAGTATAGCATCCAAATGAAGAACAAGAAACCCGCCGATGAAAGTGGTGTGAGATCACCGTCGACGTCACGGTAGTCGTTACTGTTCCGTCCCAATCACGACGATCCTCAGGATTTTGAAGCAGACCAACCAGGGAGGAAGAGGATGCGCAAGACGGCGGTTTATGGAACGGTGATGGTTTTCCTGACGACGACCCTGCTGCACGCGGTCTCCCACTTCGGCCAGGAGGTTCTGTCCCTGGAGGTGTGGCAGTGGGCGTACGTGATCGGGGTCATATACCTCGCCCAGATCGCGGCGGGGGTCACCCTCAAGCCGCACTCGGGGTTCTGGGCCATCTCTGTCCCCGCGATTTTGGCCCTCGGTACCAGGCGCCGAAATGGTGCGGGCTGATGCCGATGATCTTGGTGGCGTTGCGGATCCAACCTCCGGAGACGTGGGAAGGAGCAGGACGATGGGAAAAACATACGACTGCATAACCGATGAGCTGGCCCGTTGGTTTGAGGCGCAGCCGGTGTTCTTCGTGGCGACCGCCACCTCGGACCCCAAGACGCGCGTCAATCTATCGCCGCGGGGGCTGGACACGTTCCGAGTCCTGGATAACCGGCGGGTCGCGTGGTTGGACCTCACCGGCAGCGGCGTCGAGACCATTGCACATCTCAGGGCCGACGGACGCATAACCTTCATGTTCTGCGCCTTTAACGGTCCGCCCCGTATCGTCCGTCTGCACGGGCACGGCCGCGTCCACGAGCCCGGCGACGGCGCATACGAAATGCTGCGTCCCCGCTTCCCCGACCTGCCCGGCGGGCGGGCGATCATCGACGTGGAGATAAGCCGGGTAGCGAGCTCTTGCGGGTTCGGGGTGCCGCGCATGGAGTTCTTGGGACCGCGCGAGCAGCTGGTCACTTTCGCCGAACGAAAGGCCTCCGGAGAGTTAGCCGAGTACCGGGCACGTAAGAACGTGCGGAGCATAGACGGACTCCCCGGCCTGGAGTCCCCGAATACGATCCAGACCGGGCCGGAAGATGGAGCGGCGTAACGCCAACAAGGTAGTCCGAGAGTAGCCGTGTTCGATCGTGACTACCGCAGCAGGAGAAGCAGGCGACAGACAAGCCAAGGAGGAGAGGCGTGAGACTCACCATCAGTCCTGTTCGTTGTACACCGCGCGAGGATGAGCGTGCGAAGAATAGGTTCGGGATCTTCACCACAAGAAAGGAGCACTGATGACCCAGAAAGCATCAGAGTACGGAACAATCGGCTCCCGAGTGGAAGGACCCCGCATCGCGGTCTCGGTAGCTACTACACCGCCCAAAGTCAAAGCCTACAACGTGGCGGACGAGCCGGTGAACTGGCGGGACTTCACATGGGCATTGGCCCAGGCGTATCGGACTCCGCGGCCCTTCGAGCTTCCGCGGTGTGTGCTTCGCCTTGTCGCGCCCTACCTCGCCTTCATGATGACGAGCACGCTGCGGGCCTCGAACGCCAGGGCCAAGCGAGAGCTCGACTGGACGCCGTCTTTGCCCAGCTACCGTGACGGCATCCGGCACATGACGGCCTTCCATGGCGTGAGGTCGACACAGTCGGACTCGAGAAAGGTGAGGATGCCATGAGGAACAACGAACAAGCACAGAAGCATGCCGACGAACGTCCCGCTTCGGAGGCGGGCGTCGCCGCGATCGAGGAGGCAGATCGTTGGACGCCAGGATCCCGGTCCAGTCGACCCCGCAACATGGCGATAGAAATCGCTCGTCTCAATTTACATACGTGACTGTATGAGATTGGCCCGGACAAAGTTGGAGAGTGAGATGGTAGAGCAGAATCAGGAACCACAGATGAGCATAGAAAACACCGAGATCCTCGTCTCCGGGGCCGGGGTCGCCGGGTCGGTCCTGGCGTACTGGCTCGAGCGATACGGCTTCAATCCCACGGTGGTCGAGCTGGCACCGACGATCCGCAAGGCGGGCGGCCACGCTGTCGACCTGTGGGGGTCCGCGGTCGACGTCGTCGAGCGGATGGGGATCCTGCCCGAGGTCGAGGCCGCGCGCACCCGCAACGACGCGTCCTCGCTGATACGCCCGGGAAAGCCACCGATCGACATGGACGTCGGCGAGCTGGCGGTGGAGTTCTCCGACCGGGTCGTGGAGATTCCCCGTGACGAACTGACCCGGCTACTGTACCGGCCAACCAGCAATGACGTCGAGTACATATTCGGCGACTCGATCGCGGCACTGGAGGAGGACGCCGACGGTGTGCGGGTGGCCTTCCAGCGCTCGGCTCCCCGCCGCTTCGACCTCGTCGTCGGCGCCGACGGGCTGCACTCCAGGGTGCGGCGGCTGGCCTTCGGGACGGAGGAGCGGTTCCGGCGCTACCTCGGCGGCTACATCGCCGTCTACACGGTCCCCAACTTCCTGGGGCTGGATGGCCGGATTCTGACCTACAGCGCCGTGGACAGGACGGTGGTCGTGTACCCCGTCTGGAAGAGCGGCGACGCCAGGGCGTTGTTCATGTTCCGCCGTGCCGAGGAGCTCGACTACGACCACCACGACGTCCAACAGCAGAAGCGGCTGCTGCGCGGGGCGTACGCGGCCGGCGGGTGGGAGGTGCCTCGCCTGCTGGAGTACCTGGAGGGCACCGAAGCCTTCTACTTCGACTCCATCAGTCAGATCCGCATGGATGCCTTCTCGCGTGGGCGGGTGGCGCTGGTGGGCGACGCCGGCTACGCCCCCGGGGCGGGGGTCGGCGGAGGGACGAGCCTGGCCGTGGTAGCGGCCTACGTGCTCGGCCGCGAGCTGGCGGCGGCCGGCGGCGACCACACCGCGGGGTTCCGCAACTACGAGGACGCGATCCGGGATACCGTTGCTCGCAGCCGGGCCATCGGCCCGGCGTTGCTGAAGACCCTGATCCCCACCTCGCGTGCCCAGATCTGGCTGGGGATGCAGGTGGCGCGGCTGCTGCCCCGGCTGCCAAAGCGGCTCAAGCGATCAATCTCCCTATTCCCGCGTGAAGCTGTCCAGGGGCTGCACACCATCGCCTCGCTCCCGCTGGAGGACGACCGGACTAAGGCGACGATGAAGGCAAGGCAAGAGTCCTGAAAGAGAAAGCACGGACGATCCTGGCCCGAACCAGGGGTAGGAGCGGCGCCGGCCTCGACCCGCCGAACACGGGCAAACGCATGAGAAGAGCGCGAAAGGGATGAGGGCGTCGATCGTCGGTGCCGGCATCGGCGGCCTCACGACGGCGATCGCGTTGCGAAGGGCCGGCATCGAGACCACCGTCTTCGAGCGCGCCGGCAAGCTCCGGGAGGTCGGCGCCGGGTTGCTCCTGGCAGCAAACGCCGTCAGGGCGCTCGACGGGCTGGGTCTCTCCGAAAAGGTTCGCCAGATCGGCACCCCGGCCTCGGCCGCCCGCATCCTCTCCTGGCATGGGGAGACGCTAGAAGCAGGTCGCCTTGAAGCACGCGCGGTCGACCCCTACCGCCTTGAAGACCCTGAACTGGAGTCCCTGGTACGAGTTCTCCGCGGGCCTGGAGCTGCCGGCGGACGCCTTCCATCCGAAGCCGAAAGTAGACGCTTGCCTCATGGTGGCTGCCAAGCGTGACCCGCCGCTCGTGGCCGCCGAGCACCGGCACTTCTTCCGCGCGTTCGTGCGCCGGGCCTTCGACGGACATGGAAACTGCGTGAGTGAAACCCTCAGGCCGATCTTCAGCAGGACCCAACTCCGCAGGCTCGCAAGAGACAACGGATTGTCTCTGCTTTGGTTCCCTTCCATGCTCACGGTGCGCCAGTGGGCGAGTCTTTTCGACGCCATGATGCTGCTGGCCCCGCGGAATCGTTGGCCTTCGTTGCGACGGCCCGCCAAGAGAGAAAGCTGGAATTGCTGCTGAGAGGCTTCTTGAGCGGATGGTAGGGACGACAGTTCGTACCTGTGCCGCCCAGCCGGAAAGCCTGACGCTGGCGGCCGTCATCACGCTGTGGAACTTCCCGGCGGCCACGATCGCGCCTCTAGAACTCAAAACGCAATAAACCAAGTTGAGCTGTCTAAGGAGAGGGCTTCTTGATAAAGCTTGTTGCGTCTCACGACCGCGAAGGCTAACTTTGCGCTGAGTGCACGTCCGGCAAGAGCGAGGGCTGGAGGACAGCAGCGCCGGAGGAGGTCTCGTTCGTCCGCCACGACGTCACGCTGGCGCCCCTGCCCCACGGTGGGGAGGCGGACCTGATCTACGCCCGTCTGCTGCTCTCCCACCTGCCAGACCCGGAGGAGGTCGCATTGGAGTGGCTCGCGCAGCTCGCGCCGGGCGGTCTGCTCCTGCTGGACGAGGTGGAGCGGATCGAGACGGAGCAGCCGGTGTTCCGCGAGTACCTGGGTATCCTGGCGCGGATGATGGCCCACCACGGCCAGGAGCTCTACGTGGGCCCCCGCCTGGAGGCCGCCACGAGAGGACCGGAACGGCGGCTCAGCCGCATCGCCCCCGCGAGCCCGACGACCGCCCACGTCGCCGGGATGTTCGCCATCAACCTGGCGAACTGGCGCGGGAACGACTTCGTGCGGGCCAACCACACGAACAGGGAACTCGACCGCCTGGCGACGGGCCTCTCCAGACTGACCGCGTCACGGGCCGCCGCAGAGATCCGCTGGGGGATGAGGCAGATCGCCATAGAAAGGGCCCGTCGACAGAAAGTGAGGGAGGAGCGTGTTCCAGAGGAAACGGGCCGTCAGGGCCCGTCGCATCGGGGAGTTGCTCCGTCCCGGTGGCCGGGACGGGGGCGCGTCGTAGATCGCCTCGAAGAGCTCGAAGTTAGTATGATGGACGAAAGGAGATCGCCGTGCCCGAGGTGGAGCTGTCAGCGGGGACGATCGAGTACGAGGACACCGGCGGGGAAGGTCCGGTCTTCGTCCTGCTGCACGGGGTCGGCATGGACGGCTCGCTGTGGCGCCACGTCGTCGCCGAACTGCGCCCGGACTTCCGCTGCGTGGTCCCGACCCTGCCTCTGGGCGGGCACCGGCGCCCCATGCGTTCCGATGCCGACCTCTCGCTCCGCGGTATGGTCCGGCTGGTCGCGGAGGTCTTGGAGAAGCTGGACCTGCGTGACGTGACCCTCGTCGGCAACGATTGGGGCGGGGCACAGCTGCTCGTCTCCGAAGGCGTCGACGGGCGCGTGGGGAGGCTGGTGCTCGCCCCGTGCGAGGCCTTCGACAACTATCCCCCCGGAGTCCCGGGGCGCGCGCTGGCGGCGCGGACACCCGGCGGACTTCTCCTGGCGTTTCAGGCCCTGCGGCTGCGGCCCTTGAGGCGCTTGCCGATGACATGGGGGTGGATGAGCAAGCGCCCGGTCTCCGCGGAGGTCATGGACCGGTGGTTCCGGCCCTTGCAGACCAGCAAGGAGATCCGGCGCGATTTGCGGAAGTACGCGCTTAGCATCCCGCCCAAGGAGGTGCTGCTGGGGTGGCACGAGGATCTGCGCTCCTTCCACCGACCCGCGCTCGTCGTCTGGGCCTCCGAGGACCGGGTCATGCCCCCGGAGCACGGGCGCCGGCTGGTCGGGTTGTTCCCGCATGGGAGGCTCGTCGAGGTTCCCGACAGCTACACCCTCATCCCCGAGGATCGGCCGGGCGAGCTAGCGCGCGCCGTCCGGGACTTCGTCCGGGACACACCGTGAACGCGTTCACGCCCACCCTGGCCCTGTTACGGAGAGCCGCGGGGGTGTGTGTCACGCGTAGCGCTTGCGGAGCGTCTTTAGGGCACAGGGTGCACGGTTGCGAGCATCGTAGACGGGGTGATGCGGATGAACCACGGTGATTCGGGCGGGTGTCCCCAAGACGCCGCCCGCGTTTTTGAGGAGTATCGGGGTTTGCTGGTCTCCGTCGCGTACCGTGTCCTGGGCAGTGTGACCGACGCGGAGGATGTCGTACAGGAGGCGTGGCTGCGCTGGTCGAACGTGAACCACTCGGAGGTCGTAGATCCACGGGCCTTCCTCGTGCGCGTCTCCACCCGTCTCGCCATAGATCAGCTGCGGCGCGTAAAGGCCCGCCGCGAGTCCTACGTCGGCCCCTGGCTGCCCGAGCCTATCCTCACCGGGCGGGATCTCTCCGAGGACGCGGCGATGGCCGATTCGGTCTCGATGGCGATGATGGTGGTGCTGGAGACGCTCTCTCCGCTGGAGCGGGCCGCTTTCGTTCTGAGGGAAGCGTTCGGGATGCCCTACGCGGAGATCGCCGACGTCATGGGGCGCAGGGAAGAGGCGGTACGCCAGCTCGCCAAGCGTGCCCGTGACCACGTACGCGAGCGCAGGCCCCGCTTCGATGCGGACAGCGACGAGCAGAGAAGGGTGACCGAGCGCTTCCTCGAAGCGACCTCGAACGGCGACCTCGAGGCCCTCATGGGGGTGCTCTCGCCCGAGGTGGTGCTGGTCGCCGACGGCGGCGGCAAGGCGCTCTCGCCCCGTCGCCCGGTCCTTGGGGCGGAGAAGGTGGCGCGGTTCCTGGTCGCCATCGTGGGCGAGGAACAGATCGTCCGTTTCTTGCGGTCCGTGGGGGACGGGTCGGGGCCCTCGGGTGAGGTGCGCGTCCACCTAGCGCCCGTCAACGGCGAGACCGGCGTCGTCGTCACCGCCGGGGCGGAGCCGATCTCGGCGCTCGTCCTTGACGTGGCGAACGATCTGGTCCGGACCATCCGCGTGGTGGCTAACCCCGAGAAGCTGGCCGGGCTTCGGGGCATAGAGACGACCCGATGAGGGTAATCTCCTGGACGAGTGTCCTGAACCTTTTCGTGGTGTTCTCGCTCTTCGCATGCTCTCCAGAAGAAGTCCACCGGCCGGACAGGGACGAGAACCCCGAGGAAAGCATCCGCGTGGGCGGCGGACCGTTCCCCGGCGGGGAAGCCAGGACGATCGCCAGGACAGGTGGCCGCGTGTCTGTCGAGCGGGCCGTGCTGAGTTTCGCGGGAGAGGCTGACCTCATCCACGCCAGGGTCGAGTACGAGGGGTCCTGGGTCTGGCCGCGGTGCTCGCTGCTGGAGGGACCCGACGTGGAGACCGTGCGCCGGACCATCGAGACCCGAGAGCCACCAACAGCCCAGGGATACACGAAGCCGTTGTGGGAGGAGAGCCTATGGAGGGAACACGAGAGCTTGTGGGCCGACCGGAGCACGATCGAGAAGTCCTTGCAGGACGGCGGGGCGGTTCTCTGGACCTTCCACGAGGATCCGAAGCCCGAAGGCGAGGTGGCCGACCCGAGGCGCACGCCGTTCTTCGTCCGCTGCGCCGGAGGGGATCTCCCCGACGTCGTGCACGACGTGGCGCACGTCTTGGGAACCCCCGGGACGGCCTCTTAGCCATGGCATCATCTCGGGGCGTTTCGGCCCGAAGTCATGAACGCCGCGAGACGGCAAAGGCGCCCCGGCGAGCCACCCTGGTATTCGACGGGCGCTGCGGCGTCTGCACCCGGTTTGTTCGCGCAATAGAGCGGCTCGACAGGAAGCAACGCATAACCGCGTTGCCTTGCCAAATGCCTGGGGTGCCCGCCTCCGTCGGCTTGAGTGCGGAAGAGTGCAGGAAGGCCGCCTGGGTAGTGACTCCAGGGGGATACCGGTATAGAGGAGCCGGGGCCGTCAACCTCGCCCTGGCGGTGGCCCTGGGCACGAAACTCCCCTACGCGTTCTACCGGTTGCCCCTGATAAAGTGCGCGCAAGACCGCGCCTACGACTGGATCGCCGCGAACCGCCACAGACTTCCCGGGGACGTGCCGCACTGCTCGCAACACCCAGGGGAGTGCGCTTGAGCGACCGAGGATTGCCTCAATGACCTCGAGGAGCAAGGGCGTTTCCTGGCCGTGGTGGGTGCAGCCCCTGGTGGTGGGTGGTTCGCTGGCCGCTTTCATAGCCTACAGCACGTGGGCGGTGTTCCAGACCGGCGGCTACTACGCCGATCCCTACTTCTCGCCCTTCTACACGCCGTGCCTGGCGGCGAGATGCGGGGAGGCCGCGACGTTTCCGCTGTTGGGCGGCTGGTGGACGCTCTCGCCGGCGCTGCTCGTCGCGGGCCACCTGCTACTACTACCGCAAGGCGTACTACCGGGCCTTCTTTCTGGATCCCCCTAACTGCTCCGAGGCCGCTCAGAGGCGGGAGCCCCGCAAAGAGGGCTACCGGGGCGAGAGGGCGCTGTTCGTGGTCAACAACCTCCACCGCTACTTCTGGTACGCTGGCGTCCTGATCGCGGTCGTGCTCACCTACGACACGGTCGTGGCCTTCCGTTTCTCCGACGGGTGGGGGGTCGGCCTCGGCAGTTTGATCTTCCTGCTCAACGCCGCGGCGTTCTGGCTGTACTCCCTCTCGTGCCACTCGTGCCGGCACGCCGTCGGCGGACGCCTCAAGCACTTCAAGAGGCACCCCCTTCGGTACCGGTTCTACAACCTCGTGAGCAAGCTCAACCACCACCATCCTGCGTTCGCATGGATCAGCCTGCCTGCGATGGTGTTCACGGACCTCTACGTGCGGCTGGTCGCCTCCGGCGTCGTGACCGACCTGCGGTTCTTCTAGCCCGATGAACCCGACACAAAGGCGGCACCCAGATACCTGTCAGCCGTGCCTGCGGGCTAAGTTCGTGGTCGAGCTTTGAGCCTCCTTCCCGAAAGTGCACCACGCTCGCCAAGTTGGGGTCGGCCTCGCGGCGCGAAACAAACTTACGGCGAGCATCGTCGCCCGGGCCCTGGTCTTGCAGAACTGGGTGGCGGGTCCCGCCGGCGCGGCGTCGTTTCTGCCCCTCTACGTGCTGCGGATGCCGCGCGAGGAACGGATGATGCTGGAGCCTTTCGGGGATAGGAATCGTGCCTACTTGGGCCGCACGGATCGTGTCGTACCCTGCACAGGGCACGGAGGTGCCTGAGGGTGGGGGCGCTTCGAGCAGAACCCCTTCCGTTGCGCGTTCTGACGTGGAACCTCTGGTGGAGGTTCGGCGCGTGGGAGCGGCGACGCGAAGTCATCATCGCTGTGCTTGACGATCTGAGGCCCGATGTCTGTGGGTTGCAAGAGGTCTGGTCGGTTCCGGGAGAGAACCTCGCCGCCTCCCTGGCCCGAGAGCTCGGGATGCACCATGCCTACGCCCCATCGCCCGCGCCCGGCAAGTGGCAGCGCAGGATCGGCGACCACGGCGTCGGGGTCGGCAACGCGGTCCTGAGCCGCTGGCCGATCTCCGAGTCGGACGTAAGGAGGCTTCCGATCGGCGACGAGCCCGACGAAGGACGCACCGTTCTTTACGCTCGGATCGACGCCCCGCATGGGAAAGTTCCCATCTTCGTGACCCACCTGAACTCCGGCTTGGGCCAGTCGGCGCTGCGCAAAGAGCAGCTCGGCTCGGTCGCCGGGTTCATGCGGGGGAAGGGGCAGGACGGGCACCCGCCGATCCTGACCGGAGATTTCAACGCCCCGCCCGACGCCGACGAGGTCCGCTGCCTGGTCGGCAAGGCGCCGCCGCCGGCGAGGGGCTTCGTGCTGGCCGACGCCTGGGACTACGCCAGGCCGCTGGAGCCCGGCTGGACGTGGAACCGGCGCAACCCCCACGTCGCGGCGACGTTCGAGCCCGACGCCCGCATCGACTACGTGTTCGTGGGACGACCGGACGGCGAAGGCCGGGGCCAGGTGCTAGACGTCGGGCTCGTCGGGACGGAGCCCGTGGGAGGCGTCTGGGCCTCGGACCACTGGGGCGTACTGGCCGTGCTGCGCGGCGGTCCCAAGCACGAGGATCAGGGTTCGGGTCCCAGTAAGGAACCCGGCGGATGCCCGGGATAAGTAAACGCGCCGAACACGACGAGCTTCTCGAAAGAAGCCGTCCGGATTGTCCGCCGATCGAGGTTTCCCTTCTCCCAAATGTGAGTATCAGCGTCCTGATCGTTTCTTCCCAGGAGGATTCGACGGGCAAGGTAGAGGTCTGGACGCAGTTCTTGGTTATCGAGGATCCTTCTACCCATGGTCTTTCACGACGGCCTGCAAGCCCGAACAAAAAGCGACCAGAGCGCGAAGAACGCAAAGCACGCACAAATGATACCATGTGAACCGCACGGTCCACGCGAACTGAGAGGTGCCTCATGCGACCGAACAATCGCATCCCGCTCGAGACGCTGCGCAGGTCTCTGGGGCGAGTAGCCCAGGACGTGGAGCGTGGGCACTCGGTGGTCGTCGAGCGCAGGGGCGAGGAGGCCTTCGCGCTGGTGCCGATGAGGATCTATCGGCTCCTAGAGGAAGAGAGGCGGGCGCTCGTCGAGTCCACGCGGCAGGCGAGGGAGGCCTTCTCCCACTTGTCCGAAGGCGAGGTAGAGGAGCTGGTTGAGGGAGAGATAGAGGCCACCCGTAGTCGGGCCGCCCCTTCCGTCGACGGTGCTGCCGATCGGTAAGCCGTGAGGGTCGTCGTGGACGCCAACGTCTCTGGGGTGCTGAGCGCGGGGGGCAACCCGGCTAAGATCTTGGATCATGCCTTCGGAGAGGGACCCTACGACTTCGAGTTGTGCGCCCCGCCGCAGATGTTCTCGAAGGTCGAGGAGGTACTCGCGCGGCCCAGAATAGCGAGTCGGCTGCAGTGGGGACCGGCGGAGATCGGAGTCTACTCGAGGCGGCTCCGGCTGGCCGTCACGGAGGTCTCCACAGGGGATCCTGAGAAGATACCTTCTTACACGGAAGACCCCGAAGACGATCCGTACATCCAGGCCGCCGTCTTGGGCGGCGCGGCCTACGTAGTTAGCGGAGACGACGACGTGCTCAGGATGGAAGACCCGCCGGTGCCAGTCCTGAGTCCCGCTCAGTTCGTCCGCCTCTGGAAGGCACGGCTCCTTTGAGGTGAGAAGAGTGCGGAGTGTTTGTGCTCGTCTCACGCGGCAGAACGGCCGATGACTCAGCTTGTCTTCCACCTCGTGTCAACACCGCACTGCTAATAGCAACTGCAAGGCAGCACATTTACCACTTCTGTTGGTATTTGTCTCTGGATCAGACAGTCCTGGCTCGAATCCAGATCCGGCAGCCAACCGTGGTCAACGAGTCGTTACTATCGTCTCGTGAGCCACGCCAGGAGCTCGCTACGCAAGTATATGTAGCGCCGCTCCGTGACGGCGTGGCAGCCCCGGCGCCATCCTCCTGAACTCCGACTCGCTTATCCTCAAGAAGTCCGCTGCCTGCTTCGCGTCCATAACCTCCCTGCCGCTGGCGAGCGCCTCCGCGACCCGCTCGACCTTCTCGAGTATCGCGGTGGTCTCCAGGAGTGTGTCCTGGTGGCCCCGCCCTTCAGTCTTCCCTCTCCGGGCCCGCTGTGCCGGATTTCCTGGGTGGCTTCTTTAATCAGGCCGCGGAGACTCTCGGAGCGCCGCTTTTCGGGGCTTCGAACAGTCCGACCGGGAACCTACTCCCGTCACGTTCCTGTCAGACTCGGATAGGTTGGCCGCACTGAAGGCAGAGCTGGAACAAAAACTCCTGCAAATACAGGAACTAGAGGGGCGCTCGGCAGGACTCGAACCTGCGACCTTCTGATTCGTAGTCAGGATCGATACGTTGTTGGTTGTTTGCCATAGTCTAGAAAACCGCTTATCTAAGCCGAATCTCGAAATCAAGTGTTCCCTGTTGTTTGCAAGTGTTGCCCTGGGTAACTGTCAAATCTCTGTCAGTAAGACCTCTCTCAAACCCGCATCTTGCTTCTGTGATGAGCTTGGCGGCAAGCATTGTCAGAGAACCTCTTGTCACTTCGGTGCTTACAGCCTTCTGGATGGGGACAAGCCAATGAGACTATCTCTAGGCAGCAGTGTTGTCCGGTGGAGCCACTCTCCTATAGAATGAAGAGACCTTTGGGGCTTCAATCTCCAACAGGGAGGGGAATAGGATTTGCAAGATTCCGTGCCTCCTAGGGCGCACTGTACGAATTGCGGAGTCGAAAACGATCCGCAGAACTCCTTTTGCGGCTCATGCGGAGCACCGCTGGCATCTTCTCCCGATGGCACTACCGGCGGAACGGCAGTTGTTAGCGGCAGGGCCTTGTCGCATGGCGCATGGAGCATGGACCGTATCCGCTCGCTGAGCACTGAGCCGATGCGAGAGGCCTTGCTAGGTCTTCTGCTTGCGGCTGGAGTCTCGCTTCTGCTAGTGGTCGGCTTCTATATCTTGCTGCTGATCCGGTGGGTTATCGGCATGGGGGACGCACCTGGCATGGGAGGGCTGGTGAGCTTCGTCGCAGCGCACGGAGGCGCCTTGTCCGTGAGGGTTCCTCCAGGGCCTGCTCTTTTGGATATAGGCGGGTCCTTGAAGATCGACCCGCCTATCACCTCTATTGCCCTGCTCCCATTCATACTACTGCTCTTGGGCAGCTGGATGATATCCCGTCGGCTGAGAGCATTCGTTCTCTTCCCGCTCGTTGCAACCGTCTGCTACTCGGTGATCCTCGCCGTCGTAGCCCTTCTCAGCAGGACGACAACCTCCGGTGAAGGCTCAGAGGTCACCGTCTCCGCCGCCCCCTTATCAGCCGCATTTCACGGACTGCTCATAGCAGGGCTGGGCACAATACTAGGCTTAGTCGCCGCTCGAGGGCCTTTTCTCACGGAGCGGACGCGGCAAGTGATGAGGGGAGCCCTGGTAGCGGTGGGCGCCTCTACTGTCCTTGCGCTCGTTCTTGCGGTGTTGGTCTTACTAGTGACTTTAGTGACTTCGGGTCCGGAGAACCCGCTTGGCAACCTCCCTCAGGATGCCGGTCCGCAGCCAAGCGATAACGCGCAGCCGAACGGCGCGAAGCCCGATGGCGGCGGGGTCGGCAACAGTATTAGGACCCTCCTGACAGCCATAGGAGGCATGTTCGCCTTG
>DATMVF010000259.1:0-10972 GCA_035563475.1 Rubrobacter sp.
GGTCAGGCCCTGGAGCGGTATGGCCGCGGCCTCATCGAAGTCGAGGCCTTCGGGGAGTGGGATCAGGCTCCCCACGGGAGCGACGGCGTACTCTGCATACCCGCCTGTGCCAAGCAAGGTGACCACCCGGTCGCCGGAGGAGACATCGTCCACTCCCTCTCCTACCTCTACCACGGTGCCCGCCACCTCAGAACCTGGGATAAATGGGAGGTCTTGGGGGACGACGTACTGGTTGCGGCGGCGCATGGTGTCGGCGTAGTTGACGCCGGCGGAGCGGATCTCGATCAAGGCCTCCTCCTCGCCCGGCGAAGGACGCTCGACGTCGACGTGGCGGAGCACCTCGGGCTCGCCGAACTGCTCGACCATTATCGCTTTCATCTGTGCCATGTCGTCCCCCGATCTATTCGCACCGCAGCATGGCGGCTCGCAATGCGCCCCTACCGCTGCCGGCGCAAACCCGTTGGCTTTCCGATACTCTCGATGCCCGTTGTACGGGTTTGCCCCTACGTTAGCGGAAGGCCGGTATGCCTGTGATGGCGCCGCCGAGGATCAGGGTGTGCACCTCGTCCGTGCCCTCGTAGGTCCTTACGCTCTCCAGGTTGCTCATGTGGCGCATCGGGGGATAGTCGAGCGTGACGCCGTTGCCGCCGAAGACGGTGCGTGCTTCTCGCGCTATCTCTATGGCCTCCCTGACGTTGTTGAGCTTGCCGAAGCTAATGTGCTCGGGCCTGAGGGTGCCTGCATCCTTCATCCTGCCTATGTGCAGCGCGAGGAGCGTACCCTTGCCGACCTCGATCAGCATGTTCGCGAGCTTCTGCTGGACGAGCTGGAAGGATGCGATGGGCCGCCCGAACTGCTCCCTCTCGATAGCGTATGCCAGCGCGGATTCGTAACAGTCCCTGGCCGCACCCATAGTGCCCCAGATGATGCCGTACCTGGCTTCGCCCAGGCAGGCGAATGGTCCGCTGAGGCCCTTCGCTTCGGGTAGCATCGCGTCCTCGGGGAGGCGGACGTCCTGGAGGCTTATGTCACATTGGATCGAAGCCCGCATCGAGAGCTTGGGGGTTATATCCGTGGCCGAGAAGCCATCGGCATCGGTGGGGACGAGGAAGCCCCGGACGGGGTTCTTCTCTTCGTCCGTGCGCGCCCAGACGACGGCTACGTCGGCGATGGTAGCGAGCCCAATCCAGCGCTTCTCCCCGTTCAAGACCCAGTCGGAGCCGTCCTTCCTGGCGAAGGTCTTCATGCTCGCCGGGTCCGAGCCGGCGGTCGGCTCGGTGAGGCCGAAGCATCCGATAGTCTCTCCCCTCGCCATCGGCGGCAACCACTTCTGTCTCTGGTCCTCCGATCCGAACTTGTGGATGGCGCTCATGGCGAGCGAACCCTGCACGCTAACGAAGGTCCTAAGGCCGGAGTCGCCGGCCTCGAGCTCCATGCAAGCCAGGCCGTATTCGACCGCGCTCTTGCCCGCGCAACCGTAGCCGGAGAGGTGCATCCCGAGGAGGCCGAGCTCGGCGAACTCGGGTACGATCTCCTTCGGGAAGACGGCCTCGTCGTACCACGCTTGGATGTTCGGCGTGATCCTCTCTCGTACGAAGGAACGGACCCTCTGCCTGACTTCTTTCTCCTCCGCGGAGAGGTGGTCGTCGATGTTCAGGAGATCTATGGGGTCGAGGCGGGCCGAGGAGCCGGCATCCTTGGTTCTTCCAGCCTGGGTCACAGCCATCTTCTCACCTCTCTCGGAGCCTCACCATCGACCCGGATTATTCCACAGCCTTCAGCACGCTGCCCTGCTGACAAGGCGCGAAGCGCCGTGCTGTCAACCTGAGGCGAAGCCGAAGCGTGCTGTTACACTGGGCGCATGGAGAATGGTCCGAAGTTACCGCTGGAAGGCGTCAGGGTTCTCGACCTCTCGCGGGTTCTGGCGGGACCTTACGCGACGATGGTGCTCGGTGACCTCGGCGCGGACGTGTTGAAGGTCGAGCACCCCGAGCGCGGGGACGACACCCGCCACTGGGGTCCGCCCTTCGCAGGTGGCGAGTCGGCGTATTTCCTCTCCATCAACCGCAACAAGCGTTCGATCGGGGTAGATCTGAAAGACCCTGATGGGCTTGAGCGGGTCGAGAAGCTGGCGGCCGGGGCCGACGTCGTGATCGAGAACTGGAGGCGCGGGGCCCTGGAGAAGCTCGGGCTGGGTTACGAGAAGTTGAAAGGGGCGAACCCGGATCTGGTCTACTGCTCCATCACGGGCTTCGGCCCCGGGCCAGACGAGGAGCGTCCTGGCTACGACTTTCTGGTGCAGGCCAGGGGTGGGGTCATGGGCATCACCGGCCAGCCCGGCGGCGAACCGACGAAGGTCGGGGTTGCGATCGCCGACATAGTGTGCGGACTTTTTGCGTCGAACGCGATCCTGGCAGCCCTCTATCGGCGCAGCGTGACCGGAGAGGGCGCGTGCATCGAAGTGCCTCTCTTCGAATCCACCCTCGGCTGGCTCGCCAACCGCGGCCAGGAGTATCTCGTCAGCGGCGAAGACACCGGCCTCATAGGCAACGCCCACCCCTCCATCGTTCCTTACCAGACCTTCGATGCCGCGGACAAACCCCTCGTCGTGGCCGTCGGCAATAACTCCCAGTTCGCGAACCTGTGCGAGGTCATCGGTCGTACCGAGCTAGCCGAGGACGAACGGTTCGCGACCAACCCCGCCCGCGTGGCCAACAGAGAGGCCCTTATCTCGGAGCTTCAGAGAGAGTTCGGCGGGCGGCCCGCCGACGAGTGGGCCGACAAGCTCCGGGCCGTCGGCGTCCCCAGCGGCCCGGTCAACACGCTGGCCGACGTGCTGGCCGACGAGCACCTCCTCGGCTCGGGCATGTTAAAGGGCCTGGATCACCCCTCGGCCGGACACCTCGAAATGCTCGCCTCGCCGATACTCATCGACGGCGATCGCCTGTCCATCCGCCGTCCCCCACCGACCCTCGGGCAGCACACCGAAGAAGGCTGGCGAGGGTAGTCTGACCGAGTGGTGAAAGCACGAACCGTGCATCCCCTTATCGGTCGCCGATTACCGCCAAAGGTCTGACAGGAGACCCTGTCGCCCCGACGAACTTCAAGGGCGTGCAGACGAAGTCGAAGCGATGGTGACCCGAGGCGGCGAGATCCTCCAGTACCAGGTTCTCGATGATGTAGACGCCGCAGCGGGCCAGGAGGATCAGATGCCCCGGCATGATGCACCCGAGCTCGGGATCCCTCAGCCCGATCACGTCCCACGCCATGTTGTCCGCCCCGACCGCCAGTACTTGTCTGTCGGCGACCCAGTAGGAGGCACTCGCATCCATGCCCGGTCCGGCGAGGTAGCGTTCTTCATCCTCCCAGTGGCGGCCGTTGCCGGTCCGGACGAGCGCCACGTCGCCGGCCTCGATGCTTACGCCCTGCCGCTCGCAGCAGGTCTCTAGATCCTCCCCCGTGACGGCATAGCCCGGCTCGAGTTCCTCGGCGCCCTTGCTTGCGGCTACGTCGATGAGGACCCCCGGGGCCAAGATCGGGGGTATCTCCTCAACGCCGAGCCTGTCGAAGCCGCACGGGCTCTGGACGCTGGCGTCCACGGGGACGTCACCGAAGAGCGTCAGGGCATCCGACTGGTGACAAAGCGCGTCGATGTGGGTCCCCGTGTGCTCCCCGCAGACGATGATGCCGGCGGCCCCGGTGCGCGGTCCCGTTTCTTCAGGCCTGTACTCGTCCTCGTGGCGGCGGTGCAAAAGGTAGGAGTAGCCGGCCTGCCGATGGGCGGGGTGGATGGGCATACCCTCCGTGCGGGGTTGCTCCAGATCGAAGATGTGTGCTGCCACGCCCTTCATTTCGGTCTCCCTAGTGTCCGCCGGCCGGGCAAGTGTGGCCGAGTTCGGCGCAGGCGTCAACCGCCCGTGGGCCTGAGCGCTTTGCAGACCGGACCGCTATAATCCCTTCGGGACGGAGGGAATCTCACTTTCGAGGAGGCGAAGATGGAAAGGATCGGCGGAGAAGATACGGGGATGCCTACTTCGATCCGCAAGGTGGTCGTGGCCAGTTTTATCGGGACGACCATCGAGTGGTACGACTACTTTATCTTCGCCACGGCCGCGGCCCTCTTCTTCCCAGACGTCTTCTTTCCGGGCTTCGGTGACACGACGGGGACCATACTCGCCTACACGACCTTCGCAGTAGGATTCGGGGCGCGTCCCCTGGGAGGTCTCATCTTCGGCCACTACGGGGACAAGATCGGGCGCAAGACCATGCTCGTTACGACGATCCTGATCATGGGCATAGCCACATTCCTCGTGGGTGCCCTTCCGAGCTACGACGCGATAGGCGTTTTGGCGCCGATCCTGCTCGTGTTGCTGCGTGTCCTTCAGGGTATCGGGCTCGGCGGGGAGTGGGGCGGGGCCGTCCTGATGGCGGTCGAGCACTCCCCCGAGGACCAGCGCGGCCTCAACGGGAGCTGGCCACAGATGGGGGTTCCCGCGGGGCTCGTGCTCGGCACCGGCGCCTTCGCCCTCGTGGGGGCGGTCTCCGGTGAGGCGGCCTGGGCGTGGCGCGTGCCGTTCCTGCTGAGCGCGATCCTCATAGCCGTGGGACTCTTCATCCGGCTCTCCATCTACGAGAGTCCGGCCTTCTCCCGGGTGCGCGAGTCGGGGACCGAGGCCCGCATGCCGATAGTGGACGTACTGCGCACCTACCCCAGGAACGTGCTTCTGGGCGTGGGTTCCCGCATCGGCATCGACGCCGCCTTCTACATCCTCGCCGTCTACTCTCTGACCTACATCACCGCCAATTTGGGGCTCCCCGAGAGCGTCGGCCTCACCGCGATCACCATCGCAGCGTTGATCGAGATCTTCACCATCCCGGCGTTCGCCTCGCTCTCCGACAGGGTAGGCCGCAGGCCGCTCCTCATCGGCGGTGCGGTCTTTATGGGGATCTGGACATTTTTGTTCTTCGCCCTGCTCAGCACAGAGTCTACGGTTCTGATCGTGTTCGCCGCGGTGATGGGCCTATCGGTCGGCCATGCTGCGGTCTACGGGACCCAGGGGAGCTTCTACGCGGAGCTCTTCGGCACACGCGTGCGCTACTCGGGGGCGTCTTTCAGCTACCAGATCTCCGGCATCTTCGGCGGTGCCCTGGCCCCTATAATCGCGGCCACCCTCTTCCCGATTGGCGGGGCGACCCTGATCTCCGTCTACATCGCCGTGCTCTGCGCCCTTAGCGTACTCTGCTACTTCCTGGCCGATGAGACCTACCGCAAGGACATCTACGAGGAGGAACCCGCGGAACGGCGGCTCGTCGCCGAGCAGCAGGGATGACCTCGTGAAGGACCTCCGCCTCGGGGTCGACGTGGGCGGTACGTTCACCGACCTGGTCGCACTCGGGGAAGGCAAGATTCTGACCGCCAAGGTACCCTCCACGCCCGGCGACCAGTCGGAGGGCGTGATGAACGCCATCGAAGCCTCGGAGGTCGAGGCTGGCGCGGTCGTCGCCCTCGCCCACGGCATGACGGTCGCGACGAACGCCCTCCTCGAACGCAGGGGCGCCCGCACGGCCCTCGTTACGACCGCCGGCTTCAGGGACGTACTGGAGATAGCCCGCCAGAACCGTCCCTCGCTCTACGACCTGGCACAAGACCGGCCGCCGGCGCTCGTCCCCCGTGGGCTGCGCTTCACCGTCAAGGAAAGGATGGGTCCTAAGGGAGAGCTGGCGCCGCTCGAAAGTGAGAGCCTCGATGCCGCCGTCGCCGCCGTGGAAGAGGCCGAGGTAGAGGCGGTAGCCGTCTGCCTGCTCTTCGCCTTCGCGCACCCCGAACACGAACGGCGTGTCGGCGAGGCGCTGCGCGAGGCGCTCCCCGACGTGTACGTCTCCCTAAGCAGCGAGGTCCTGCCCGAGTTCCGCGAGTACGAGAGGTTCTCCACCACGACCGCCGACGCCTACCTGGCCCCTAAGCTCGCCGCCTACCTGGGGAGGCTGGCGGAGCGGGTCGACGAATCCGGGGGCCCGCCTCCGCTCATAATGCAGTCCTCGGGCGGCGTAACCAGCGTGGACGATGCCGTCTCCGACGCCGCAGGCTGTGTCCTCTCGGGCCCTGCGGGAGGCGTGGTCGGCGCCGCCTACGTCGGTTCCCTCGGCGGTTACGAGGACCTCCTCACCTTCGACATGGGCGGTACGAGCACGGACGTGGCCCCGATCCTGGCCGGCGAAGCCCAGACGACCACGGAGACGGTGGTCGCAGGCGTCCCCATAAAGCTCCCCATGGTCGACGTCCATACCGTCAGCGCGGGCGGCGGCTCTATAGCCTGGGCCGACGCCGGCGGCGCGTTGCGCGTCGGTCCCCACTCTGCCGGTGCCGAGCCAGGTCCCGCCGCATACGACATGGGCGGCGATGAGCCGGCGGTGACCGACGCCAACCTCTTCCTCGGCTACCTCGCCGATGGCACGGAGCTTGGCGGTGAGGTCGTGCTGCGGCGCGAACTCTCGGAGAAGGCCCTCGCCGCGCTCGGGGAGAAGCTCAACCTCTCGGCCGAGGACGTCGCCCTGGGCACCGTGCGCGTAGCGAACGCGGAGATGACGCGCGCGCTCAGGATCATCAGCGTCGAGCGCGGCCTGGACCCGCGGGAGTTCGCCCTGCTCGCCTTCGGTGGGGCAGGCGGGATGCACGCCTGCGCCCTCGCCGAGGAGTTGGGCATGCAGACCGTCCTCGTCCCGCGCGCCGGCGGCGTCCTCTCCGCCCTCGGCCTCGCCATCTCGGACATCCGCCGCGACTACGTGAGCCCTTACCTCTCTCCCCTCGACGAAGTGGACGCCGAAGAGCTCGAGCGCAGCTTCGCGCAGATGGAGAACGCGGCAGAAGGAGACCTCGAAGCTCCGGAGCACACGCGCAGGGCCGACCTCCGCTACAAGGGCCAGTCTTTCGAGCTGACAGTGGAGGCTGACTCTCTAGAGAGGCTGGAGCCTCGCTTCCACGCCGCGCACGAGCAGCGCTACGGCTACCGCATGGAGGACGAGGCCGTCGAGCTCGTGAACGTGCGCCTCATCTCCACGGTCCCCGTCGAGAAGCCCGAACTGACGGAGACAGAGGCCGGGGGCACAGCCGAAGCAGGAGAGCGGGAGGCCAACTTCGACGGAGAGTGGATGGAGGTGCCCGTGCTGGACCGCGAAGCCTTGGGCGAGGGGTCCGAGGTAGAGGGTCCCGCCATAGTGGAGTTCAGGGAGTCCACGTGCGTTGTCAGGCCGGGGTGGCGGGGCGTGGTCGATGGCGTGGGAACGCTCGTGTTGGAGAAGAGATGAGTGTAGGAAGACTCGACCCCGTAACCCTCTCGGTCCTCGCCAGCGCTCTGGCCGGGATCGCCGAGGAGATGGGGGCCGTCCTGATCCGGGGCTCCTACTCTTCGAACATCAAGGAGAGGCGCGACTGCTCGACGGCCCTCTTCGATTCGGAGGGCCGCATGGTCGCCCAGGCCGAACACATCCCGGTCCACCTCGGCGCGATGCCCGAGGCCGTCGCGGCCATCATGGACCGCGACCCCGAGCCAGGCGACGTCTTCGCCATCAACGATCCTTACTCCGGCGGGACCCATCTGCCCGACGTAACCCTCGTCTCCCCCGTCGCCTACGAGGGTGAGATCATCGGTTACGCGGTCACGCGGGCCCATCACTCAGACGTCGGGGGCATGCGTCCCGGCTCTATGCCGAGCGACTCGCGTGAGATCTTCCAGGAGGGCCTCATCATCCCGCCGGTCCGTCTGGTGCGGGGCGGCGACTACGTCGAGGATGTGCTAGATCTGCTCCTCGCCAACGTCCGCACGCCCGACCTCAGGCGTGGTGACCTGCGCGCCCAGATCGCCGCGAACAACATCGCCGAAGAACGCGTCGGGGAGCTGATAGAACGTCGCGGCAAAGACACCATCCTCGACGCTTTCGAGGAGGTGATCTCCTACGCCGAGAAACGCACCCGTGAGGCTATAAGTGACCTCCCCGACGGCGAGCACTCCGCAGAAGACTGCATGGAGGGCGACGGCATAACGGACCAAGACATCACCATAAGGGCCACCGTGACCGTCGAGGGCGACTCGATGAAGATCGACTTCTCGGGCACCGCCGACGCGGTCAGCGGCAACATAAACTGTCCCCTCCCCGTCACCCGCTCCGCAAGCTACTTCGCCCTGCGCGTGCTGCTCCCCAAGGACATACTGGCCAACGCCGGCACATACGCCCCGCTAACCATAGAAGCCCCGGAGGGTAGCCTGGTCAACGCGACCTACCCTTCCGCGGTCGTGGCCGGGAACGTCGAGACCTCCAACCGCATCGCGGACACCGTGCTCGCCGCGCTCGCCGGCTTCGCCCCCGAGAGGATACCCGCGCAGGGCCAGGGCACGATGAACAACCTGCTCATAGGCGGTCCTGGTTGGACCTACTACGAGACCATCGGCGGCGGCCAGGGGGCGAGCAACAGGGGTTCTGGTCCCTCGGGCGTCCACGTCGGGATGAGCAACACCCTCAACACCCCCATCGAGGCCTTCGAGATGGAGTATCCCATGCGCGTCGAGCGCTACGAGCTGCTCTACGACTCGGGTGGGAAGGGCGAGCACCGGGGCGGCGACGGCATCGTGCGCGCCGTGCGCGTACTCGAACCCGCCAGCCTCTCCCTGCTCACCGACCGCAGGCGCTACGGGCCGCACGGCGTCGACGGCGGCGAATCTGGCAGGGTCGGCCGCAACCTCCTGGGCGGCGAGGAGTTGCCGCCGAAGGTCAGCAGGGAGATGGATGAAGAAGACGTGGTTACCGTCGAGACGCCCGGCGGAGGTGGTTACGGGCATGCCGACGGGGGCACGTAGCTGCTAACCTCTCTCCCGAGTCCAACTACCGGAGGGAGCACGCAGGATGAAGGGCGTCGTCGAGGAGATCTTTGTTACAGGAGAAGGCAGCGCGGCGATGGAGAGCGTCGAGGAGGTCCGTACCGTCGAGGGGTGCGGCATCGAGGGGGACCGCTACTGTGCGGGCACGGGATTCTGGACGCGCTACGGAGACGTGTGCGAAGTGACCCTGATCGAAGGCGAGGACCTCGACTATATCGAGAACGAGCTGGGCATCGGCGTCAAGAACGGCGAGCACAGGCGTAACATCGTCACCCGGGGCATAAAGCTGGGCGACCTGCGCAGGAAGAAGTTCCGCGTCGGGGAGACGGTGCTGGAGTACGACAGGCCGCGTCCGCCCTGCAGGCACGTACAGGACTTGAGCGAGCGCGGGATGACGCGGGCCCTGAAGGGTCGAGGCGGAATCTGTGCCAGGGTCGTCCGGGCCGGTAGCATCAGGGTAGAGGACGCCATCGAAACAGCGTAGCGTTCACTGGGGGCAGAGCTTGGCGGGGTTCGCAACGAGACACCCGCTCCCAGGAACCGGTCTCTCGTAGTAGAACCAGTAGTCGATCCACACGCGGCGCATGATGTCGTCTTCGCTCATGGGTACCGCCAGGACCAGCGGGAGGAAGAATACGGTCAGCGCCACGGCGCAGGCGGCAAAGCCGACGACCATCCAGGGACCCCACCTCCAAAGGTTCCAGACCTTGCAAAGCCAGTAGGCCAGCGCCAGGATGGCGAAGGGGTAGATGGGCAAATAATTGTAGATGTACGGTATCCTGGTGCCGGCCACCCAGGGGACGAGGAGAAACGCGTAGCCGAGCACGATCGGTATGATCGGGTCGTCCGCCGAGAGCTTTCTGGCTAAGGCTTTGCGAGCAATATCGAAGATGCTCACGAGCACGGCCAGCGTGCTGCTCCACCAGATCAGGGGGTTGCCGATCGCGAGTACTACCTGGAGCGATCCCTCCGCGTTCGCCCCGTAGAAAAAGCGTATCGGCCGCAGCATGATCGGCCAGCTCCACCAGGGCGAGCCCCAGGTGTGGGGGATGGAGGCTGTAACCTTGCGCGCGGCATCGACGTGCCAGTCCCACGCCCACACCCAGGCCTGTATGGGGTTCGTGGTGATGGTAATGAGCGCCCCGGCATAGACCACGGCGACGTAGACGACGGCGGAGATCCAGAGCCCCCCCACAAACGATCGCAACAGTCCCTTGCGCCACAAGACGTAGCCTATGGGCACGGCGACGGGGAAGGCCGCCCATTTGACGGCGATGGCCAGGCCCAGCAACACCGAAGAGAAGATCACCTGCCTGCCATTCTCGGCCCGCAGCGCCGCAAGGAAGGCCGCGAGCACGAAGAAGACGACGAAGATGTCCATGACCCCGATCCTGGAATGGACTATTAATATCGTCTCTGCGGCGAAGAAGGTGGCCAGCAGTATGGCGCCAACCCTCTCCTTGAGGCAATACCAGCCGAGGAGGGCGGCGAGCGGCAAGAGGCCCAGGCCGAACAACGTAGGCATGATCCTCCACCCCAGAGGCTCGTTGCCCAACAGAGCGATGCCAACGGCTATGATGAACTTCCCGAGGGGCGGATGAAGGTCGAACTGGTAGACACCTTGCAAGTACTTGTTGGCCATGGCCGGGAAGTACTTCTCGTCCCACAAAATTCTGGATGGGAAGCCTAGATCGTACAGCCTGGCCCACACCCCGAGCGCGACCGCACAGACGCCGATGAGGAGCATCGAGAGGTAGGCCCACGACCTATCATGACTCAGAAAAGACTTCATAAGACTCACGTTACTAGGTTTCGCGAACGTTTGTAAAGCAGCGGTAAGGCTACACCCCAGATGGGTTTGCCGGATTTTCGGGATTCGAGGTGGATCCCCACGCTTGACGCCCCTGTCGAAGGGGATGACTATATAACCATGTACGTCATACTCTGGCGGTTCCGGCCCCTGGAGGGTCGGGAGATCGAGTTCGAGCGGGCCTACGGCCCCTCCGGGGAGTGGGCGCTGCTATTCAGCCGGGACGACGGCTACCTCGGCACTGAACTGCTCCGGCGCTCCGAGGACCCCGGAGAGTACCTCACCCTGG